>CAZLHA010000008.1:0-32783 GCA_964559155.1 uncultured Candidatus Bathyarchaeia archaeon | reverse complement strand
TAGAACACTATGATGAATACGATAGATTGATGCCTAGTCACAACGAGCCATGGGTCGAGAAAAAATTATTGAAGGATGTTTTCAAGGCTGTGGTGGATATCGCTGAGGGACGCGGATCCTATAAAGAGGGAACAGACAGGGGTACACCTATCAGGAAATATGAGTTCGATAGATTCAGCGTAGTAACCAAGGCACCTGAATAAACCCTCATCTTTTATAACTAAACATTATAGCCATAGGGATTAGTGAATAAGAATCTATTAGTCGTGGCCGTTGTCGGTATCCTTGTTATCGGGGGAGTATTTGCCTTAAATTATCTAAAACCAGAGGAGCTATCATCAGATCAAATTAATGGAGATGACAATGAAACCACCACTATACCAGATGAGGACACCCCTGAACCCAGTGAAACCGATACAGAGGATGCTCCAGAGCAAAGTAATGAGGCGGAGCCAGAAGATGAACCTGAGCCTACCACTGGAAACGAGACCACCCCATTCACCCTGCCAATTAACTCAGATCTTCACTCTATACCAGAGGATAAGAGACTATTAGAGGATGTAAATATCCCAGAGGGAGCAGATTACAGATTCTACAGTTACAATGATTTTGATATCCTCGGCTGGTACAGAGAAGAACTCGCAGATTATACACTGGTTGATGAGGGAACCCAGGAGGATGACTACAAGGAAATGCAATTCAACTGGATAAAATACCAGATACAGGATAAAGGGTATATCTTATTCACCATAGAAGACCCGGAGATGCCCAGTGATCTACTCGGCATAGTCCAAGATACCTGGAACAAGGTTAGTGATTATACACCCAGATTAAAATTCATGGATGAGATAGAGGAGAAAGAGGGAACACCCTCACTAGGTAACGTTGAATACATGTTCCCCCAGAATCTGCCTCTACCAGATGACCCTATACTATTCAACAGCCCCCCAATCAATGTGGAAGATATAGAAGAGATATGGCCATTCGGAAACCTGGGACCAGGAGACGGCCACACATTCCCCACCCAAAACGGGTACATATTATGGAAGAACCCCGAATCATATCCCCCAGACATCGAAGTCTATTCACCAGCGGATGGCTACATTATAGAGTTATCATATCATAAACTAGAGTGGCCCCAGGGGAGAGGTAGAACAGGCACCTATAATGACTACGAGATAAGGATAGCAACAGCCAAGACACAGATAACCCGTCTCGGCCACGTCTCAGAGCTCAGCGATGAGCTAATAGATAAAATCGGCGAGGTTTCAGAGGGGATGACACACCTAGATATAGAGGTATCAGAGGGAGAGCTGCTGGGGTATACCGGTGGTCGTCCGCAAGCCCAGTACACCATGAATTGGAGGGTTCATGATCTCTCCATCTCCAGCTACATCAACCCAATGAAATATGGGTTATCCTCAACAGAGGGCCACTTCTTGGATTACTGTACACCAGAACTATACGAACAACTAGTCCCATTAATGACTAGGACAGAGGAACCCATAACCGGTGTCTACGACTATGATATAAACGGGACACTCTCGGGCAACTGGTTCCACGAAAACATAGACCCTGATGAACCCATGGGTGACTGGGATAAGCATCTCTCATTCTGCTATGATATGTATGACCCCAGTAAAGCGTTAATCAGTATTGGAGGTATACTGGATGTACCCATAGGCGTATACCTACTAGAGGAAGAGACACCCAAGTTCTCACAGGTTAAACCAGATAGTGGAGCTATATACTATTGGGCTGAGGGAGACCCAGAGAGCGATGAGCACAGTCATATGCCAAGGATCACTGTGCTGGTGGAGCTACTGGACTATGAGACTTTACGGATCGAAGGACTCTCTGGATGGATAAACGAGCCCAGTTTCTCAGAGAACGCACAGATCTATACAAGGTAAATAGAGGATTATCCCATTTCTCCATGGCTTCCACGATGGCCATTCCGAATGCCTCATTGGATTGCGTGGATAAGTAGAGGCTGCACTGGTTCATCAACTGGATTATGGTTTCTCGCCGGGGGTTTGAGATTACCTTTATGTTCTTGTATTGCCGGAGTTGCCTGATGAGTCGCTCGGAGCCTATCTCTGTCTTACCAGCAACGTTGAATCTGTTTCTGGGGGAGTACGCCGCAATCTCTGCGATCTTGTTTAACTCTTTTGATGCCTTTATCCTGGATACTGTTAGTATTTCACCGCTTTTTTCCACCGTGTTCCTCCGAGGTAACTCTACTGGTGGATAAACTATCTCTATAAGTCTGTGAGTTTTTTCATTGATTTTTCGCATATTATACTTGGAGTTGGTTATGATGATTTTTGAGCCGTAGCGTTGATCCATATAATTGAATAAACAGCGGTAGATTCGCTGGATAAGTCCCCATAAGGGTATCCCATAACTATTATCACTGATTGAACTCATGGGCACAGAGTGAATTACAGAGACTTGGGCGAAGAAGGGCATCACCTCTCCATAATTATTAATACAAATATCCGCCTCCTCACAACCCCGTACAAGTAGCCAGAGATAGAGTATAGCAGTATTCAGCCACGATAATAAGCCAAGTGGCTCCAGTTTTTTCTCTCGCAAATAGAATTCATTACATGACCTAATCATGAGGCTATGAGTTTTCTCTAAGTGTTCCCAGTCTGTCCTATCTATAGGGTACAAGCTCACAGAGAACCCATTATCCATTAAAGCAGCTATCATCTCAAGGCAGTAACGCTCAGCCCCACCTGACTTATTCAACGATGGGTGAATAACTGATATCTCCAAATTGTTTAAGATTCATAATCCGGTGTGAATAATTCACCTGTTACTGGACACAGCAGAATTTCTCAACAACCTATAATGGGATACTATCAATGTTTTTTGTCATAGGTAGAACGTTAACCCTATAATGGAGTAAGTAGGGTTCAACCCTATGGCTTATTCAGATGACACGGAGTCAAACATAATAGTACCAGAGAAATGGTACGAAAAACTCCCACGAGAAGCATGGAGCAACTATGAGAAAATAGACCAACCAGACAAATGGTTCGAGGTATACAAGCTCACGGACACGGTCTACGCCATCTACGAGGATGGTCAATTCGAGGAAGTAATCAGCTACCTCGTAATAGGTGAGGAAAAAGCAGCTTTAATTGATACCGGGAACGGTATCGGGAACATTAAGAAACTGGTGACGGGTTTAACGGATCTACCGGTGATGGTGGTGAACACCCACACCCATGGAGACCATATCGGGGGTAACCATCAATTCAAAGAGGTAATGGCACTGGAAACCGAGTTCAGCAAGAAGCGAGCTAAAAAAGGACAGACCAGAGAACAGATGGGACACTACCTTGACGAGGACATGGTTTGGAAGCCTTTCCCCGGGTACTTTGATGAAGAGGAGTGGAGCATTAAACCATTCACGGTAACCAGGTGGCTCCATGATGGGGACGAGATAGACCTCGGTAACCGTATCCTTGAGGTTATTCACACCCCGGGACATAGCCCGGATAGCATTTGTCTGCTGGATCGTGAAAACGAGTTATTCTGGACCGGTGACAGCTTCTATCCTGCCCCCATTTATGTCTATACACCCACAACCAGTCTGGATCAGTTTATTGATAGCTTCTCCAAGATGGTGAAGCTCATGCCCCACTACGAGTGGGTGATACCAAGCCACAATGAGCCTAAGATAGAGAAACACCTCATCAAGGAATGTTATGAGGCAGCCAAGCGTATCAGGGATGGGACAGCGGGAGAATACTCTGAGGGCGTGGCAGCCGGGGTGAAAGTCCATAGGTATGATTATGACCGATTTAGTCTAGTTGTCAGGGCTGATCGCTAGTTTTTTCCTCCAAGTTTTTCTCAATTTGCATATATTTTTGGTATATTTTTTCCCGTAGCAGGTACTCAAGGTGTTGACGTTCTTTTCTTATTCTTTGTTCTCTCTCTTTCAACTGGCGTATCCTGCGACGCAGCGTCTCCTCACTTTCCTGTTTTCTGGTTACAGACTCTGCCACATTTTGAGTGAAAACAAGCCTATTGTTAAACTTGATGTCACTGAATCTATACGGTTTTAACTATTCTAAGCATATATTCAAAGTATGTTGAAACAAGTAATCGAGATAATGGACCTTCTAGACGACGCGACAATAAACGGAGAGAAAGTAGCAGAATATTTGAAGAAACAAGGCGTCCAAAAAGTAAAAGTCAATGAGATAAAAGGGCAAAAAGATAACACAGACTTCATTAAGATAAAGATACCTGGCACCAAAGGCAAAACCAAGGGTGGAGAAGCACCGACCCTAGGAGTAATAGGAAGACTAGGAGGTGTAGGGACAAGACCCCAACAGATAGGAATCGTATCCGACGCGGATGGAGCTATCACAGCCTTAAGCGTCGCCTCTAAACTCGCTGATATGAGTCAAAAAGGAGACAGACTACCCGGCGACGTGATTATATCAACCCACATATGCCCAAATGCCCCCATTAAGCCACATGAACCGGTTCCCTTCATGGGCAGCCCCGTAGACACAGTAACCATGAACCGCATGGAAGTGGACACCGACATGGATGCATTAATCAGCATAGACACAACCAAAGGCAACCGTATAGCAAACTGGAGAGGATTCGCCATCACACCAACAGTAAAAGAGGGGTGGGTCCTGAAAGTGAGCAAAGACCTGCTGGATATCATGGAATGGGTGACAGGAGAACTACCCAAGGTCTGCCCTATAACAACACAGGATATCACACCATACGGTAACGGGCTCGACCACATCAACAGCATAATGCAACCCTGCATAGCCACAAGTTCACCCCTGATAGGAGTAGCAATAACAACAGAAGTACCTGTACCCGGCTGCGGAACAGGGGCAAGCCACCCAATGGATATTGAATCCGCTGCAAGATACGTTATAGAAGTGGCTAAGCAATACGGGAAAGGGTTATGCGCATTCATAGATGAAGAAGAGTGGAAAATCATTCTCACCCTCTATGGACCCCATAAAAAACTGCAGAACGTGAGTTGAGAAGCTTATATTCCTCAACATTCATTCTTTAACTGAATACAATGTATAAGAAAATATTAGTCGCCTTTGACGGATCTGAGGCCAGTAAACATGCTCTTGATCAAGCGGTCTCTATCGCGACCCTGATGAAAGCCGAGGTCACCATCACATCAGTTGTTCCACGTGTAATGATGCCCGTCTTTCCAGATGAGGGTTTTGGAGCAGCACCAGTAGCCGCCGCCCAGGATATGGGGGACTATCAGGACCGAATGAAAAAAGTATACGGTCAGAGCCTAAAGGAAGCAAAAGAGGATATTAAAAACCATTACCCGGATCTCAAAGTAGTAACCAACCTCATGGAGGGAAGACCCTCAGCCACAATAGTGGATGAAGCCGAGAACAGCGATGTTGACTTAATCGTTATAGGCAGCAGGGGGCTGGGCGGCATCACAGGGTGGATACTGGGAAGCACTAGCCGCAGAATAGTCGAGAGTTGCACCAAACCAGTGCTGGTCGTCAAGTAGACTCGTTCCCAAGGGGAAGCCTTTTCCCCAAGATTTCTATTCCTTTGAGTATGAAGCCATATGAAGCCCTTCTAGAAGCTGGACGCATAGCGTCAGAGGTTAGAGACACGACGCTTGCTGAGATTGAGCCAGGTATGAAAGTTGAGTATATCTGTGACATTGTTAATGAGAGAGTAGAGAAGCTAGGCGGGAAGATGGCGTTCCCATGCAATGTAGATATTGATCACGTTGCAGCGCATTTCTGTTCCCCTATAAATGATACTACGGTTATTCCCGAACACAGCCTAGTAAAACTGGACGTAGGTGTACACGTGGATGGATACATCGCGGACACAGCAAAAACCGTGTCATTTGATCCATCGCTTGATTACCTTATAGAAGCAGCAACAGCGGGGCTTAATGCAGCTATCAATACAATAAGACCGGGAATCAAAGCAAACGAAGTGGGCGCAGCCATCGAGAAAGCGATAGAAATGAGAGGAGCCAAACCTATCAGCAACCTAACGGGACATAAATTAGCCAGGTTCGTAGTTCACGCCGGGCAGAGTATACCCAACATAGACGGCCTTGATCACCATATTATACAGGAAGGAGACGTTTACGCCATCGAGCCTTTCGCGGTTCCACCGACTGCCGAGGGCCGGGTGATGGATGGCCCGCCTAGTAATATTTACAGAATACTGAAGAGACGCTCAGTAAAAGGCACAGCGAAGAAAATGATGAAATATATACAGAAAGAGTACCGCACATTACCCTTCGCGTCTAGATGGGTAATGAAGAAATATAATAAACCAGATGCAGCAGCGGCTTTCCAGGAATTACTTGACTCAAAATGTATAATGGGTTACCCCCAGCTACTCGAAAAGACCCGGGCAAAAGTAGCTCAAGCTGAACACAGTGTAATAGTAACAAAAGGTGGCTGTGAAGTAACTACAGCCTAGTCTTTCTTCTTCGGGTCCTTGCGGGCATTTATCCGGTTAATGGTCATGTGACCCTCGCATCGAGTACAGGGTTCATCTTTCTTGAAGATATAGTCACCGACCTGATGGGCTCTAACTCTTTTCAGGTTACATTGCGGACACTTTAATGTGGTTACTACCTCGACTTCCTTGGGTCCTTTCTTGGTTTTCTTTGCGGGTTGTGCCCTGAAGAAGCTAAAACCTATCGCTACGAACCCTGATACCCCTATGAGTATATACATGAAAGCGGTCTCGATGTTGTTGTCACCATACTCTTTGAATCCCATGTAAAGGCTCGCAAGAGCGATGGCGCCAACGACAATCATTAACCCAAGGCTTACCCAGTTCTGGGTTGCCCCACCTGCTAGTGGGCCGGTATCCGAACCTGCCATTCTCCTCATTGTCCTACCCCCACTGTGTTACCAATTCCTGCTACAATCACTGTGTCACCCTCTTCGCTGTAATCAAGTATGAGACCCTTTACACTGCTAACAGCTTTCTCAGTGGCTTCCATAAGCTCCTCGACTAGGGGAGCTACCACGTGTTCCATACCTTGTTTTATGGCTACCGCGTACAGTGGCACATCGTTGTCTATGGCGGCTTTCTCCATCTTATACTTCTCTACACCGGGCCCTCCGATAGCAGCGCCTACACCTTCAGCGATCTCACCGGCATCCTCGCCTTCAAGTTTCCCGGCTGCATCTACTGTGATGAGCATCTTCACTTTTCCATTCTCCTCCTTTATGAGGTTATCAATGGCGTCACCGGGCTTACCTACACTTCCACCGGGTCCCATAGCTTTTGTTACTATTACTCGTCTTCCCTCAAACTCTATCTCACCGGCTACCATTTCTTTGGCTATCTCCCTCGTAGGTGCACCATTGATGAGTTTGGCTGCCACTATTGGTCCAACGCTGTCCCCTATGGGTATTCCGTCTTTGAACGCCTGTAATGCAGCGCTATAAGCCTCTATCTGCTGGATAAGCATGGGTAAGATCATATGTATCTGCATAATGATGTACACGTTCATCGTTTTCTTACCCATCAAATAGTAGTGGCGAACAACCTTGTAGAAGATGTTAAGAGCTAGACTTGCCTCAAGTAGATTCTCCAAGTTGTGCCTCTGAGCCTCAGTAGCCTCAGGAGTCATCTGCTCAACTTCTCTCTCGAAAGTGAACTCACGTACATTAATTATTTTACCAAGCTTCTGCACTACACCGGCGGGGTCCATGGCAACCGGCTCTATCATAAAGTGATCCATAAAACGCTCAACCTGTGGAGTCGGATCCTTGGTTGGCTTACCGAATTTATTTATCGCCTCAATAGCGGTTTCCCTGCCTTTATCCCTAAATCGTTTAATCTTACGTAGATGAGTCTCAATTTGGCGTAGCATGGTCATGGCCTGGATTTTCTGGGCGTAGAATAGGTATATGATGAATGCAAAACTGAACAGGGTTTGCAGTATCATACCTATCTCGCTATCCTGCTGTAGTAATTGTCCAAGGAGTTGGAACATCAAATTCACTGCTGTTGGTATCCGGGCAGGGGTTATAAACTTTAGCTTAATTAATCAAAATATTTATTAGATTAGGATAAGGGTATAGTGCTCTAATTTTAGCAAGTTTTTTTAAACAGGCACCGCGTCTCTTTGGGGGATGTTCCGTTACGCAGTTAAGCGAATAATACGTGGAAAAGGGATGTTTCTTTCCCTATTTCTCAGCGTTGCCCTAGCTACTACACTGTTTGCTGGTATACTACAGGGAGCAGACGCTATCGGGGCTAGGAGTCTTGATCAGATATTTGACTCGGCGCCCTATGATATTATTGATGAGGCCAGCCATAAGAACATCACCAAGACACGTATACTCGACGTAGAGAACGTATTAGGTCATATCGAAGGCGTCACAAGCATTAGTAAGTTTATCTGGGCACCTGTAAGGATGTATGAGCCCGGTGTTAACGCATCGGTAGAGGGGGTTTATCTTATCGCCATCCCTGATGGCTCCAAATTCTATGATGGACTCAAGGGAGTTGAACAATTAGAGCGGGGTAAAATCTATTTTGACGTTAGCTCGGCGCTAACAGAGGAGTACCTAGCGAATGGATCAGTCACACTCAATATTAACACATACCTCTGGGAGAGTCCGCCCGGTTTTGAGGATAGACAGTTCACACTTCCAATCGCTGATGCTGTCGCGGTGGAGGATACCACGTGGACCCTCTTTGTAGGTAGATATGATAGATATCTTCAAGGATTATTCAGCAAGAATGATCCAAGTCAGAGAAGACCAAGCTACAACCTCATCCTAATGAGCACCGATACCTATATGGATATTCAACACGAGATTTTCGCGGAGGATAGACGACCCACCGATGACCAGAATGGCGTCGCCTTGATCAGCCTTGACAGGGAAAACCTAGTGAACCCATGGGATATTACGAGCAGCAAGGAAGAGGTAGATAAGATATTTGAGGAGATTAACGCCAACGGCGCCGAGTACATGTACCTCCCTAGGAACTTTTTAGGCGAGATGCTTGACGCCATCACACAGAACTCAAACCAGATGAAGACAAGCACCATAGTGGTGAGCTTGCCTGTATTCTTCACAGCATGGTACCTTGGTACCACCATAGCCGAGGTCGTTTTCGGGTTACGGAGAAGAGAAATTGGATTACTATTAACCCGTGGACTGAACCCTAGGCAGGTTCTTAAAATGCTATTATTCGAAGGATTCATCGTATCCATATTAGCAGGTATAGTGGGTATCATTGGCAGCAGCTTGGTACTACCCCTAGTTATTCAGGGGGTAAACCCAGTAGATATTTTACGGGCTATTAACCCAGTGACACTTGTGTTTATATTCATATTCAGCACCGCACTTGCATTATTCTCGATAATTAGACCAGCCCAAGAAGCCGTTGATATCGATATCGTTGAAGCCCTCAGGGAGCATATAAGCCAGGAGGAGGAAGACTTTGAGCTATTACCCCCTTTGATCGCACTCTTGTTGGGTACATACAGATTCGTTATGATATACTTCGGGGTGACGGTAGATCAGTTTAGACCTACGACTAGCAACTTGATAGTACAACTAATTTACTCCACTTGGTGGGGCTCTGACTATTTGCTTAGCTTTATAGCTCCCATACTGTTTTTCTGGGGATTCACAAAGTTATTCGTGTATTATGTACCATGGTACAGAGTATTAAGTAAAATATCAGAACTGTTCGCAGGCGATGTAGCGAGTTACTCAACGTTAAGCTCCACTAGGAACCTGAAGAGGACAGCTGCAACCACCTTCATGGTTGCCTTAATCGTAGGGTACAGCGTAACAGTTATTGGGAACGTTGCCACAAGTGAGGATTTCATCGAGAGCGCGGTTTATACATCGGTTGGAGCTGACGCCGCGGTCTGGCTGTTTGAGGGTGAAGACGCATTATCGGTTCTTGAGAAGGTTAGAAAAGTTGATGGAGTAGAGAGCGCCTCATTAGAGATATTATTTACACCAGATACCAGTCTGGGCGCCATGCCTGTACGGGGCATAGACCCGCTGACGTGGCGGGAATCAGCGTATATGCCAGAAGATTTTGTCGACGACCTCTCGGTTTTTGAATCCATGAATAATACGGATAATGGTGCTTTAATCGAGAGAGGCGCAGCAGAGGCCTTAGGACTGAGTGTCAATAATACGATGCTCATACAAACAGCTGCGAGAACCTATCAGGTTAGGATAGTGGGCTTCTTCGGTAAGGAAGCTGGGGAAAACTGGGTACCATCAAACCCCATGATGTATGTTAACGACGTCTTCATGGAGCGAATCAAGGAGAGATATATTGACCAGAGAAGAATCATAGCCAAACTGGAGCCCGGTGTGAATAACACAGAGATAAGAACCACCCTAGGTGAAGTCGACCCGGATGTACAGAGAGTAGACCTAGCGGCTGTGAATCTAGAGAACGCCCTGAATAATGTACTGCTCTCAGGCCCCAAACAGATACAAGTACTGGGCACATACTTCGCTGGATTAGTCGCATCAGTCGGAATAGTACTAATCATATCAACGATGATACGTAGCAGGATCAAGGAACTTACAATAATGGCTATCAGAGGATTCAGCCCAAGACAGATGGCTGCAACGCTACTAACGGAGAACCTGGGTATGGACTTATTCGCAATCGGTCTAGGGTTATTCGTCGGAGTCTTTACGCTCTATGGTATCGTTAATCTATTTAATAATACACTGGCGTTTATATTCAGCTATAAAGTGGTGTTCCCCACAAAAGTAATCATACAGATTGGTGCAATAATTGGGCTCATAATAGTATCCACCATAATACCCATCGTGGTGGCTGTTAACAGAATATCCACGGAGCCGGATCTAAAACTGGAGGAATAAGGAAAATGAGTACACGAAACGCGGTCATAGTAAGAGACCTGATAAAGATATACAAGCTTGGCGAGATAGAGGTTCAGGCCCTGCGCGGTTTGAACGTAAACGTTCGTATAGGAGAGATGATCTCCATCATCGGGCCAAGCGGAAGCGGAAAAACCACATTACTAAACATCATCGGAGGACTAGACAAAGCCACAGCAGGATCCGCCAAGGTCTTCGACGTTGATCTAACAAAAATGTCAACCACTGATCTGGTTAACTTTCGCCGCGAGACAGTGGGCCACGTTTTCCAGAACATGAACCTCATACCCACATTAACCGCTTCAGAGAATATTGAGCTACCCATGGCGGCGTTAGGGATAAAAGCTAACGAGAGGGAAAGACGAACTAAAGAGTTACTAGAAGTTGTTGGATTGCTTGATCGAAGAGATCACAAACCGGGGGAGTTAAGCGGCGGCGAACAGCAGAGGATAGCCCTAGCTGCGGCCCTAGGAAATGATCCTCCACTGGTGCTGGCAGACGAGCCAACCGGTGAACTGGACACTGAGAACGCGAGAATAGTCGTTGAGTATCTCCGCAAGATCAATAAAGAGATGGGAAAGACAGTTATCATGGTTACACATGACCCCAATATCGCTCGAATATCCGACAGGATACTGAGAATCCACGACGGAATAGTCCAAGCAGATGTAGCGGCTCTAAAGGAATCAGAGGGAAGCGTGGATTATACTGAGCTTGTTCGTGCGAGGATAAGCGAGATAGAGGCCACCCTTGCGGGACTGGATAGTCAATTCAAGCAGGAGATAATCACCGGGGATGAATACGTGTCTAAACAGACCAACTTGAAGAACACTCTCAAGGTTCTCAGAGAAGAACTGCACCGCATGGGCGTCGTTCACTAAACCCAATAACACCAGACCAGATCTTATTATTTTACACTAGATTAGACATGTTCCCCTGTCCTATACTCTTAAAAAGAATGCATCAGAATAACAGAGTTAGCGAATCAAAATGGATACTGAAACCCGTTTCAAATTAGTCTCACAAAATCTACAGGAAATAATCACACGTGAAGAACTACGAGAACTATTAGAGACCAAAGAACATCCACGTGGATACGTTGGGTTTGAACCCAGTGGGATGATGCACGCAGGAACCGGTCTCATCGTGGGTAAGAAAATGAGAGACTATGCTGATGCGGGTTTTCACTTTATCATCTTCTTAGCGGACTGGCATGGGTGGATCAATAATAAGATGGGGGGGAAAATGGAGAACATCCGGGCTGCTGGAGAATACTTCAAGGACTGCTTCACAGCACTGGGACTACCGGAGGGAAAAGTAGAGTACCTCTGGACCAGCGATCTAGTAGACGGTAAAGAATACTGGGAAAAAGTAGTGAGAGTTATGAAGTCCACCAGCTTGAAGAGAATGCTGAGAGCTATGCCCATCATGGGTCGCAGTGCAGACTCCGTAGACGTAGAATCAGCGTGGGCTTTGTACCCTGCTCTCCAGACAAGCGACATATTCCAGATGGAGCTAGACGTAGCAGCAGCAGGGATGGATCAACGTAAAGTACATATGCTGGCCAGGGAAGCGGCGCCAAAACTAGGATTCGACCCACCTGTCTGTCTTCACAGCCCACTATTACCCAGCCTACAGGACACATCCATTGAAGGCAGCTTCGATGAAGACGAAGAGATAGACAAGAGCATCAGAGGTAAGATGAGTAAGAGCGTCGGAAAGGGAGCCATCTGGGTTAATGACTCACCAAAAGAGATTAAAGAGAAATACCATGACGCTTTCTGCCCAGAGAAAATAGTTAGGGGCAACCCGGTACTGGATCACGCCAGAATGCTGGTCTTTCCGCATCTCGGTGAGTTAAACATAGAGCGTCCAGATAAATTCGGTGGAGACATCAGCTTCGAAAACTTTGAGGAACTAGCTGACACATACTCAAAAGGCGATTTACATCCACTGGACCTAAAAAACGGTATATCCGCATCAGTAATCAAACTATTAGATCCTGTGCACGAGTACTTTGAGAAAAAACCGGAAAACTTGGAGAAAATGCGGGGACTAGAGATTACCCGTTAAATCATTTTCTGGGCTAAATCCACCAGTCTCGAGCTATAACCCCACTCATTATCGTACCAAGCCACTACTTTTACCATATTACCGATGATCCTAGTCTCAAGGCTATCCACTATCGAACTGTATGGACAACCAATATAATCTGTCGATACCAGAGGCTCATCACTGTAACCCAGAATACCCTTCATAAAGTCATCAGATGCCGCTTTATACGCTCTATTAACTTTGTCCACAGTTACATCGTTTTCCAGATTAACCACGAGATCAATCAAGCTAACATCAGGCACTGGCACCCTGAAAGCCATGGCGTCTAGTTTTCCATCCAACTCCGGCATAACATCTTTGAGGGCTTTCGCCGCCCCGGTACTGGTGGGGATAATGTTTATTGCCGCTGATCTGGCCCGCCGCATATCTTTGTGAGCTCTATCCAGAATCATCTGGGTTCCCGTATAACCGTGAATAGTGGACATAAAACCGTTAACGATGTTGAATTCATCATTTAGAACCTTTGCCACAGTAGCTAAACAGTTAGTGGTACATGATGCATTACTCACTATATGATGTACACCAGAATCATATTTATCATCATTAACCCCCATAACAACGGTGATATCAGGGTTTTTCGCCGGAGCACTTATCAACACCTTCTTAGCCCCAGCGGTCAAGTGTTTTGACGCGCTCTCCCTATCCCTGTAATGACCACTAGACTCTATAACAACATCAACATCAAGCTCCTTCCAGGGAAGATTCTCAGCGTCTGACTCGTATAGAACTTTTACCTCCTGTCCTTCAACAAAGAGGCCATCACCTCCAACCTCTACTTCATATGGAAACCTGCCGTGAACGCTATCATACTTTAAGAGGTGCGCCAACTTCTCTGGGTCACCTCTATTAACAGCAACGAATTCCAAGTCGAGCCCTCTCTCGAAGGCGGATCTGAAAGCTAGACGGCCTGTACGGCCAAAACCATTGATTGCAACACGTATACCCAAGTGTTAAGCCTCTCAAAAATACCACACATCAAACACTTAAAGCTAACCTTATTCGGGAACCTTTTTATTCCCCTAGACAACTTACAAAACTGCGTCAATAGACGCATCATCACTCTCACTAGTAGGGGAACCCTGTGAATATTGTTCTCCTGCAGATCATATAGAAAAAAGGATTAACGGGATTCCAAAATACAGTACGCCCGGCAGGTCCCAATCATTTCTAGGGACCCCTGCGGTAAGGGTGATAGTAGAAAATAGAGAGGATCACAGTTGAAAGACACAGAGAAATTCGCAGGCGCAAAATATGTCATTAAAGCCTACTTCACCATCGAAGGCGTTGTCGAGAAACATGATGTGATCGGGGCTATTTTCGGGCAGACCGAGGGATTATTCCCTAAAGAGTTTGAGCTACGTGAACTCCAGAAATCAGGCAAGATCGGTAGGATCGATATTAACCTAAGATCATCCAAAGACATGACCAAGGGAGAGATTATCGCACCAAGCAGTCTTGACCGCGCTGAGACAGCGTTAATCGCTGCAGCCATGGAGACCGTGGACAGGGTAGGCCCATGTGAATCTAAGATAAACATAGAGAGTATAACCGATGTTCGTGTCGACAAGCGTAAACAGATAGTTGAGCGAGCTAAAGAACTCATGCGTGACTGGGTAGTCAAGGATGGACAAGAAATAGAGCAACTCCTAGACGAGGTCCAGAAAGAGGACAAGAAAGTCAAAGCAGTACACTATGGGAGAGAAAGACTCACTGCAAGCCCCGATATCAGCAAGAGCGATGAGATAATTGTCGTTGAGGGAAGAGCAGACGTTAACAATCTAATTAAGAGCGGCGTCACAGGCGTCATCGCCATGGAGGGCGTCAAGGTTCCTAACACCATAAAAAACCTAGCCAATAAAAAAGAAGTAACAGCTTTCCTTGATGGAGACAGGGGAGGAGACCTGATACTTCAAGAGTTGAAGCAGGTAGCACCCCCCACATATGTGGCGAGAGCCCCCAGGGGAAAAGAGGTGGAAGAACTAAGCCCTGAAGAGATCCAGAGCGCTCTGGATAAGAAGACCACACTCGAAGAAGGCATACCAAACGAGGTTGTTGAACTAACTAAGGAGCTTAAAGGAACACTTGAAGCGGTTCTCATTAAGAACAATGGCGAGAAGGAGAAGAAGATACCTGTAAGCGACCTCGTTGAGAAACTGAAAAACACCAGCAACATTAAGACAGTTGTCTTTGACGGAATAGTGACAGGGCGCCTAATTGATACAGCTCGTGAGAAGAACATTGAAAACATCATAGGTGAACGAGTAGCCGAGGGCGTACGCATACCTCGCGGAGTAGAAGTACTCAGCTTTAAAGACCTTAACTAGTTTTTTTACCCATTTTTTCTTAATCTTCTACGGATAGCTGAATCGTTTTTAGCCAGTTGGTTAAACACAGTTCCAAGGGACTCGCTAGGAGCTAGTTCCCTTTTAATGTATACACCTGTTCGTCCAACTTTTTCTCTGCGTTTTAGTGTTCTTAGACGTTGATGAACTATTCTGGTATCTACTCCGAGTTTTTTTGCAACTATACCTTCTATACCATGGATTGGGGTCTCTATGTGTCCATTCTCTGTAGGTTCTATGAGTAGTAACTCTTTATTCACCCCAGGTACTCTGATGTCCTTACTTAGTTGATCATAATCGATTCTCCCAGCGAAGCCTGTGAAATCCTCCTCAGATGGCCTTAAAGGTATAAGTGGGAAACTGTAGCTTCGCAGGTCATCGAGGTATATGTAGGCTTTCGCAGCGTAGCTAGGGGTAGCTTGTATTATCTCTCGTCTACTGTATCGGACACCATGAGATTCTAGGGTGGCTTCAATTAACGTGGGGCTGGGTGGTCGTGGAATATATATGTCGATGTCGCTGGTCTCAGTTACGTCTCCACGGGCTATACTGCCGTATACGATGCAATAGATATGTGCTTCAATTAGAGGCTGCATCATGGACTCTGACATAGTTCTAAGTCGAGATAATGTGCTCCAATGCTTCTCAGAGTAGGTGACGCTGTTTCCCTGCATACCTTTCATGGTGTTTTTCGGTCTCCTTATATTTTGAGGTTACCCACTACAGTGATCTATGTCACAAGAGACACTAACCCTTGGTCTGATCCTAATAGCCTGGACAGCGTTCTATTTTCTGGCGAAACAGTTCAAGCTGGAGGAGAAAGGCTGGGATATAGCACCCATGTATGCATTATACAAGTCCACCCGGCTTAACGAAGTGATCAAGCGTATAGCTAATATCGCCCCAATGGGTTGGAAGACGCTAGGGAACATTGGAATAGCCGCCAGCGTGGGGCAGGCCAGCTTCATCACATATATATTAGTGAAGAATATCTGGAGCTTTGTCTTCAAACCCGAGCAAGCTTCTCCAGTGCAGCCCCTGATACCCGGGGTGACAATAAGCGTAAATAGTCTTCCATGGTTCCTGCTAGCAGCTGGTATAATCATACTGTCTCACGAGATCGGGCACGGAGTTATGTGTATAGTTGAGGGTATACGCGTCAAGTCTGCGGCGGTTATGTTTGCTGTGATCACTTTTGGTGGAGCAGTTGAGCCTAACGAGGAGGATATGGACGCTGCCTCCATATGGTCACGTATGAGGGTTTACGCTGTGGGTAGCATTATTAATCTAATAACAGGTTTACTCACGATACCCGTATTTATTTTTCTGGGGCAGAGCATGCCACCGCATCTCATCATGTTCTTTAACTGGATTTACTTTGTCTCAATAAACTTGGCTATGATGAATATGCTCCCCATCGGACCACTAGACGGTGGACAGATGTGGCGAGAATTTACTCAGAGATTTGCTAATGGCGCCATGCTTAGAACAGGTGCAACCTATGGCTTCATCGGTTTAATATTATTGAATATATTTCTAAGCCTCTCACAGTTCGGGCTAGTACCAATATAAGGGAAAAAACGTTAACAGTCTCAAAAACTTTGTGGAAATATACGCACAATGTTTTTACCGGACACTTACAAGCTATAGGTGCAGCGTTAGGTAGGACCGGGGAGCTAGCCCTGCCTCATACCTCAAAAGGGATACATGGAGGGGTCAGTAACCTGCAACGGGATCGGAAGCGGATGTCGAAGGACTCGGCGCGCTCTGTCGATGTCCTGCCCAGGGGGGTCGGCGGTTGCACCGTGTACACCTGTAGGGGTGTAACTGGGCATTCGACGAGTGAACCTGGCCAGGCCCGGGAGGGAGCAACCTAAGCTCGAACGTTGGACGCTCCCTGGATATCGGGACGGAGGAGGGCTCCGTGACACCGCGATGTCTCAATCCGTGAACAGAGTGGGAGCTAGCGCTGCACCCTGATTATCTTACCGGCATCCATTGTTAGACTGTTTGTAAAGTCCTCTGCAAGTGCCTCTAAGTGGCTGATGACTATTACCTGGTCAAAGTGTTTAGATAGTTCTTCCCGTAGGAGCTGCATGAAGCCGTTACGACGCTGTGCATCGAAGCCACTTAAGGGTTCATCTAGGAATATGAATCCGGGTCTGGCGCCCCTGCTGCTTGGTATAGTGCTTATGGCGAATGCCAAGCGCAGGGCAAGACTGAACTGATCCTGCGTTGCCCCGCTAAAGACGCCTTTTCCACGCCAAGTTTTGGCTTGTTTATCGTATACCTCTATCCTGTAGTTTGTCTCGTCTATACGGGCCATATTGTATCGGTTGTCGGTTAATGTGGGTAGGAACTGCATCATGTTTTTCTCGACGTTTTGTTTTACGCTACCCATTATGCTGTCTCTTGTAGTGTCCAGTAATACAGTTGCTCGGCGCATGGATTCTAGTCTGAACTTTTCCCGTATGGTTTCCTCCTTGAGGGGTGGGTATTGTTCTTTGAGTTCTTTTGTTTTCTCTATGATTTTTTTGGATTCCTTTATGTCCTGATTTCTTTCTTTTTCTTCCTGTCCCAGCTGCGCTGACTTGCTGACATTTTCCTCTCTTTCTTCGCTGAGTTTTGGCTCATCAGCTATAGTTACACCCTGTTTTTCTAATTTCACCAGTTTCTTTGTTTCCTGTTCTATTGTGGCGGTGAGTAGGTTGATCTTGTTGCTGGTCTCTGTGATCTGTTTCTTTACTTGTGGGCGTCGTTCCAGAGATTTTATGTAGCTGTTTTTCTGGGTTCTTAACCCGGTGAGTTTGTTATTTGCCTCCGTATGCTCTTTTCTTATTTTGTGCTCGTCTTTCAGGGATACATCTGTTTTTTTCTCTATTTTCGTTATTTGTTTTTTATATTGTTCGGCTTGTTCCTGTTGTTCCTCTTTTTCTTTCTGAATAGATTCAAGGGTTTTCGTTATGGACTCCAGTGAATCTGCTTTTTCTTGTAGACTATTTTTCTCGGCAGTGAGTCTGGTATATGTTTCTGTGTCTTCATTTATCCATGCTCGTAGCTTGTTCACAGAGTCTGGCTCCGTGAGTTTTAAGACTGATTTGTATTCTCTAGGCTGGTCTGGTAGCTGGTTGGATTCCATGATTATGGATTCCTCTAGGTTCTTCTGTTTCTCTCTCGTCTCTTTGAGCTTGGATTCGATTTCTTCTATGGCTGTATAATAATCCTGTATTCTGGCTCTATCGCCTAGTAGTTTCTCTCTCCGGGTTTGAATACTCTGGATTTGTTTCTCTAGTTTTACGGTGTTATTGGAAGAGTACAGGTATCCGCCTATGGCTAAGATTATGGATCCAACCGCTACTCCGATCCATATCGATGTGAATAAGGTACAGGCTAGTACCAGTAACCCTGCGGTGATGCCTACGATACCGACGGTCCTATATCTCTGAGCATGGTTTCTATCTTCCTGTGCTTGGTTGATCTCTTCTTTCAGTTCTTTTATCCTGGACTCGCTGGTCTTTGATTCATCTAACTGTCCGCGGGTTGAGGCTAATTCGTTAAATAACCGGTTTTCTTCTCTCTGTAAGCCTGTGTATTGGTTGAAATAACTGGAAATGGTCTCGATCTTCTCCGCGGCTTTCCTAGCTTCCTTGTATTGTTTTAGCTCTTCGTTAATGGTGTCTATTTTCTTCTTAGCTTCTCTGGCTTCCATGTGAGCTTTCCGGTTTTCCTTTAACCGTATCTCGATGTTTTCCAGTTTGGATTCTATCTCTCGTAGTTTCTCATGTAGCTGAGATAAGCGTTGAAGAGTCTCGATCTGTTCATCTAGGTTCTCTAGTGTTCCTTCTGCTTTAGGTATTTTTTCCTCTATTTCATCTAGCGCGTTTTCAGCTATTTTTATCTCTTCTAGTTGTTCTCTTAGTAGTTCGAGTTCGTCTTGTTTTCCCTTTTTCTTCGTCTTGTTTTCTTTGATCTTGTTCTGGTGTTTTTTCATTTCCTGGATTATTTTCAGTTTTTCACGAAGCTTCTTCAGGGTTTTCTCTACTTTTTCCCGTTCTTCAATTATCTCTATTAATCGTTTCTCCGCTTGTTTCCTTTTCTTCTCGGCTTCTAGATGTTCTTCTCTTGCTTTCTCGGAGGCGTCCAGTTTTCTCTGGGTCTCAAGGTGTATTTTCTCCAGATTGCTACACTCTGTCTTTAAATCGTCTCGGGCGTCAATGAATGCCTCAAGGTTCAGGAGACTGCTCATTGCTTTGATGCGGTCCTGTTTACTTGCGGCTTCCAGTTTCCCCAGTTCTTTTTGTTCTACTAGGCAGCTGTTTAGTAATGCGTCGCTGTCGATTCCGTGGAGTATCTCGGATATCTCGTCGTTGACGTTTCTGTAACCGGTGGTTATTCTGGTTAGTTTTCCATCTTTTTCTCGTTTGTTGAGTAGGTGGATGTTGGTCTTGTCTCGTAGTAGTTCTCGCCTAACCTGGTACTGGGTGTCGTTTAGGCTGAAGTCTAGTTCTACTATGGCTTTGCTCTCACCGTAGCAGATGATATCATCGTTTCCAGCGTTTTTACTGGGTCTCAGGGGTTGACCGTATAGACCATAGTGGATGGCTTCCATAAGGGTGCTCTTACCGCTCTCGTTTCGTCCATGCACGAGTAGTCTTCCATCGGGGAATTCAAGCCTGTCCTGTATGTCTAGTCGTTTGAAGCCGGTGGCTTTGAGGAATACCAGTTTGAACATTAGTTCTCCCTCTCCTTGAGGTAGTACTCTATGGCGTAGGTCATGGCTTGTTGCCAGATCTTTTTATCCTCGCCTTCTGCGTTATCGACTGCTTTCTGTGCTACTTCTTCCAGTTTTTTCCGTGGGTTTAATCCCTCTCCTGGTTTGAATTCTAGGCCCTCTCCTGTGGGTCTGATCCTGTCTACCAGTTCAAAGTAGAAGTTTTGACTTGATCCAGTCTGAGTGATGCCTGTGAAGTCGATCTTGGTGTATTTCTGGAAGGGCACCTCGCCTTCCAGCACTAGTTGTAGTAATCCGTTGGGGTCTGAGTATTTGTTTATCT
Source organism: uncultured Candidatus Bathyarchaeia archaeon (assembly GCA_964559155.1). GTDB lineage: Archaea > Thermoproteota > Bathyarchaeia > TCS64 > TCS64 > RBG-16-57-9. The sequence continues at coordinate 12,362 of CAZLHA010000008.1, read as the reverse complement.
CTTCGTTGATGGAGTGGTTTATCTTATCATGCTCGGTGAAGCTTGTGTGGAGCTTTACCTGCTTCATGGGCTGGGACTCTACAGGTATGTATTCTAGTCTTATATCTTCCTCATAGTCGGCTACTGTGAAGCCGGTGGATTTCTCCCATTCACCGAAGTCATAGTGCTCCGTGCCACCCGGGTATACTATGTGGCTATCATTGATCTTTGTGGTTATGTGCTCGTGTATATGCCCCATGGCGTATAACTGGATGTGGTTATTTCTCTCGATGCTAGCTTTTCTTATCAATGGTTCCTCCCATATGGGGGGAGCGATATCCTCTATACTGTAATGCAGTATGGCTATGTTCAGGTCAGCTCCAGCGGGTATGGTCTTCCCTTCAAGAGGGTCTGTTTTCGGTGCTAGGTTCTTGTTATAGGACATTCCTGCTATGGAGACACTGATGTCACCTATTTGCTCCATTTTTTGCTCAAAGTTTGTCCTGTTCTCGAATACAGTTGCGAGTTCGGCTTCTCTTAGGAGTGCATGGGGAGACAATCCTTCTCGTTCGCTGCTGGGCACCTCATGGTTTCCAGCCACTATGTAGGCGGATATATCGGCGTCTCGGAGTCGTTTGAAGCCATCTATTACGCTGGCTCTGGGAGGGTTCCTTGGGCTTAGTTGATCAAATAGGTCTCCAGTGTTTATGTATAGGTCGGCTTTGTTTTTAATTGCGTATTCTATGGTCTTGCTCCAAGCTTTACCTATGGTTACGCGTCGATCTGATAGTCTAGAGCCTAGTTTCTGGTTATAGAGGTTAAGGTGGTTGTCTCCGGTTATTACGATCCTTACCAATTTTACCACTTTGTATCGTATTCTTTATCCGTAGCTTCCTCTGGCGCCATACGTTTATCCCGGTTATAGTCAGCGAGTGCTCGGCTCAGTGCTGCATCCAAGTCTATGTCGCTTCCTCCTTCTCCGCTTTTCCTACCCGAGATCTTGATCATTGTGGGTATCTTGGTTAGTTCACCCACGACTACGGCTTCTCCCTTGTTTAAGCCCGGGAGATCGTTGAACAGGTCCTCGCTGAGTCCTTCGCTGCTTCTGCGTACTGCGCTCATGTCCTCCGGGTTGGTGAGGCGCATGATAATCTGGCTGTTACACTGGCTGAGTACGTTACTGCTTATCTTTCCGGGTCTCTGGGTTACCACCATCTGGAATATGCCGAATTTTCTTCCTTCTGCAGCTATCTTCTCGATTATGTCCAAGCAAGCGGATTGCGCGTTAACCTGTGTCCCTGGTGCGAAGTTGTGAGCTTCCTCCAGCACCACGAATATGGGGTATTTTAGTTGTCCTGTAACCGCGAGGCTCCATAAGTCTTCCAGCGTTTTTTGGACGATGTACTGTGATACGTGGCGCTGTAACCCAGCTAGGTCTATTACGCTCATGTGTTTGGGTTTCATTAGGTCATCTATGGGGATGCTCTGGCTCCCCCATACGCTGTAGGTCATGAGTCGTCTAATGTAGTTGGATGCTCTCCCGGCTGCTTCGCGTCTCTGCCGATCCTCCTCGGCGAGGGCCATGTGACTGAGACGATCTACTAGCTGCTTTGGGCCATATGTGCCTTCCAGTGATTTGAGGGCGTCTGAGATGGCGCCTCTGATGTGGACCCAGCGGCTGCTGATTCCGGCTACCTCGCAGATCTCGCTGTCTGTGAGTCTGCTGAAGTCTATGGTATAGTTTTCGGCTCCCCCGATGTCTGTGTCGCTGTATCTTCTTCCCTTGATGCCCGGGGGGCGGTATATGGCTACGTCGTCCGCTATTTCTGTGGGTTGTCCGTCGCCTGTTTTTTTCATCATCACGTAGTCGCTGTTGGGGTCCAGGACGATTATGGTGGCTCCTAGGGGAAGTAGGTTCTCTAGTATAAGTCCTACTAGGTAGCTTTTACCGGCTCCTGTCTGGGCTATTACGGACACATGCTTCCTGAATCCGTTGGGGTCTATCTGTACTCTTACTTCCTCTCTCGTGATTAATCCCCCTACGGGGATTCCGTTGCCCTTGTTTTTTGTGAAGAATCGTGACAGGAGATCTGAGGGGGCGATGTAGACTTTTTGGCCGGGTATGGCGGCGCTTCTGGGTACTATTACCTCGTTTCGCTCGTTGAGGTAGCCCAGTACCTTGGCTGTGCCGTAGACCTTTGTGGTGGCTGTGTAGCGGTCAATGAGTTTCTCCAGTTCATCTAGGCTGAGTCCTTCACCAAGTATATCACTGTAGTTGCTTATCCGGTTCACCTGGGCTAGTACATTGACTTTTTTCACCCTGTCTCCGATCCGTTCTTTTACGTCTGGTATGAGTAAGTATTCGTGTCGTGGTGGGTAGCTGTCCAAGTCGCTTATGAATCCAAAGTTTCCTGTGTCAACTTCTCCTACTATGTATCCTGCTTTATTCTCCATCATATGCTGAACCTCCGTGTTGAGCGATCATATTCTATTGGTACACCCAGTTCCTCGCCTAGAACTGATTTATAGACTGTGTCAACTTCTTTTACCCCCAGTCTTACCTCCTTGTCTACTATGTATAGGAGGGCATTGTATACGTCTCTTCCACCAAAATCACTTGTGATCTGCCTTACCACTTGCTCTAGTTTCTTTGACTCTATGAACTCGAATGGACGCACATCAGCGATTTTCTTCCTTGAACCGAGGTTACAAGCGGGGATATCGATCCTTAGAGGCTGGGCATGTGCCTTTGGTATCAGGTGGAACATCACTATTGCTGGGCTATAAGGGATATCTGAGATTACCTGCGTTGCCCAGTCTCTTCTTTGATTAGGTATGCTCTTGAAGTAGTTGGCCCGGTATTTCTCTGGGTTTTCTAATAGTTGATCAATCTGTTTGGCTATCGCGTAGTCACCCAGCATCAAGGGAGTGGTGTAACCTGTTTCACCGTGTTTCCACTTGTATAATATCTCAACGTCCAGATAATCAGGCTCGGTTATGTTGGGGTAGCTGGTTCTGAGTAACGCGGTGGTTAGTACCCGGGTTTTGCTGAACTTGCTTACTCCTACTAGCATGATGTTTCTTTTTTCGCATTCATCGTATAGTTTCTGCATGGCGTTCAGTAGCTCCAATGGTAAATGGTACCAACCGCTGAGGTGAAGCTCTTGGAGCAGGTGAGTAAACCTTCCATAAAGGTTCCCGTCTATCAATACGATACTATTTGCTGGGATATCATCTAGGTTATCAAGTACAATCTCTATCTCGATCAGATCTCGTAGTATTCTCTCGAATCCTGTGATCACGTTATAGTCCCGGATTCCTTTGACCATCTCGAATCTCAGCTTGGGTTTCTTATAGTTCCCTGTGCCCAGCATGAGGGCTCGTATGATGAAGAAGTCTACTCCATTGTTGAGTGTTCTTGAGGCGCTACTACTGTCTATACTGTATTCCTCTGTGAACACGTTATCCGGTATAGGTAATTTATTCCAGTGGTGTTCAAGCTCATCTTTGATAGTTTCCTCTATATTGGATTGTTTATCGTCTAACCAGAATAATTCCCTGAAACGGGATTTCTTCTGGTTTATCTCCTGGATGAATTCTCCTATGAACTTCAATAATTGGGTCTCCGTTTAACCTTCAATAGGATTTAGCGCTAATATAATGGTTTACTGAATAATCCGGGGTACGGGGGTGGCTGAAACTGGTTATCTGTGGGTTCTTGGTTTGTACTTTTTCTCTGAGTACTTACCAGTAAGCCTGACGTGTGTGCCTTTCCTGGTCACGGCTTGCTCTATGGCTTCATCCATTTCCTTACATTTGGCTGCCCATTCACATTCTTGACATTCAAACTCGAAGCCGTACATTCCAATGCATGGTGGTCTTGGTCCTTTTGGCATATAATGAGTTTCTATAAGCTTGAGGTATAAACTTTTTTGAAAAAAGGTTAGTTGATGCTCCGGGCTGTCTCGATAAGGTCACTCATCTTGAGGTGTATGTATAAAAAGTGATCATTTATTGATCATTGATAAATTGGGATTATGTTTATCTATAGGTATGTCGGCCACGGGAGAGTTTCTGGGTTATTTGAACCAGGTTTATGGATGGGTGGATGAGAACCTGATCAATATTATCACCACTGCGGTAATTATCGGTATAGTCTTGGTTGGTTATCGTGTAATCGTCAGGGAGGTTGATAGACTCAGGAAACGTGAGGTATTAGATAGTAATACGGCTTTCCTTTTTCGGCGGATATCCAAGTGGACGGCTTACATTATCCTCGTTGTAATCATCTTTAACACACTGGGGATTAAGATTGATTTCTTCCTCGGGCTCTGGGTTCTCGCGGGGGGTACTATTGTGGGTTTCGCGTCTATGAGTACAATAGGTAACGCTTTGGCGGGGTTGATAATCATGGTGAGTCGCCCCTTTAAGATTAGGGATAGGCTATATTTCCAGGAACAGTTTGTCGTGGTGGAGAATATTGACCTGATCTACACTCGTATGAGGACACTTGACAATGTGGTTATCTCAGTGCCTAATCAGATCCTCCTAGAGACAGCGGTAGCTAATCAGAGTGCTTACGATGTAGTTCGTAGACGTTGCACGGTTACTGTTGATTATAGTGAGAAACCCATGAATATCAGGGTTATTCTCCTTGCAGCTATCGGGAAGGTGGAGGAGGTTATTGATGAACCCGAGCCATATGTCTGGATCACTGATTTCCCAAACTTTGCCATGGAGTATACTCTGTTTTATTATATCGCTGATACTCAGAGAGGCCAGATGATTGACTCCAAGGTGCGGGAGGCAGTGGTAGAAGAGTTCGCGGTTAACGGGATGGATTTAAGTACACCTAACCTAGTGCGGTCAATGAAATAGGCTGTTGTAATTAAACAGGTTATTTCTCATCCTTATTAATTTGAATGGTTTAATTGAACTGTTTTTTAGTTTTTAAGGTAATTTGCTTATATATGGTTTCAGGTTTAGTTATTATATAAACAAATTACGTGTATCGTTAAAACAAACTGCTTCTATGAACCTTTTTTGCTGTAAAGGATTAATAGAATGGTTATTTTATTCGTTAGATTTATGCAATCTGCCTAAGCGGCGAAACGGAGTAATGTAATATGCCAATATGCGCAATATGTGGAGTAGAATCCGACCAGATCACTAAGTGTAAGATGTGCGGCGAGAAATTCTGTCCTGACTGCGGTGAGCCAGATCAGAAGCTGTGTATCTACTGCCTCGAGGATGAGGATGATGACTGGGACGACGAAGATGAAGATTGGGATGACGACGACTTGGATGAGTAGACTCCAATCATCTCTTTTTTAGAATCCATTATTAACCATTATCCCCTTATTTTCTTATGCCTGATTTTTCGAATATACTAGATAACGTACCAAATTTCAAAAGATACATGACAGTTGATGAGTTACACCAGAGAAACGCTGATATGGTGAACGAGTACCCGGGGAAAGTAGAGTTAATCGACTTGGGTAAGTCCACCAATGGGGATATTATTGACGGCCTCAAGATTGGTGACGGCAAGTATAACGCCTTGATACATGGTTTCCCCAACTGTGAGGAGCCTTTCGGGGGTAACCTGTTGGATTACTTCGCTGAGACGCTACTGCAGGATGATGATTTAAGAGAGGAACTGGATTACACATGGTACCTTGTAAAGTGCAGTGACCCTGACGGTGCCCGGCTGAACGAAGACTTCCAGAAGGGCCCGCACACACCTATGAATTTTACGCTCAACTATTACCGGACGCCTAACAAGTTGACACCTGAGAGCTGCTTCCCCTACAGGTTTGGTCCACTTGAGTTAGATGATCCTGTGTCTGAAACCGTGGCTTTGATGAAGATACTGGATCAGGTGCCCATGACCTTTGTTAGCAGCCTCCATATGATGAAGTGGGGTGGAATCACCTATGAGGTCCCCGAGCCATGCGAGTCGATCTATCCAGAGTTGTGGAACGTTGCCAAACAGTTCAATGTTTTCCCAAGGAAGCGGCTGGGTACCACTTATGCGCCGGGGATCCAATACGCGGCTTACTTGACACCCGCTAGGGTATGGGTTGAACAGTGGAACGCTGGGAACAGGAAAATTGAACCCATTAAGGGGTGTTACATATATGAATATGCCCAGGTCTTGAACCCCAACGTGTTTATGATGATACCAGAATGCTGCATATGGTATGATCCCCGTATGTGGGATGATACACCCCTTGACCAGAAACTGGGTGACAGTCTGTTATACGCTAAGGATCGGGCGGATGAGGTGAATAACTTTATGCTTGATGTCTGGAACGAGGCTTTACCACATCTGGAGAAGGAAACCCCGTTCAAGGTGATGATGGATAACTGGATGAAACCCATCATAGAGCGATACACTAACGTGACCAACCCACCCTTCAGTTTCCCCGAGAAGATAAAGAAAAAGCAGGCCACCGTGGCTGAGAAGATAGGTGTAGAGGGAAGGGATGATCTTTACAGGATGTTCTACCTTGGGGGTTTGATACGGACTTTTGAGGCTGAGCTGGAGGTTGGTGGTAGTGAGAAACTGGACGCGTTGAGTAAACGGGTGATGGGTAAGTTACTAGAGTACGATAATTATCTACATGATATGTATACGGTTAAAGCGTATCCCATTAGGAACCTGGTGGGTGTGAGTCTAGGTAGCATACTTAATAGCGCAGAATACGCCAAGTCGCTGCAGAAGCCGATTATCCGGGGCTATCAGCTCTAAAAGTTTCTTAACCACCCGTTTTTTAGTAATCTGAAACAGATTAGAGGTGATTTAGGGATTCTTTTAGCTAAAGAAGGGTTATTTTGTTTTATAATTTAAGATCAATTAAATTACCCTGTATTAGTACGTATAAAAACCCACTATCCCGGCGGTATGGATGCCAGATATACTTTTTTGGATTATTAATAAAAACTCAAAATATAGGATTTTAAATGGAAGGAAAATGTTTCTGATTTTTCCATACCCGAGAGGTGTTTTACTCTACGCGTTCCAGTTTGAATACAACGGGTCTTAGACCATCGGTGCAGCAGCTTACCATACTGCCAGGTTTGTTGATCCATCTGAAGTCCCCACCGAGGGCTAGGTGGGCTACGTCTCTCTGTATGTCTGCCCACGCCCAGGAGCAAAACCCATCAGGCATCTTTAAGTCCTTGCTGAGATAGGTCTTATCCATCTCTACTGCTTCACATACAGCGTCGACATCTTCCGCTGCCAGTTCATCGAATACATCGCCTGGTTTTAACTTCGCGATTACTGTTATTTTTACATCAGTCATTTCTACCAGAAAAACCAGAACGATGGGGGGTATAAAAGATTCCTGTTAAATATCCCTAAACAGTTTTTCAATTGATTACATTGGGAAGAAACAAACAATATGAAGGATACAGGGCATACCAGTACCTTGAACCAGGTAGAGATTACCGTGAGTTCAAGCTACGGGAAGCAGTAAAAAAGGAATGGTGGGAACCAGTACCCCTGAGCAAGACCGAGGAGGAACGATTCATGGAACTAGTGGAGAAATCCGTGATCATGGATCTCCACGCCCACCCGGACATAAGCCCGGAGGACCCACACCAGATCAGGGCTATGGACCGTGAGGGACGTAATTTTATCGCATACGAGGCGTTAGCCCAGTCAGGGTTGGACTGTGTTTTCGATAATATGATGGATGGATCCAGTTTCATTAACACAAAACATGGTTGGGACTGGAACAGCACCATACACGACCTTGGCATGAGATTATGCGATATAGCCCACCAGGAGATGATTATTCACTGCAAGAAAGCATCGGATATAGAATATGCTCACGAAAAAGGAAAGATTGCATGGGTGGCAGTATTGGAGTCAGCCAGCTGCATCGAGAACGAAGTGGATCGACTGGATATCCTATATGGGCTTGGGGTAAGAAGCATTGGGATAAACTACAGTGAATCAAATATGTTGGGGAGTGGACTAAAGGAGCACATGGATTCAGGTTTAACTGATTTCGGCTACGATGCGCTAGTGCGTATGAATAAACTGGGCTTCCTAGTGGATGTGAGCCACACCAGTGACCAGACAGCACTTGAAACCATCGAGCTCAGCAAAGATCCCATCATAATAAGCCACGCAGGAGTTAGAGAACTCACACCCACCACTAGGATGTTCCCCGACGAGGTCATACAGGCACTGGGAGAAAATGAGGGAGCCATGGCGATAGAGGCGGCCCCCAATCTTACAACAACCGAGAAACATCCACTCCACAGTATAGATAGCTACATGGAGCATATCGAGTATTGCATAGATCTGATAGGAATAAACCATGTGGGCTGTGGACCGGACAGTAACTATGGGGACCACGTTGGATTATATCTCACCAACATAGAGAACAGTGGAAAGCTGGGACTGGGACACTATCATAGACCCAGTAAAGAAAAAGTGAGTAAGTACCTGGGAATAGATATGAATGTTGAACAGCTTAAGGAGCTTAAATATGTGCGGGGGATGGAAAACCCAAGCGAGTGTCTACAGAATGTATGCCGTTGGATGATAAAAAATGGTTACAGCAACACAGAGATACAGAAAGTAATTGGAGAAAATGGGTTAAGACTAGTTAAAAAGGTCTGGAAATAGGGGAGATTATTGTTTGGGAACCTTCTCCCAGTTCTCCTCAGCCATCTCTAGGGGTACATCAACGCCCTCAGGTAACGGAGTCTCATAGGTTCTGCCCTTCAGTCGTTCCTTGTGCTCCTCCTTAGCTTTCTCACGTAGCTCCTCATCGGTGAACAACTCGACTGCGGCTCCTGCCATGGTCTTGGCTGCAAATACAAGGCTCTTGTGACCTATGCTTGAGCCAGCGCATGCGACGAAAGCCCAACTATGTCCTGGGGCACCCAGTACATTGCACGCGGTACCGAACTCTACGGTGGGGGTTATCCATGAGATGTCTCCCACGTCACTGCTTCCGGCGCTGGTCTCACCCTCTCCTATGGGGTCAATGATATCTGTCATTAGATCCACATCACGGTACTTTTCCGGATTAGGAATCTTGAGTTTTCTCAATGTATCCATCTTATGCTCTTTGTCAAAGTTAGATCCTATCTCTTCTGCGAACTCTAACTCCTCCTCGCTCCACTCTGGTCCACCTATCCCCCGCATATTCTCCACCACCAACTCGGCGATGGTCTTGTTGGGAACTATATTGTATAATGCATCTATGAACTGGATCTCCAACTCTGTCTCAGTCATCAATGCGGCACCCTGCGCTATTTTCTTGATGCGTTCATAGATGGGATCTAGTTGTGTGCGCTCAGGGGCCCTGATGTAGTACCATGATCGAGCGTAGTCTGGCACAACGTTAGGTTGTCCACCACCCTCCTCAATGACGTAGTGGATGCGTGCATCCTCGATGATATGCTCCCGTAAATAGTTCACACCGATGTTCATCAACTCGATGGCATCCAAAGAACTGCGCCCCATCTCGGGGTTACCGGCAGCGTGAGCCGTCTTACCACGATAGATAAACTTGACTCCATTCACAGCATTGCTGCTTCTGAGGCTGGCTGTGTTCATGCTGCTTGGGTGGTGGCTCAAGCAGGCATCTAAGTCATCATAGTATCCATCCCGGGCCATGAATACTTTGCCGCCATAGTTTTCCTCCGCTGGAGTACCGTAAAAACGAACAGTACCCGATAAATCCTCTTCTTCCAATAAGTATCGTAGACCTATTACTACGGCGAGTGCTGTGGCTCCGTGTACGTTGTGGCCGCATCCATGTCTCGGTGCACCGGACACTAGCGGATCCTGCTCGGGTTTCACCTTGTTGCTGATACCTGGGAGGGCGTCGTATTCGCCCTGGAATCCTATGATGGGTTTACCCCGCCCCCACTCTGCTACGATGGCGGTGGGCATTCCGGATACTCCGTGCTCTACATCGAAGCCGTGTTCCCGCAGCTTCTCGGCTATTAGCTTGCTTGATTGGGTCTCCACTAGGCCTAACTCGGCGTAGTGCCAGACCTTGTCCGCTACTTCTGTGAATTCATCTTTATGCTCTTCAATCCAGTTCCATATCTTGTCTTTAAGCATGTGATATGAATATCATCATGCATGTAAAAAATATAGGCGCTCCTAAGCGGATGCAATGTTTTATCAAAGTATCTTGTATCTGTGATTCTATGTTGATATGTTCTCGTGATATTGGATTTAAGTTGGTGGATGGATGGGGTGAGCTCCCTGATGGGTGGAGTTTTGGTCATGTTATAGGCGTGGATGTGGATAGGGAGGATAATGTATATGTCTTGAACAGGGGAGAGCACCCTGTGACCATATTCAATGCTAGGGGAGAGTTCCTAGACTCATGGGGTGAAGGAGGGATGAGCTCAAGCCACGGACTCCATATAGAGGGAAATATAGCCTACGTAGCTGACTACAGTGAGCACACGGTATCCAAGTATACTCTCGACGGTGAGCTCATTGAAGTCTGGGGCAATAAGGGAGAGCCCGGTGTGGACGGGGAGCCATTCAATAGGCCAACGGATGTGGATGTTGCTCCAACAGGTGAGGTATATGTCTCGGATGGCTACGGTAACGCCCGGGTGCACAGATACTCGCCGGAAGGAGAGTTACTTCAGTCCTGGGGGAGTCACGGGGATGGCTCGGGGGAGTTCGATATATGCCACGATGTATGCATAGCCGAGGACGGACGGGTGTTTATCGCGGATCGTCAGAATCACCGGATTCAGATATTCACACCGGGTGGCGAGTATATAGATGAGTGGAGGGGATTCCGGCAGCCTTGCAGCGTAACCATCGATGATGATGGGTTAATATATGTCTCGGAGCTCCAGCAGAGATTCAGTATCCTAACACAGGAGGGAGAGCTATTGCTACGTTGGGGAGGAGCAAAGACTCTGGAGCCGGGGTTATTCATGAACCCCCACTGCGCCACATTGGACAGTCAGGGTGACCTCTACGTGGGAGAGACGTTGGAGGGAAGCAGAATACAGAAGTTTAAACGAATAAAGTAAAGGAAATAACATGTCCAAGGTTAAGTATCTACGGCACACGGGTCTACTAGGGTTCCTTGGAGGTTGGCTAATTATCTTTTTAGCTATCTCACGAAACAGCTGGTTTGTTTTCACTGAGAACGCTTTCAGTGATCTGGGTAACCCAGCTGCGAATGATCCATGGATATTCAACTATGGTATGATGCTGAATGGATTACTTGTACTACTGTATGGATTATACCTAGTTTATGTCTCATTCAATAAGCGGGGCTCGGTTGGGGGTGCTTTCATGATGATAACAGGAGTCTTCCTTATCCTTATCGGGTGTTTTCCCGAGGGAACAAGGCATCATACCTTCGTCTCTTATTGGTTCTTCATACAGGGGGACCTATCCATACTCGTCTGGGGACTGGCATTAATCCAGGAGAGGAGATGGAGACGTGAGTCCTGGGTCTTCCTATTATTGAGTACCCTTGGTCCCCTAGGTGCGGTTCTAATACCATGGCCGTCTATCGCTGCTGTCGAGACTTATGGTATACTGTTAATGAATACCTGGGTGATAATAATGAGACATATTACCCCTGAATTCCCTATAACTGATTAAAAATAGTAAATAAGAAAAAGAATTATTGTTTACCTTTTAGCTTCTGCCAAGCTTCCTCAGCGATCTCCAACGGAGGCTCCACGTCCTCGGGTATAGCGCACTCGTATTCCCTACCGGCTAATCGTTCCTCATGCTCCTTCTTGGCCTCTTCCAAGAGTTCTGGGTCTGTGAATAGGTCTAGGGCGCTTGCTGCCATTGTCTTGGCGGCGAATATGAGGCTCTTGTGACCGATGCTCATACCGCTTACGGCGGTGAATCTCCAGTCATGGCCGGGTGCACCAAGTATATTGCAGGCGGTTCCGAACTCCATGGTCGGTGTCACCCAGCTAACATCACTGACATCCGTGCTCCCCTTGCTGACCTCACCCTCGTTCCACGCGTCCAGTATATCCGTCATAAGGTTCACGTCACGGTACTTTTCTGCTTCCGGCACACCGTATTTGCGGAGACTGTTCATTTTATCCTCTGTGTCGATTGTCTCGGCTATCTTCGCTGCGAACTCAAGCTCCTCATCTGTCCACCCGGGGTGACCTATCTCCCGCATGTTAGAGGTCACTAATTCACTGAGAGTCTTACTGGGTATCTTGTTGTAGATTGCTGCGATGAGATCGATCTTTAACTCGGTCTCGGTCATCATGGCTGCGCCTTCTGCGATCTTGTTGATACGTTCATAGATGGTGTCTACCTGTGACCTCTCTGGGGCCCTGATGTAGTACCATGATCGAGCGTAGTCTGGCACGACGTTAGGTTGTCCACCACC
>CAZLHA010000007.1:3698-34175 GCA_964559155.1 uncultured Candidatus Bathyarchaeia archaeon | reverse complement strand
AAACTCCGGGATAAATGTGCCCATCAGCAAAAAAGATCCAGCTACACAGACACTCCTAGAGGGCACCAAGGGTGAAACCCACAAAACAGCCCGAGACAGCGAGAGGAGACAGGGAACACCCTCGTTCAGAATAGGAAAAGATGCAGAAACCCCGTCCAAACAACACTGAAACCCAACACAGGTCCACAACCAGAGAGGATCCCCCGAAACATCAGGGGGTACCCCGAGCTAAACACGTGAACAGCCCTATTCCCCAAATAGAGACAGGAAACAGCCCTGTTCAGAAAAACTTACACACAAAAAAGGCACCTATTCAACCCAACAGAGGCACCTATTCTATGTAAAAACGCAACCCTAGCCACCTAACCCGAAAAAACATAACACTATACAAAACACGTAAACTTCCACCAACAGTCAGTTATATAACTAAACAAAACAAATGAACAAGTGCTAAGCTGTAAATATAATGACTCCACACAAATAACCATGTTCAATAACATACTCGCACCAATAGACGGCAGCGACACAAGCCTAAAAGCACTAAAACTAGCAGCCAAACTAGCGGAACAAAACAATGCAGAGCTACACATCATCAGCGCAGCCGAACCTCTACCACCCCTAGCCGCCCAAGCCGGAAGAGGAGCCCCCGCCTACATGGGTAATTACCAGCAAGACCTCCACGAGAGCCTCAAAGAAACCCAAGAAACACAGATAACCAAGCTACGGGAAAAACACCCAGATCTAGAGATCACGGCAAAGGTAATAGACGGCAGAGCAGCAACAGTCATCCAAGAGCAGAGCAAAAACAAAGACCTCATCATAATGGGTCATAGAGGCCGCGGAGGAGTACTCAGCTGGGTGCTGGGCAGCGTCGCTGAGACTGTGGTAGACACAAGCCGGATACCAGTCCTCATAGTAAAAGACGAGGAAATGGCCCCGGAATAACCGTTTAAAAACCACCACACCCACATTAACCCATGTTCAAAAAGATACTAGCCGCAGTAGACGGCAGCGATGTTAGCATACAGGCACTGGACTACGCCGCCCACCTAGCGGACCAGAACAACGCCGATCTCAAGATAGTAAGCGCAGTAGAACCCCTGCCCAAACTATACGCAGCCGGCTCAGCCCAAGCCTACCACGCCAAACACATGGAAATACAGGAAGAAAACTACGAGAAGATACACCGAAAAAACATGAAACGACTCAAAGAGGAATACCCGGGCCTAAAAATCTCCGCCGAGATAGAGATAGGGAGACCAGCAACCATCATAAAGGAAGCCAGCCAGGACACAGACCTCATAGTCATAGGGCACCGAGGACAGGGAAGAGTACTCAGCTGGGTGCTGGGCAGCGTCGCCAAACAAATAGTAGACACCTGTACAGTACCCGTACTTGTGGTCAAAGACAGAGAATACTGTCCAGCTTAACCCTAAACACATACATCTTACAACGAGAAAACACTCGACCAGTACACCCACCCCAAATAGGCCGGTACCCTACTTACTCTTCTTTACGTGAAGCCAGATAAGTCCGTACACCCCAACCAAGGACAGCGAACAATATCAAACCGACGAGAAAAGAAGTCGTGGGATCCTTGAGAAACTCCTGAGCAACTAGACTAAACATATCTCATAAACACGGGACGTCAAACATAAACCATCCCACCCATCACAGAACAACAAAAAACTCAACACATGAACATCCAGCAAAATCATCCCTGTTCTACTGCATCGAACACCTGTTCTAATCCTTGGGAATATAATAGACACCACATTCTATACCCCGAACACAGATGAAGAGAACAACTATAACAATCATAGCAGTCGCACTACTCAGCCTAGTCCCAGCAATAACATACATGAACGGAGTAAACGCCACCGCCTTCAGCGAAGACCACGCAGTACAACTGGCCACCGATTTCCTGATGGAGTCCCCCACCTACAGATACGACGGCATACCCGGCTCAATAGAGAGGGTAGAGGTGGAACAAAACGGGGATATCTGGACAGTCACCCACACATACACCAGCCGCCACAGCGGATACGGTGACAGGAAAGACCAGATGCTACTACAGGTACTAACCAACCACACACTGGTAATCAAGATAAGAGACGGGAAAATCATCTCAGCCATTAACGATGGAAAATACAATGAACTAACAGATGAATTCCAATCCAACACCACAGAAGTAGAAGAGGCACATGAAACAGCCCTAAATTGGCTCAGAACAGCACCCACATTCAGCTACGACGGAGTAGAAGAATCCTTGATATTAAACGCGTCAAGAACCGAGGCAACAATATCCATGCCCACACTAGACACAGCCACAGGTGAAAACAAGAGATACATATTATTCATCGGCTTTGAGTGCAGACACCCGGGCTACGGTGACAGAACCGGCTTGATGCTAGCACAGGTACTCACACCACACATGGCAATAATCACAGTAGAGGACAACCAAGTAATCAGCGCAGTAATCGATGAGACATGGGATGAACTACACCAAGTACCCTTCGAGGTCCGTGAACAACTACCACCAGAGAAAATACTAGAGATCACAATAAACCACCTAACTGAAAACTACCCCGAGGCAGAGAACCTGACCACAACAGAATGGACAGCCACAGATATCACACCAGAGATCAACGTGAAAGAAGCAGTGATGAAGTACACAGTAGACAGCTGGACCATCACCATACGAAGCCCCACACCAGCGGAACCCAACTTCTTAATCGACGCAGAAAACACAACTGGCTTCGAGTGGAGCGACGAATTCTCAACAGAGCAACTACTAGACCAGAGCGACTGAAAAACCAACCTTTAATCCCTTTTTATTTACAATTAAGAACTAGATTCTACCATCAGGCATGCTACCGATACCTGAGAGCACACTCTTAGCCTTATCACTGAGACGCAGCCTACAGCCACGGTGAACATACACCTTCTCAAGCACACCGATCTTCCTGAGTTTACGCCTCTGAGGATCACTGAAAAACCGTGAAGCCTTGTACCCGTCAGATATCATATACAGCTCTTTGCTGTAAAACCTGACAATGTTCCTAAAACTCTGCTCCACCTCAAAAGAAGACAACAACCCACCTAACAATACCAATACAATAGACAAGTATTAGTCTTCCCCAAAACTTCTAAGATTTAAATAAAATGCCGTTCAATAAAGGGTGATAGACTGGGAAACCATCCATAGAAGTCACCCAACTTCCTTCCCAGTCTATCACTCATCAAACTTCTCGATAAGCTTCCTAGCCCGCTTAGTATCCAACAACCCCAAAGCATGAATAGCCGCATCATGAACCGCCTCACTCTCTGCAGCCTCAACCAAAACATCATAGATCTCCCTCGCCCCACCGATACGCCCAAGAGCCAGCACCACCTCGCTCCTGATATAATCATCACCCGACTCATACAACTCGATTAAAGGCTTCACCGCCTTACGTGAACCAATATTACCCAGCGCCTTGACTGCAGCCACCTTAAGTATCATATCGTCTCCACGCAGCTTGGTGAACAACCTGCTCAACGCGCTCTTACGCCCATTATCCCCCAGCGCCACGATAGCAGCGTACTGGACATGCACTGACTCATCATTCACAGCCCTGAGCAAAGCACGTGTAGCCCCAGTCTTGCGACTAATCAAACCCAAGGAGTAAGCTGCCCACTGGCGAACCCTCCAGTCATCATCCTTAATGGCATCCAGAAGATGATCCACTGCATCATCCACATCCAGCAGCCCCATCGCCCGGACAGCGTTCCTGCGAACCAAGGTATCCTCCGAATCCAATACCTCAAAGAGAACATCACCGATACTATCATCCTCAAAATCAGGTAAGAACCAGAGAGCTATCTTCTGGCGCCGTGGATCATCACTACGAGCCTGCTCAACCATTGCCGGCAACGCCTCCTCACCTATCTTCAGTAAAGCACGGGCAGCCTTCTTACGCACAGACACAGAGTCATCCCCGAACAACTCCACCAAGGGCTCAATGGCACGAGGATCCTCCACCTTACCCAAGACCCACGCCGCATCCTTCTTGGTCTTAAGATCGTCAGCTTCAAGCTCCTCTATCAAGGGTTCTACCGCATTCTCCCCCCTATCCACCAGCTCCCAACGGGCCTCCCGCCGCGTATCAGTATCATCAATACCAAGTTTATCGGTTAATTCATCAATCGGCTCAGAGTCACTCATTTTCTACAACTCATACCTCATAATATGTTATAAATAATAATCAAAAACACGGCAAAACCACCCCAGTTCACCCACCGCACAACACAAGAAGTGTAGCCAACCACCACATACAAGTGAATAATAACCATAGAACCAGAAAACATAATAAAAGTGGATAAAATGGCTCTAAAACTCCAATGCGAATGCGGCAACTCAGATATAATCACAGACACAGCCACAGGAGAACAGATCTGCAGAAACTGCGGCACAGTCCTAAACGATATACCCCTCGACCGGGGCCCCGAGTGGAGAGCATTCAACCTAGAGCAGAGCCGAAACCTCACCAGAGTGGGAGCACCCCTCACACCCCTAATCCACGACAAGGGCCTCAGCACCACCATAAGCTGGAAGAGCCAAGACGCAACAGGCAGACGCCTCACACAAGACGAGCAGAAACGCCAATACAGGCTCAGAAAATGGCAACGCCGAACATCAGCCAGCGACAGCGTTCAAAGAAACCTCACCCAAGCCCTCAGCGAGATGACCAGAATCTCCGATGAGCTCACCCTCCCCGATAACGTGAGCAAGACAGCCGCCGTGATCTACCGCAGAGCAGTTAAAAACGGCCTAATCAGGGGCCGCACCATTCAATCCGTGGTAGCATCATCCCTCTACATGGCCTGCAGGCAATGCCACGTAATAAGAAGCCTGGAAGACGTAGCCAAAGCAGCAACCATAACCCGTAAAGAAGCTGCACGCAACTACCGTCACCTCTACAAGCAACTGGACCCAGAGGTACCTCAAGTAGACAAGGATAACCTCATCGCAAAATACGTAAACCAGCTACGGCTCAGCGGGAAAACTGAGCAACTGTGCCAAAAAATCATGGAAGAAGCCGCGGAGAAAAAGCTCACCATCGGCAGAGCCCCCGAGGGCATCACCGCAGCCAGCCTGTACATAGCATGCAAACTGAGTATGGAGGACAGAACCCAAGGCGACATAGCCAAAACAGCCCAGATAACCGAGGTAACCATCAGAAACAGGTACAAGGAACTCTTTCAGGAGATGGACTTTGAGGTGAGGCTATGATACTCAAAGTAAGACACGCCATGAAGGACAAGCCCCCTGTTGTGGACGCCGAGACCAGCGTCACAAAGGCGGTGCGAAGTATGATACAGAGCGGACACGAAGCCATCATAGTACTGGATGGGGATGAGATCAAGGGAACGGTAGATCTCCAAAACGTTTTACGGTACACATACACGGAGGGATTTAGACCAAACCAGATACCGATAGGGGAGATAACCAATCCCAACGTCATACTGGCTAGACCCAACACCAGCCTGGAAGACGCTTTAACCATCATGACCGAGACAGACCAATACACCTTACCCGTGGTAGACAAGGAACTAGTGGGCACAGTAAACATGAGAGACATACTCAAGACCCAGCCACAGACAAGAGCAGCTAAAACAAAGCCTCAAATAGTCTAACCTTATCAAAAACCACCTCAGAAATATATTTATGAAGACCCGCGTAGCGATCACAAAGACAAACCAAGGCATAGAGAACGCAGTGAAACGGGCCATAAATCTCCTCGGGGGTATAAACCAGTTCATAACCCCCGGTGAGATAGTGTTACTCAAACCCAATCTCTTCAACACCAAGCAACCTGAGACAGGATGCACAACAGACCTCCGAATAGTAATCAAGATAGCAGAGATGCTCAAAAACCAGGGTAACAGCATAATACTGGGTGAGTGCCCAGCCACCGCGAGCTACACGAGACCCGAGAGGGTATACGAGGCCCATAACGTGGAAGAGATCTGCGGCGAAGCAGGAATAGAGGTCAGGGTACTGGACCGAGACCACCCTGTGGAGCTAAGAACCAACGGAGAAATACAGAGCACCTTCCATTTCCCAGAGACAGCCACCAAGCACCCGGTAATCAACATCCCCAAACTCAAGACCCACGCATTAACCACCCTCACCTGTGCAGTGAAAAACCTCTTCGGCCTCCAGCAGGGAGGCATCAAAGCCCACCACCACGTCAGCGTAGGCAACGACCCCCAAGCCTTCAGCCACCTCCTACTAGATCTCTACCAGGCTATCAAGCCCCAGATAAGACTCAACATAGTTGACGCCCACATCGCCATGGAGGGAGAAGGCCCAGGAGGAGGCATACCAGTACCCATGGGCCTCATAATAGCCGGAGAAGACGCGGTGGCAGTAGACCTAGTGGCATCAGCGTTAATGGGGTGGGATCCCCAGAAGGAGGTGGGCACCAACCACCTAGCCAGGGCGAGAGGCATCGGCCCATCCAGCGTGGAAGACATCCAGATACTTGGTGAACCAATTGAAAAAGTTACAAGAGTCTTCAAGAAGCCCCAGATCCACAGCGACGGCGAGACCTTCGTCAAGATACGTATGCCCATCCACTGCGATGAAGACCTCTGTAAAGCCTGCGGCGTCTGCGAGAAGATATGCCCAGCCGGGGCCATCACAGTACAGGATACCCCCATCTTCAACATGGAGGAATGCATACAGTGCTTCTGCTGCGTCGAGCTATGCCCACATAACGCGTTAAAAGCCAAGAGACCGGATGAATAAACATGAGCTGCAGATTCTGCAGGATACTTGACGATGAGATACCCAGCTACAAGGTATACTATGATGAGCACACACTGGCATTCCTAGAAAAGAACCCGGTGGAGGACGACCACACCTTACTCATCCCCCGGGAGCACACCCAGTACATAGAAGATCTATCACCGAGTTCAGCTGAAGCCCTCATGAAGAGCCTAGTAGAGATAGTGCCAGCTATACAACGCGCCATGGACACAAGTGACAGCAACATCGCCATAAACAATGGCCCCAACGCTGGGCAGATAATACCCCACGTACACATCCACATCATACCCCGACCCACCAAGAATGGAAAACGGTTATTCAACCCACAAGAAAGAACCAAGGAACGGAAAAAAGAATACTATGAAGAGATCGCTGAAAAAATAAGAAACGAACTAGTTACCTGAGGTAATCAGGGAAAGGCCAAGCCGTAAGGCATCCATCAAGGAACCTGACATTTTCATAACCCAATGCCCGTAGCCTCCGCTCAGCGATATAAGCCCTCACCCCTATGACGCAGAAGGTAATAATCGCCCTGTCACCCGATAACTCATCAAGTCTCTCCTCTAGTTCATCCAGTGGTATATTCACGGTACGGGGATCCTTGAAACTATACTCCCTATACTCCTCTCGGCGCCTGATATCCAGCAATACAAAATCCTCGCCGCTATCCAGCTTCTCCTTCAACTCTATGGGAGTAACACCGTGAGCTACCCCCTGTACCTTGTTACGGGCCACGTTAGCCGCGTGAGCGATGGCGTCAATGGAGGTACTATAAGCAGGAGCATACCCCAAATCAATATCAGCCACCCCCTTCAGGTTTGAACCGAATTTGAGAGCAGTTGCGATTACATCTATGCGTTTTATCCCCTCACCCGGACCCACCACCTGACACCCGAGAACCTTACAGGAGCCCCTATCAGCGATTAACTTTAGGATAGTGTACTCAGACCCGGGAATATAGCTAGCGAAGTCATAGCGTGGTGTTATCACCGTGACCACATCATAGCCCAAGCTCCTCGCCTTTTCCTCCGTTAAACCAGTGGTTCCACAGTTCCAGTCCAGAACCCTGAAGACAGCCGTACCACATACACCGGGGAACTTTGTCTCAAAGCCAGCGATGTTATCCCCGATAACCCTTCCATGTTTGTTGGCTGTACTTCCCAATGGAGCGTAGACCTTCTCACCTGTTAATATATGAGTACATTCAACGCAATCGCCGCCAGCGTAGATATCAGGATCACTGGTGCGGAGATACTCATCCACGGCTATGGCACGGGTAGGACCTAATTCCAACCCTGCTTCAACAGCCAGCTCCGTGTTAGGTCTTACCCCTATGGCGATTATCACGAGATCAGTCTCTACAATCCTACCGTCTGCGGTCTCAACCCCAGCAACACCCCCATCACCATCACCTATGATCTTGGCCACCGGGCTGCCTTTCACCACATTCACCCCCCTGGATCTCAGATAGTTTTCCAAGAGCAACGACATCTCCGCATCCAACAAGTTAGGCACCAATGTAGGCATCATCTCCACAACCGTAGTCTTACATGACTGAGCCACAAAAGCCCCACAGGTCTCGATGCCAATGAGACCACCTCCAACAACCACAACTTTACCGCAATCCTTCTCCACGTGTTTCTTTATAGCCTTCGCCTGCTGAGGATTATACAATCTATACACACCGTTGAGGTCGGTTCCCTCCATTCGCGGCACAAAGGGACTGGCGCCGGTGGCCAGCACCAGTTTATCATAAGAGAGCTCACCGGTCTCACCTGTACGCAGATCCTCTACGGTAACAGTTTTCTTATCCCGGTTTATCTTCTTGGCCTCGGTCCTGTCCAGCACGGTGAAGCCTTTCTGATGCTTAAAATACTCGGTGTCCCGAATGATGTCTCCACCCAGAAGATCCTCATAATTCTTTATTATATCCTCAATATAGTAGGGCATACCACACCCAGCGTAACTGATTAGCTCCTGGCGTTCAACGACAGTGATCTCCGAATCCGGGTCCAGCCTCCTAAGCCTAGCAGCCGCCTTGGGACCAGTGGCTACACCACCAATAACTAAGATTCTAGATGACATTAGTTTAATACTATGTGTTTATACTATAAATAAGATAAGAGCTATAAAATAGAGAAAAAGTTTCTCAATAGCTTCTCCATAGGCGCCCCCATAGCATATGTATTATGCTCCACACCCTCAAATAACTCCAAGTTTACAGATCCACCCGCCTCACGTAAAGCCTTGGCCAAGGGTATTGCATTGGTCTCCGCTGGTATATTCTCATCCCGGGAGCCATGGTAAATGGCTGTAAAAGGTAGCTTGGTTCCTTTCTCTAGGGTTTTTAGCTTAGTCATGGGGTCATGGTCTATTATGAGGTTGATGGCTTTCTTATCATCGGTGTCCTCGGGTATACCATACGCCTTCAAACAGGGTGCCTTAAACTTTTTCTCCCTGATAACAGCGGATAAGTTCACTACGGCCTGCATTACCGCCACAGCCCTCACCCTTCCAGCGAAAGGACCCAACACAGAGTTCCAGACAAGAGCACCCCCTAAGCCTCCACCCATTAAACCCAGTCGCCCAGTATCCAGACCCAGCAAGTCATCTAGAAAAGCCAGAAGAGCAGCATTGGCCTCAACAGCACAACTATTACCCAGTGATCAGCACAGGCATGAGAGCCAGCGATCACTGCACCTGATTCACTCATAACCGCTCGTAAATAATCAGCTTTTGACTCCGTATCAATCCAATCCGCCTCGTTTTCCCTCACATACCCGCCTGCTCCATGATGATGTATCACAACTGGGGCAGGTGTAGAGAGTTTGAACTCCTCCGGGGTCCACAGGTAACACCACTGGTCCCCGGCTTTGAAGAAGTATTTCTGCTCTCCTTGTTCCAGTTTCAATCTTATCAAGTAAACTTGGTTCTCTATGGTTAAAATACTTACAATTATTAATCCTCGTATAACTCATCTGAGTATGAGTACATTATTCGAACCTTACCAGATCAGGGACCTACTTGTACGCAACCGATTCATGAGAAGCGCAACAACAAGCGCCTACGCTGACGAAGATGGAATAATCAACAATATCATCATCAAGCATTATGAGCGCATGAGCAAAGGAGAAACGGGGCTCATCGTGAAAGGCCACCTGTATGTACTGGACAAAGGTAAAGCCCACTCAGGCATGGCTGGGATAAGCCATGATAAGCATATACCCATGCTCAAGAAGCTAACAGAAGCAGTCCATAAACATGGTGGCCACATAGTGGCTCAGCTAAACCACGCCGGCGTCGTCCATCAACCAGACAGAGCAGGCCCCAGCAAGTACAATGAGGCCGACTGGACAGCCAGAAAGATGACAGAAGACGAGATACAATCCATAATCAGGGGATTCGGGGACGCCGCTGAAAGAGCATTACAAGCTGAATTCGATGGAGTCCAAATTCACGGAGCCCATGGATACTTGATCAGCCAGTTTCTGAGCAGGAGAGTTAATAAACGTGAAGACAAGTGGGGAGGAAGTCTGGAGAAAAGAATGAGACTACTCCACGAAGTCTATAATGAGGTAAGGGGGCGACTTGGAAACAACCCGGTTCTCATCAAGATGAACAGTGACGACTTCAGCCCAGAGGGCTTCACGGTAGAGGACGCAGTAAAGGTAGCCAAAACACTATCCGAAAAGGGAATCGATCTCATAGAGGTAAGCGGTGGGGGAAGAGGTAGCAAAGAGGAGCTTAGAGAAAGAGCTAAGCACCCTAATTACCCTGAGCTGGATTTCGCTGGCCACGGAGTTAAGATAAGGGAAGCCATCAAGCCCACGCCCATGGCGCTGGTGAGTGGATTCAAGACACTTGAGACCATGAAGAAAGCAGTAGCGGAGGATCTAACAGACATGGTGAGCATGAGCAGACCATTCATCCGGGAGCCAGCCCTGGTAAAGAACCTGAAAAAGGGGCAGAAGGAAGCAACATGCATCCGCTGCGATGCCTGTAGAGCTAACTTCGGTAAAGCCATGATGCAGTGCCTACTGGAATAACGCTTTCAATCTTTTTATCAAATCATCATAGGCGATTCTTATTTTCTCAACACTAAGCCCCTGAGACCCCAGTAAACCGTGGGGGAAAAGAGACAAAGTGGTAGCAAGGAAGAGCATGGGAAGAAGACCCTGCCATCGCTCTATTGCCAACCCGAAGAAGATATAGAAAAACTTCTTCAACATATCCTGGGCCAGTGCAACGAATAAGCCACCGATAATCGCACCGTAGACACTATATACACCACCCAGTATAGCGCCGGACATTACATTAATTATCAAACCCTCGGGCCCTGAGATACCTACGCCACGATATATCGTCATAATACTGCCAACCAGAGCCGATAATGCTCCGCTGATAAACCAGCTAACGCAGTGAGCCCGCCCCGTGTTAATACCAATGGTAGCCGCCAGATCCTCGTTCTCTGCGACGGCTCTTAGGCTCAAGCCAGTCTTATCACGGGTTAGGAAGTGTCTGAGCCAGAGTACAAGCAGAATACAGGTTGCTGTACTGGTGATGGCGATCCCAGGTAAACCACGATAACTGAAGTCAAAGCTGCTTAGATTATAACCCCTAGCTGCGGATCCACCTGTATAACGAGCCCAGTAATTGAAGATATACGCTAGTTGGGGTAAGACCATAGCTATCACGATAAAAGTGAATGTGAGAGTTACCTCTTTGGCGCCACCCTGTCGTTTAATGGGATTAACCACACCCAGGTACAAAAATAAACCTATTAACCCACCCACGAAGGCCGCGAATGGCCACGTACTATAAGGGTTAAAATTAGCGAACCGGGTGAGATAAAAAGACACCATAGCGCCTATGACGGCGTAGCTTGTATGGGCAAAGTTTGGGAACCCCTCCATCATGAAGGTAAAGGTGAACCCAACGGTCATCATAATCATCAAGACAACATTGATCAACGTATTAACGTCAAAGGGTAACTCGATATCATCTACCTCGCTTGATAGACTTTTACCCGGAGAGGGAATTACAAGACCCCCTATTACCTGGTTGAACAAGCTAAAGAGACTGGATTTATTTGAATCAACACCCTTTCCTACCAAAAGGGAATACCCCCCACCAACGTGGGCGCTGTTCCAGTAACCAAGGCATCCATCTGTAGTGGGCTTCTCTGCTTCCACAACAGAGTCACAGATAATATTCAAGCCAGTAACCATTAAAGTAGCTATTAGAATAATAACAAATGTTATTCGACTGAGCTTATACCTCATTTTCATAACTCCTAGATATACTGCAATATTGATCCTGAGTTTCTTCTTTCCACAACCGCATAAGTTCTACAGAAGTCATAGAGAACCACCAGTCCACGTGCAAGGTCTATGAACCGAAGCCAGCTACAGTTTGTTTTAGTCTCAGGCCGAGCCATAAACCATAACCTGATACGGATTATTTGAGTGTTACAGCCTCATAGCGCTACAAATCAATGTAATTTAACACTATACATCTAGACCAGTAAAAAGACGAAAAAATACAATATTTAAATGTACACGTCTCTAGCCCACATAACAAAACGTAAAGCAACCAAACAAAACATATTAACAATCAATAAACAAAGCACCAGCCTAGAAACATTTTTACCCTCACCGCCATGTGCTGGGATATCCAGGGATAAACAATGGCGAACACAGTAAAGATAATCAAGGAGATTTTCAGAAGCAGAAACATTCTCGTCATAACCCTAACACAGAGTCTATTCATGCTCACCGCCACCCTCTGGTGGCCATACTGGAGCAGATACATCGTAGCCCTAGGAGCCACCAAGTATCAGCTTGGAATCGTATTCATGCTGGAGCAGAGCAGCCAACTAATCCTCCAGTTACCCGGGGGGATACTGGCGGATAAACTGGGGAGAAAGAGGGTTATCGTTCTTAGCAGCGTATTCAGAGCACTGAGTCCGGTAATATACCTCGCGTTCAGGATATGGTACATGGTTGTACCAGGCATGGTACTAACACAGGTTAGCAGTATGATGATGCCAGCAGTAAACGCCATGATAGCTGAATCAATGCCCCAGAAGAATAGAGCAGCAAGCTACGGGGTTTACAGGATGATGACGTGGGCACCCATGATTTTCACAGCCCTCATAGGAGGGATGATAGTAGACCGATTAGGCTTCGTACCCGGGGTAAGGTTCTGTATCACATTAACACTAATAGTAGCCTGGCTGAACGTATTCCTACGCTGGAGATACCTAGAGGACACCTACATTGTTGACACATCATCCACAAGTTCGAGATTTGACTTAACTGGCTACATCGAGGTACTGAAAAGCGTACCCAGAACAGTCTGGACCCTGATAATAGTAGCCGCCTTAAGCAGCCTCGCAGTGAGAACAGCACAAGGCTTCATGTTCATCTACGTAGAGGAAAAACTCGCCATGACAGCCACTCAGTGGGGAGTAATAACCACCGCAGCCAGCTTAGTAAGCACAATACTAACAGTGCCCAGCGGATTACTCAGCGATAGAATAGGAAGAAAACCGGTGATAATAGTAAGTCGAGTACTCCAACCCTTAATGATGCTGGGGTTCCCCCTGAGCACAGGATTCTGGGGAATACTCCTATCAAGAATAACAGGATCAATAGGTGAAGGCTTCGGCGGCACAGTCATGGGCATAATGGGTGGACCAGCATGGCAGGCCCTAGTAGCAGACATAATCCCATCAGACCGAAGAGGCAGAATAATGGGACTAATGGGAACATTAATCGGGTTACTCAGCCTACCAGGCACATGGCTAGGCGGATACCTTTACGACTATGTGAACCCCATGACCCCCTTCTACACGAGCTTCACCTTGGGAATAGCAGCCACCGCCATATTCATCCTATTCGTCAAAGAACCCACTACCTGAAAGATTCATAAGAAGCCCCACACGGTTTTCAGTGAACAATCATGGTAGACAGCAAACTCCTTTACACGAATGATAGCTACATCAAAGAATTCGACGCAGAGATAACCATGACCGGTCCCAGATTCGCAGTACTCAGCAAGACAGCCTTCTACCCCGAAGGAGGCGGACAACCCAGTGACACAGGCAAACTAATAGTAGACGGCGAAGAAGTAAAGGTTATTAAAGTGAAGAAGAGAGGCGACAAAGTCTTCCACTATCTAGACAAAGATGTATCAATGGGAGCCAAGGTTCACGGAGTTATCGACTGGGAGCCACGTTATAAGTATATGAGACTACACAGCGGCGAACATCTATTAACAGGGTTATTCGAGTCACATGGAAGCGGACCCAAAGTATTCAGCAGCTTCACTCAGCTAGACTTCCAGCCAAGCCCAATAACACAAGAAACAGTGAAACAGATCTGGAAGATATTCGACACAATAATAGAAGAAGACGTACCCATCGAGATATATTACACCAACAGGGAAGAACTGGATTTAGAGGGAGACAAAAGAAAACAAGGCTTCCTAGAGAAAATTCCCCACACCGTCAAAGATATTAGAATGGTGAAGATAGGCGACCACTCAGAGACCTTCTGCATGGGAACCCACGTAAAAAGCACAGGAGAGATCGGTAAACTCAAAGAGCTAAGACTGGAGCCAAAGAAAAAGAAGCGAAAAATAGTTTACTTCAAACTTCAAAACCTGTAGAACCCACATTTACGTTTATTAACCTGAATTAGACTGAATTTTGGTATAATTCTGAATATTGTTTATAACCAGTGAATAATCAATGAATATAGGTGAATCACACTAAATGATATGGACACTAATTGGAGCAGTCATCATAATCGGTGGAGCCCTAGTCGCATTCTACATCAGCTACTATAACAGGATCAGGACCCTCGAAAACAGGATAGAGGAAGCCTGGGCCCAGATAGACGTACAGCTACAGAAAAGATACGACCTAGTACCCAACCTCGTCAACACAGTCAAAGGCTACGCGACCCATGAGAGAGAAATATTCGAAAAGATCGCGGAAGCCCGAGCAGGAATGATCGAGGGAAGCAGGCAGTCAAGAGTAGAGGCCGACGCCGCGCTATCACAGGCCCTAGGTAGACTATTCGCGGTAGCAGAGGCGTACCCAGACCTGAAGGCTAGTCAAAACTTTACGCTACTACAGGAGCAGCTAGAAGGAATCGAGAATAAGATCGCGTATGCACGTCAGTACTACAATGAATCCGTGCTGGACTTTAACAACCTGATAACCACCATACCCGGCGTATGGTTCGCAGGCGGCAGAGACAAGCACGAGTTCCTAGAAGTACCCGATGAGGCTAGAGAAGTACCCAAGGTAGAGTTCTAGTATGGAGAGACGCAGCTTCCACGATGAGCAGGCCCGCAACAAGCGGGATAGCATAATCCTAGCCATCGTGGTAAGCATTGTTCTTTTCACGTTGATAGTATCGATTAGTTACATCTGGGATCCTTCCAGTGTATACATCATGGTTCCCGTGGGGGTCATTATCACCCTCATCTATAGCTGGAGCAGCTACCAGTACGGCGACAGGGTCGTATTGAGTTCTACTAACGCCAAACCCGCCGAAGGTCCCCGATACGTATTCCTCAACAACACAGTTGAGTCACTGGCCATCGGCGCAGGAATACCCAAACCAGACGTATATGTGATGCCCAGCAACGAACTGAACGCCTACGCCACAGGTAAAGACCCTGAGCACGCAAGCATCGCCGTAACCCAGGGACTCATAGATACACTGGACAGGGACCAACTGGAAGGCGTTATCGCCCACGAGATGAGTCACATCAAAAACAGGGATGTACAGTTCATGACTCTAGTGGCAGTACTGGTTGGATTAGCCGGTATACTTAGCCACATGATTCTCAGAAGCTTTTGGTGGGGAGGACGAAGGAGAAGAGACCGGGACAGTGGCAACATCGGCCTAGTCCTAGTTCTTGTCGGCTTCTTATTAGCTATCTTCGCGCCCATAGCCACCAGACTAGTGCAGCTAGCGGTAAGCAGGAGAAGAGAATACCTCGCGGACGCGTCAGCGGCAGAGTTAACACGGTACCCTGATGGCTTGGCCGATGCCCTTGAAGAGATATCAAAGCGCAATATGGGTAAGATGAAGGTAAGCGAGTCAGTTAGCCACCTATTCATCAGTGACCCCAATAAATCGGCTTTAGACTCACTGTACAGCACCCATCCACCGATCGAGGACCGCATTAAAAGGCTACGTGAGATGTAATCACATCTCTTTTATTGAAACAAGTAGGCCTAGTTCCTCACAAATTTTTCTCACATATTATCCTCGGTTATAAAACGGCAGTCTAGGGGTTCGATAGTTTTTTCCATCTATAAACCTTGAGATATATAGTGAGTTCTATTGATTAAAGCAGTTAAGGGATTAGTAAACATACTAGAAAAAGAGGGAATAAGACATGTCACTACCTTCCCCACAAGCCACATCAACAACGCCATCGGGGAAGAAGGAGCACCAGAGCTCTTCATGGTCAGAGACGAACGCTACGCGGTCTCAGTGGCAGACGCCATAAGCCGTCTAAGCAACGGGAAACAACTAGGAGTATGCACAGTGATGGGTGGACTGAACGCCGCGGGCACCCAGATGGCTTACGGAGCGTTAGCGGAAGCCTACGAGGACTCCGTGCCACTACTATGTCTGACAGACGGGGTACCCAGAGACTCCCTAGGTCGTGAGAGATACAATATTCAAGAAGGTTTCAAAAGCATAATCAAGTGGAGTGGATACATCAACAAGGCTGAACGTGTACCAGAGTACATGCGAAGGGCTTTCACAGAGCTGAGAACAGGACGACCTAGCCCCGTCTTACTGGAGATACCTAGGGGTCTAGGAGAGTATAGTGTAGACGATTATCCGTATTCCTGTGTGAAGGGTTGGAGAAGCATGGGTGATAAGGGTGATGTTGAGAAGGCGGTTAAAGCATTAAGGAAAGCGGAACACCCTCTTCTATGGGTGGGCCAAGGAGTCTTCAGCGCGGATGCTGTCGAGGAGCTACATAGATTCGCTGAACTGGCTCAATTACCGGTATTAACTACGTTGAAGGGTAAGAGTGTCTTCCCCGAGGACCACGAATTAAGCCTCGGTGTGAGAGGAGAACCTGCGACAAGATTCATGCGTAAAGCCGATCTAATACTCACAGTAGGAGTAGGGTATACGCCAAGTGGCTTCATGCATGTAATACCAGACGCCTTGAATAAGAAGATCATACAGGTAACAAACGACCCAAAAGACCTTAACAGGGAATACGCCGTGGATTACGCGATACTGGGGGACGCTAAACTAGTTCTAAGACAGCTGATCAGCGAGTTAGAGGACCAGGGAACACCAAAAAATGGAGAAATACTCATCAAGGAGATAATGGACGCTAAACTGGTTAAACAAGACAAATACGGTCCATTAATGTGTTCAGAGGATACCCCCGTCAACCCGTACAGGGTCTACGCTGAGCTAATGAACGTCCTAGATATGGAGAACAGCTTCGTCACCCATGAATCAGGCAACACCCGTGATCAGTTAAGCACCGTCTATGAGTCACGTATCCCTCACGGGTTTCTTGGCTGGGGAAACGTGACAACCCTGGGATATGGCCTAGCAGGGGTCCTTGGAGCCAAACTGCTTTACCCTGATAGACAGGTTGTCGGTGTTACCGGTGACGCGGGAGTAGGTTACCAGATGGGTAACTGGGAGACCTTGGTACGGTATGAGATGGGGATAACTCTAATACATATCAACAACGATGGCTTCGGGGGCTACGGACCCGGATTCTGGGGCGAAGGCCACAGCCCATATACATACAAGCTAACCTCCAGCGAGACCCAGAGCACAGCCAAAGTAGCGAACGCACTTGGCATCAAGGCAGAGAGAATAGAAGAACCAGACGAGGTAGCGTCAGCAATCAATAGAGCCTTGAAAGCCAACGAGACAGCTAAACCGTATCTCCTAGAAATAATCTGCAGTAAGTATCCGGTCTACGGAGACTGGGTTAGAGGCTAATCCAGTTCGCTTATCCAAGCGAATCTTTTACCTGTTTCCAGGAATGCTATGCTGTGGGTCCCCGAGACGTATCCGCAGACCTCACCCGGGTTAATCACCAGAACATTGTTTTCCCTGCTGATGGAGGATCTATGGGTGTGTCCCCTGATTATTACATCATAATCTCCACTATAGGCTCTATCCACATCTTTCTTTCTATGCCCATGCATCAAAGCTATGGATAACCCATCAGTCTCAACCTCAGCAAAGTAGCCGCGTATTTCACATCTCACCTCAGAGTAGGCTTCCTCCAGTTTACCGGTCTCGGCGCAGTTATTACCATATACACCGATCATTTTTATATCCAGTTTACTGTACGGTTTCGCAGTGAAGGGTGCAATATAGTCCCCGGCGTGGAGAACCAATCCAACATGTTCCTCTTTGAGGCGTTGGATCGCTTTCCGGATATAGTCCATGTTATCATGGGTATCTGATATTATTCCGATATTCATTGAGTTATCAGTGACTGGTATCGACTATAGGCGTTTTCCCACTCTAAACCAGATTCAGGGTAATATTCAACCAAGTTCAGTGTCTCATCCAGCACCCCACGGGCCTCACCTATACTGTCCAGTAACCCAATGCACCTGTACTGCATAATAGAGTTACCTAAAGCCGCCGCTTCCACTGGCCCAGCCACTAATTTCCGCCGGGTAATATCCGCCGTAAGCTGGTTTAAGAAACGGTTCAAAGACCCCCCGCCAATAACATGAATTACAGGATAACGCTCTCCCATGAGGGACTCCAGTTCCCCTAGACACTTCAGGTAACTCAAGGCAAGGCTATCATAGACACATCTAATATGCTCCCCCATACTCACAGGAACAGGTTCACCATGATCCCTGCAGTATTCAGCTATCCTCGGCGTCATATCGCCAGGAGGGATGAACCGAGCATCAGCCGGGTTGATTACTGATCTGAAAGCCTGTACCCCTGAAGCCAACTGATATAGATCCTCATGTCTTACAAGCGACCCCTTATTCGTCCATTCACGCATTAACTCCTGCTCAAACCATAGACCAGGCAGGTTCTTGAGAAGCCTATTCGTTGCTTCGACGCCTCCCTCGTTGGTGAAGTTCTGTTTATACACCTCGTCGTTTATTATTGGGTTCTTGGTCTCGGTTCCCATCAGGCTCCATGTGCCGCTGCTAAGGTAACAATAAACATTATCGGTGCTGGGAACAGCTACTACAGCGCTTCCAGTGTCATGACATGAAGGTATTGATACATTGATATCCCCAATCGTGCCCAGTACCTCACCGGGACAAACGATAGAGGGAAATAGATCAACGGGTACATCTATAGCACTCAGGATATCTTCATCCCAGCACCCGTTTGATGGATTGTAGCACTGAGTGGTAGTTGCATGTGTATACTCTGCTCGCTTCTCACCAGTCAACCAGTAGTTGAATAAATCCGGAAACCCTAGATATGTCGCGGCTTCCCTCAGAAACCGTTTACGACGCCTTGATAGACTAGCTAGCTGGTAGAGTGTATTCAACTCTAGGAACTGGACACCGGTTTTCTCAAATATCTCACGCCGAGGAATTCGTTTGAACACCCATTTCATCACATCCCTGGTTCTTGGATCTCTGTAATGCACGGGATCCTCCAAGAGGTTTCCCTGAGCATCAAGTAAGCCAAAGTCCACGCCCCATGAATCTAAGCCTATGCTCTGAGCACCTTCACTTGTCCACTCTATTCCCTTGATAGTGTTACGCCACAGCTGCTGAATATTCCAGTGGAGATATTTTTTCTGAAGAGGAACATTGGGAAACCTGTGAATCTCCTCCAGGTTGAAACCACCATTATAGGCGCATTTCATAACCCTTCCATTACTGGCTCCAAGATCAACAGCTATGACATGCAAACTAACCTACCTCGACATCCCCGCAGATATTCACCTTAACACCCAGATCATGTAACATACTTGCCTTGGCTGCTAGGGCTTTATTCGCGTCCTCTGCTGATGGCGCGTAGATCACTTGGATATGGTTGGCTTTGTGTTTAGCCATAAACTGGTTTCGGGATACTCCATGAAGCACTGCGCTCATGATGGGCCACTCAGGGGTGGTAGCTTCCCATCTCCGTTGGGTCTCCTCTGGAGGAAGATCAACCACAGTCCCTCGGCCTATATCAATCTTCAAGCCATCAGGGTCTAAATAGATCCTGCTCCAGACTATCTCTCCGGGTTTGCTATCGCCTTTCAGGGTTCCACCACCCAGTGGGAAGTACATAGAAGGCTGTCTCTCGCTGCTAGCTCCAAGGTAACCGTCTTTGAAGTGACTAGGAGGGGCGCTTCCACTGATGAGGAAAACCCACACATATTCATCATTATACCAGTCTCCCCACCTGACATCATGGAGAGTAGTATCAGGATTATACCCCATAGCAGTCCAGACCCTCTTTGTAATCAAGGCATCCAGTCCAGCGCCCTCATCAACTTCGTTAAAATGCGGTAATGACTCCCCTTCAAAGAGTATCTCACCGGTCTCTTCATGTTGCACTGGTGGTCGGTCGCTGCAGTTCAGCAACCCCTCGGCAAGGTCGCTGGCGGGCACCATGTCTTTGAGTCCTTGCTGATATTGAATCCCTATACAGTCGCACCCAAATTCGTATGCGATCCTTGTGGCGGCTATATACATCTTGCATTGTTCCAGTATCTGGGAATCAGTTAGATCTGTGGCTTCATCGGTTCCGGTGTTGAAAGTCATTCCTTTGAGGCCCAACCAGTCTCGTACATTCTGTGCCTCAGTATCTGTAACTGTTCTCATCTTTGCTACAAGGGCGCTCTGGCTGAGGCGCTCCTTGTACATGCCTAAGGGATTCAGATACTCATCCTCGATGATGGCGTTGTACATTCCCATGCAACCTTCATCAAACACCCCCAGGATAGCTTTCCCACGTCTCAGCTCCTCGGCTAATGCATGACCCAATTCGGCTTCTTTCTCCGGTAGTTTATCTGGGTCTAAGGGTCTAACGTGGCTGGTGTCATGGGTTATCTTACCCTCCTCTAGCCACTCTCGTATCCCTTTAAGAAAGAAAGAATCATCAAAATTTTCGCTCCAAATGGTGCTATAATCCACACCCATCTTGGTGAGACACGCATTAAGGTTTAACATGCCAACTAACCCTGGCCATTGACCACTCCAGTTCGCCAGAGTCAATATGGGGCCCCGGTGATCTCTTAGACCAGCAAGTACATGGTGGCTGTACTGCCAGACAGCCTCAGCAACTATTATCCTCGTGTCCTGGGGGATCTCCTTGAAAACATCCATGCCCATACGCTGGTTCCAGATAAAGCCATGACCCAGCACTGGATCAACGGGATGTCCTCTAATCACATGATAGCCTTCATTCTCAAAGACAGTCCTGATCTTCTGTTCCATCTCCCTCTGGGCAGGCCATCCTTCCCTATTTGCGCTATGCCTTAGATCCCCACTGGAGACGAGTACTATCTCCTTCTCAGAGAGAGACTTAGGCTCAGTTACTTCGGGTCTACTATAACTCATATAATTAGATAGAGGAAATAGGGGGATAAATTTAGTCTCTTTTTTCCGCTTGATCGAGTATCTCCTCTATTCTGAGTATCTCCAAGGTAGTAGTTGAACCAGGAGCGATCAATGTTGAACCTGAGACCACCTCAATGACATCGTTCCTAGAGATATACCCCATCTCAAGGCTCCTGTTCAACGCCCTGATAATTAACTCATCTCTATCATCAGTCCAATCCACGTCGATTGGCCGCACACCCCAATACATATGCATCCTTCGACTAATCCTCGGGTCCTGTGCAACAGTCAATATACTTGCCTTAGGCCTATGCTTACTCACCATCAGAGCGCTTACACCGCTACGGGTAACAACCAGTATGGCACTGGACTCAACCGCGTCAACAGCCCTTGACGCCAAGTCTCCGATGATATCCGTAAGGGGAAGCCCCTTCAACCCCGTATCACTCTTTTTGGTTATCTGCTCCTGTACAACCCAACCAATGCTATTCATGGCTCGAACAGATTCCACGGGATATTTCCCTATGGCGGTCTCACCGCTTAACATCACTGCATCCGCTCCATCCAGTAATGCATTGGCTACGTCGCTTGCCTCAGCTCTAGTAGGTCTTGGATTATGTATCATGGATTCCAACATCTGGGTGGCAACTATGACTGGCTTTCCCTTAACATTACAGGCGTGAATTATCTTTTTCTGGAGCAGAGGAACATCCCATGGGGGAATCTCTATACCTAAGTCACCCCGGGCTACCATGATCCCATCACTTTCCTCTATTATCTCGTTGATGTTGTACACTGCGTCAGCGTGCTCAACCTTACTAATCAGCGGCTGAGCACCCCCAAGACGTTTGATAGCCTGTTTTACAGCTAATACATCTTTTTTTGACCGTACGAAACTGGCTGCAAACCAGTCACAGTCCATCTTTACACCGAATCGTATACCAGAAAGATCCTCGCCTGTTGGGGGCTCAAGCGAGAGTTTTGCACCTGGTGCGTTCACCCCTTTTCTGCTGGATAGTCTCCCTCCAGAGATCACTTTAGCGTTGAATCCTTTCATATCTTGGTTTATATTAGTTATCTCAAGTTCGATGATCCCATCATTGAGGAAGAGATGCCCGCCAACTTGCACCTCTGATGGAAGCTTATCATAGTTAACTGGCAGATTGGTTACGTCACCCATAATATCCCGGGTGGTAAAGTGAAGTTCTTGACCATCCTCTACTGTAAATGGTTCAGACAGCTCCCCCAATCTGATTTTCGGGCCAGGCAGATCCACAAGTATGCCACAGTTATTAGTCTCACGCAAGTACTCAATAACAGGTCGATGCTCATCCGGTGACCCATGACTCATATTGATCCTAGCGACATCCATACCGGATTCGAGCAACGAGTCAAGAACCACTGGCTTATCTGATGCTGGTCCTATGGTGCAAACGATCTTACTACGTATGAAGGTGGGGAGAGCCAATGTCATCAATTATGAATCTGTCTGTTCATTTAAAAAAAGACTCGTAAAATATTTGAGGACAATATTCAAGAGAGGCTAGGAGGCACTTCTACTAGATTGAAACACCAAGTACTCGTCGTACACGGGCCCATAGGATCAGGGAAATCCCGTAGAGCAGAACAGATAGCAAACAGGGCGAAAGTAAATGGCTACAAAGTATACGGAGTAATCAGCAGAAGAATTCTAAGAGATAGAGAGACTGTTGGTTACGAGGGATATTACCCTGACACAGGTCAAAGCTTAGATATGGTATACAAGGATTCTGAGGTCTCGGGTGAGAACTGGAAACCACTCAAGGGGGCATTCCTTTACAATGAGACCGCATTCAAGATAGCAAATGATAGCCTAGTTAAAGCATGCCACTTAATAGATAATAGGACAATGGCTGTGGTGGACGAGTACGGTCACCTAGAGGCAAGGGGATTCGGATTATATCCAGGACTACATAAGGTGGTAGAGACGTTATCCGGGGGAGGAAAACTACTCATCCTCTGCCGAACAAATAAGATCGATAATGTTCTCAAATTATTCAAGAGAGAGACAAAGATACTGGTACTAGAAGCAAATAGACGAGACTTCTGGGATAGTTTAAGGGATTCTTTTATTTAGATAGTTAACGTAACCGTATTCAAATATTACTGGATGTTCTAACTTGGAGTACGATAAAATATTAACCGATATCTTGGGAAGGAGGGATTTTCTCGTCGTCGGTAAGAACGTGACGAGAACAGATGCCCTAGACAAGGCACTGGGTAAGGCACGTTACACCGCAGATTATATACCGAGAAACGCATCCATCCTGAAGGTCTTTAGAAGCAATGTAGCTCACGCACGTATCAAGTCCATTGAGACAGGTGATGCATTAAAGATACCCGGAGTAGAAGCAGTATACACTGGTGCAGATGTCACAGGGAATAACCAGATCGGATACGCTT
This sequence comes from uncultured Candidatus Bathyarchaeia archaeon, assembly GCA_964559155.1. Taxonomy (GTDB): domain Archaea; phylum Thermoproteota; class Bathyarchaeia; order TCS64; family TCS64; genus RBG-16-57-9. Next base: position 10,350 of record CAZLHA010000007.1, on the reverse strand, counting down.
TACCCGATCAACCCTTCCTGAATGATAGAAAAGTACACTATGTTGGTGATCCTATCGCATTAATCGTAGCACGAGACAGCTACGCAGCGGAGAAAGCCATGGATAAGATACATTTGGAGTATAATCCTCTTCCAGCCTATCTAGATATTGACGCGACATTAGCCGCTGATGTGGTCGACATCCATGAAGGAGGTAACATCGCGGTCACCACCAAGATCAGGAAAGGTGACGTCGAGAAAGGTTTCAGCGAGGCTGATGTGGAGGTCGAGGATACTTACTGGAGCCCATATCAAGACCACATGTACCTTGAGACAGAGGCAGCCTACGCTGTACCAGAAGGCTCAAACAAAGTAACGGTTATCGCTAATGGGCAGAGTCCATTCCTCTGCAGAGAAAAAGTAGCCCATGTCCTCGGATGGAATCTGAATCAAGTCAGAATTGTACAAGCTCTCACTGGGGGTGCATTCGGTGGCAAAGATGATCAGGGACCAATTGTCTCAGCCTATGCAGCATTCGCAGCCACCAAACTGGGAAAACCAGTAGCTCACGTATGGACTCGGGAGGAAAGCGTAGCATATAGCCCTAAAAGATTCCCAGCTCGCATAAAGTACAGGAGCGGAGCTAACAGGAGGGGAAAAGTTACAGCGGTGGAGGTTGATATCACCGTTGAATGCGGAGCGTACGCTAATAGAAGCCCATTCTGGCTATGGAGACAGACAGCCCACGCCGCAGGACCATATGAGGTGGATAACTGTAGTGTAGACGGGCGAGCGGTATACACAAATAAAGTGTATGGAGGCAGCTTCAGAGGCTTCGGAGACCTTGCATTACACTTTGCAGCTGAGCAACAGATGGATAGACTCGCCTATGAATTGGGGATGGATCCCATCGAGTTCAGACTCAAGAACGTCCTCGTTGAGGGCAGCAAAACCACCTGCGATCAGGTATTAGATAGCAGCGTCGGTATAAAGGAGTGCCTTGAGTGTGTACGAGATGCATCTGACTGGGTTAACAACAGGGAACCGGTTCAACAGGGTTCCAAAGTGAGAGGTTATGGGGTAGGACTCGCTTATCACGGTATAAGCACCAGCCGGAGCACACCTGATTGGAGCGCAGCCAGTCTACTTCTCAATCAGGATGGAAGTATCAACTACCGTACAGGAATAGTGGAGTTGGGACAGGGAAGCCCCTTCGGACACATCAAGATAGTATCAGAGATAACAGGTGTGCCAATTGACAAGATAATCATCGATCTACCTGATACCGATAGCACTCTTAACGCTAAGCCAACCCATGGAAGCAGGGGGCTGATGCTGGGGGGAACAGCCGCAGCTAAAGCAGCATTAAAACTCAGAGAGAACATGGTAGCATGCGCATCAGAACTATTAGAAATACCTGAGGACAGGATCGAGTTACTTGAGGGGAAAGCCCGTTATAAAGAGGACCCAGATACATGCATATCTATACGAGAACTAGCAGAAGAGATGTACAATAGAGGATACGATCCAGGAGCCCACGGCTACTTTAAGGCGCCTAAACGCTTCTTCGATCCAAAAACTGGATTAGGTGTAAACTATAGTGTCTATACCTTCGCCGCCACAGTCGCCGAGGTAGAAGTTGACACTGAGACAGGTGAAATAGCAGTGACAAAGATTTGGCCTGCTATGGACTGCGGACAAGCTATCGACCCCATGATGATAGAAGGCCAGATAGAGGGAGCGGTCGGACAAGGACTAGGCTTCACACTCATGGAAAACATGGAGATTAATGACAGAGGACAAGTGCTTAATCCCAATTTCACGGACTATGTTGTTCCAAGCAGTCTAGACACCCCTGAAATAGAGCCATGTATAATCGTTGAGAAACCTTACAAGCATGGAGCATTCGGAGCAAAAGGAGTAGGAGAGCCAGCGATAATCAGCATTGTGCCTACTATCGCCAACGCGATCTATCATGCAACGGGTAAACGATTCAACACGATACCCATCCGTCCATGGACTATGCATAAAGCGTTAAAGGAGACCCAGCAATGAAACCCATATCCGAGTTCGAGTACCATGCTCCAGTGACGCTAGAAGGAGCACTTGTATTACTAAGTGATCGGGATAAGGCGAAACCCATCATAGGTGGAACAGATCTAATAACTGCATTGAGGCAAGCAGAGTGTAGCCCAAGTCACCTAGTTGACTTGAACAGAATACCCGAACTGAACTATATCAAAGAAGAGGACGGGTACATCAAAATAGGTGCAACCACCACTCACAGTCAAGTAGAATCACATCATTTAACCAAAAAAATCCCAGCTTTATATGACGCTGTTAGCAGAATAGGAAGCCCTCAGATAAGAAATCGTGGAACAATAACAGGAAACGTAGTTAATGCCTCCCCAGCGGCGGACACAGCATGCCCACTAATAATTCATGATACAGAGCTTGAGATAAAGTCAATTGACAACAAGTACATTATGCCCATAGAAGAACTTTTCACCGGACCCAAAATCAACTGCCTTGAACCCGGTGAACTGGTAACAGAGATAAGAGTACCAGCACCGCCTGAGAACTCGTCTAGTGCTTACCTGAGAATAGGTAGACGTAAATCATTCACATTATCAGTGGTTAGTGCAGCAGCCTATATACAGATGGAGGAAAATATTTGTGTGGACGCTGGTTTTGCTTTTGGAAGCGTCGCCATGACACCTCTCAGAGTACCTGAAGTAGAGGAAATGCTTGAAGATAGAGAACTCACCATGGAGAATATAGAGGAAGTATCTGAAGCAGTCAAAGAATATGTTACCCCCATTACAGATGTACGAGGCACAGCGGAGTATAGACGAGATATGTGCCCCGTGTTACTTCGTAGAGCCATTGAGAAATGCATGGAAAGAATGAGGTAAATAAGATGAACATTAGAATCGAGTTAAACGGAGAAAAAGTAGATATCGACGCGAGTCCTCAGACCAGCTTAGTTGATCTGCTAAGAGACCACCTCAACATAAACAGCGTGAAAAAAGGATGTGAGAGCGGAGAATGCGGTGCATGCACAGTACTCCTCGATGGAATACCTGTGACTAGTTGCATAATCCTAGCGCCACAAGCCGAGGGACACCGAATAACCACATTAGAGGGATTGGAACATAATCCCCTAATGATTGACCTCAGAGAAGCATTCATAGAGAACGGTGCCATCCAGTGTGGCTTCTGTACGCCAGGAATGCTCATTAGCAGCTATGCGTTACTACGGGATAACCCCAACCCTACAGCCGAAGAAGTAAAGATAGGTATAGAGGGAAATATATGCCGCTGCACCGGATACACAAAGATCATCGAGGCCATCCTCGACGCAGCGGAGAGGATAGCACCTGAGTGAAGAGACAATTATAGAGAGACTGCATAGAGAGCTAACTGAAGGGAGAGAAGTAGTTCTCTGCACTCTTACATTTAAAGACGGTTCAGGTCCAAGAGACCCCGGTGCAAAAATGTTAGTAACTAGCGACGGAGAGACCATAGGAACCATCGGAGGTGGGGGGATGGAGCGTCTTTTAGTATCCCGAGCCTTAGAGGTACTGGAATTAGGTAAGCCTCGTTCATACCACTTCGCCATGGGAATACCAGCCAGGGAAGGCATGATACCAGTAGACAGTAAATGCGGTGGAGAGGTTAAAATATTCATGGACCCGATAAAACCAGACCCGAGACTAATCATAATGGGCAGCGGCTTGATAGCCCAACCCGTAGCACGTTACGCCAAGGACTGCGGATTCACCGTGATAATCATAGATGACGCTGAGACCGCCAAGGAGGATAACTTCCCGGGTATGAGAGTAGTAAACACTGAGTACCCGGAGAGCCTTGAAACCGTGGATATCAGGCCAACCGACTGCGTGACTATGCTACATGGAGAAACCGACTTTGAACTAGATGGCCTCAGGTACGCTGTGAGAGCCGAGCCAGCTTACATCGGTTTACTGGGAAGCAGTAACAAGCGAAAAGAGCATGTACAGCAACTAAAAGCAGAGGGGTTGAAGCCCGAGGCTGTAGAATCCATCAAAGGCCCTATTGGCTTAGATATCGAAGCCGAGACCCCTGAGGAGATAGCCATCAGCATAGTCGCTGAGCTTATTCAACGAAAAAATGGTTGACTACCGTTTATCCCATAGTTTTTTAGCGTACGCATAATCCTGCGGGGTGTCGAGGTCAAACCTTGTCCAGATGCTTCCCTCTACGTATTTATGATCCTCCTCATGTCTCAGAACCACGTCCTTCATAGTCTCATCATGACTGAGGCTAAGAAACTCCTGTAAGAGGCTGCGTGAGACTAGTACAGGGTGACCTCGTTTACCATCATACATTGGGCTTACCAGTGATGCATCTGTTGACTCCATTTTCCCCACCATTCTATCGAGTAGAGAGGGTTTAAACCCAAAAGTATCGCTGAGTATCATAAAAACAGCGTCCACATCATTGTCCAGCTCTCTAAGCCCAGCCTGGAAACTGGTGGTCATCCCCATCTCATAGTCCGGGTTGTGAACAGATTTGACACCACATTCATTGATTAGTCCATTGATCTCCTCTTGGTTATGCCCCGTCACCACAATGGTATCATAGCCATCCAAGTTGTCCAATATATGACCTAGAACAGTTTTACCGCCAAGAGTTAAGAGGAGTTTATTTACCCCCATGCGGCTGGATTTACCCGCAGCAAGGACTATGGCTACTGTTTTCATCGCATATCTTTCGCCGCTTTCTGTACAGCCTTCACGATATTAACATACCCTGTGCATCGACAAAGGTTACCTTTCAGATAGTCACGGATCTCAGATTCACGGGGGTTAGATTTCTCTTCAAGCAAAGCCTTAGTTGTCATGATGAAACCCGGTGTACAGAAGCCACATTGTACTGCTCCCTCATCAAGGTAAGCCTGTTGAATTGGGTGTAGCTCTTTACCGTCACTTAGTCCTTCAATGGTGTCCACTGTTTTACCATCACAGTCTACAGCAAGGGTCATACACCCGAGTACAGGCTCTCCGTCCACGAGAACTGTGCATGCACCGCATTCTCCTATACCACAGCCATACTTAGCTCCAGTTAACCCTAGGTCATCTCTTAGCAAGTTCAGTAATAGTTTGCTCGGTGGTATATCGAACTCGCTTTTCCTCCCGTTGATAGTCATCGTGGTCTTCATTGTTTACCCTCCTCCTTTGTATATGCGAGTTTAATCGCTTCCATCGCCATTCCTTTCGCCGCCTCCCTACGGTACTCCGCTGTGGCCCGTACATCTGTGATGGGTTTTATGTTCTCACTTACCATCTGGGCTGCTTCCCAGATAGTCTCATCGGACAAAGTTTTGTCTTTGAGATAGACTTCGACCTCGGAGAGTCTTAGTGGTGTGGGTGAAACACTTCCCAGCGCTACTGTGGATTTGGCTACCTTGTCGTCTCTCCTAGTTATAGTTGTAGCTATACTTATGGTGCTGATGTCCAGAGCCATCCTGCCTATACTTATGAAGTGATAACCCGTATCCTTATCCATAACTGGGACTGTGAAGCCGGTAACGATCTCATCCTCGGCAAGCACAGTTGCACCGGGTCCAGTAAAGAAATCTGTTACAGGCAGATCTCTCTGGTTATCAAGACCAGCTATATGTATCCTAGCATCTTGGGCGACCAAGCCTAGGGCTCCATCCGCGGCTGGTGAAGCATTACAAACGTTTCCACCGAGGGTGCCCATGTTTCGTATCTGGATGCTTCCAATGGTCTTTGTCGCCAAGTACTGTAAGGGGATCTTCTCTTTAACTAGTTCACTCTTCTCTATTGCATTCAGCTTGGTGGCTGAGCCTATCCATATCCCGTTACCGGTCTCCTTTATGCCTGTAAGCTCAGGTATTTTTTTGATGTTTACAATATGTTCGGGTTCCAGTAAGCGCTGCTTCATCTTGGGTATGAGATCGGTTCCCCCAGCTAGAATCATACTGTCCGGATGCTCGGCCAGCAGTTTGGTTGCTTCATTTATGGTCTCGGGTAGATGATATTTGAAGGGTTTACCGATTATGTGGGTGTTCCACTTGTTAATACTACTCATTGCTGGGCCTCCTTCTCCTTAAGTTTAGCTAGAATCATGTCCTTAGTTATTGGTAGTTTGAAAAATCGTACCCCTAGGGCGTTCTGTATCGCGTTTGCTATCGCCCCGGCTACCGGGTTTAATGCGCCCTCCCCCAAACCCTTGGCTCCGAATGGGCCTGTGGGCTCATAGGTGTCAGCGAAGAAGACATAAAAATTCTCCAAGTCGGGTAGGTCAAGTGGTGTAGGTATCTTGTAATCTGACATGAATCCATGATTCAATAGCACCCCATTCACAGGGTTATATTCTGTGTCCTCGTTTACAGTCATTCCCCATCCCTGGGCGAATCCACCGTGTATCTGACCCATAGCCATCTTTGGGTTAATCACGGTTCCTACATCAGCGCCTGCGATAACCTTGACTAATCTCACTTTCCCAGTCCAGGTATCTATCTCTACCTCCACAAAATATCCGGTGAAGTGAGGAGGACACGCTGGCTGCCTATAACTGTCAACCGCTGCTATGGTGCCTAGGTTCTTGTGTCTCATCTCGTAGGCTAATTCTTTGAAGGTTATCTCCCGCTCTTCGACTCCTTG
>CAZLHA010000007.1:560-3688 GCA_964559155.1 uncultured Candidatus Bathyarchaeia archaeon | reverse complement strand
ATAAATTACTCCCTGCTCTTTATCTGGATCCCATTTGAATCGTAGAGCGTGGGCGTAGGCATCCAGTGATCTGGCGGCTGCCTGCCTAATCTTCTCTTTAACCTGCCCAGCTACCTTTAGGGCTGCCCCCCCTCCGCTGTATATACCCCTTGACGCATGTGTGCAGACATCGTATACTGTTGTTCCTGTGTCTGCTCGTACAATATTAACCATGTAATGGGGTATTTCAAGCTCCTCCCCGATTATCTTGACGTGAGCATCCATGGTACCTCCGCCGTGGTCCATTAAAGCGGACACATAGTCAAAGGTTCCATCCTCGTTGAGCTTTAACATAGCACCGCCGAAGTCAATGACACTACCGGGTACAGGAGCTCCGGCACTACTGGTGTGGTATCCTCTACCCATGCCTATTCCACGCCGGTATCTTTCTGATTGCTCCTCTGCTCTTGGTCGCTCATACCAGCCACTTAACTCGGCCCCTGTATTGAGTATCTCCTCTACCCCACAGCTCTCGATAACAGATTTTACGCTTGGACCTTGCCCCCAGAATAGGTCCCCTTCACCGATATAGTTCTTGAGCCTGAAATCCAATGGATCAATACCTATCTTATTGGCTAATGCATCCATCATAGTCTCTACTACCCAAGTTATCTGCGGGTTACCGTAGCCTCTAAAGGCGCAGGCTGGTACCTTGTTTGTGTATATTGCTTTACCCTTGTAGCTCTTATGAGGAACCTTGTAGAGGCTTACCCACCAGCCTACAACACATCCTAGTAATGGATATGCTTGGATCTGGTGACCACCGATATCCAGATAAGCGTCCAAGTGACCAGCTGTTAATTTACCCTCTTTGTTCGCCCCCAGTTTTAATTTGAATACCATCTGATAACTACAGTGATCGTGAAGGTCCTCTTCACGGGTATAAGTCAGCTTTACTGGTCTCTGGCTCTTCAAGGCTAGGGCTACTGCTATTGGGATCGGTGGATTAACCTGAATACTGGACCCGAAGCTACCGCCTATGGGCACCTTTATTACCCGGATCTTGCCCATGGAGATACCGAATATCTCGTAAAGAAGTATACGTGTATTGTGAAGCGTCTGAGTGGTGCTCCAGATGGTTATACCTCCATCCGGCTCAGGTCGCACCAGTACGCTCTTGGTCTCCATCTGCGTGTGATACCGTCTATTAGTGCGATAAGTCTCCTCGACTATGTAATCAGACTCAGAGAATCCTGTCTCGGGATCACCCTCAACTATGTCCAAGCTGCAGGCAATATTATTATTAACTTTGATCCATTCATCCCCCCGCATAATATCGGTGTGAATCTGCTCAGCACCGGGTTTTTTCGCATCCATGACATCGAAAACAGCTGGCAACTGCTTATACCGGATTTCAATGGCTTCAATTGCTCGCTGGGCCTCTTCCTCAGATTCTGCTGCTACAGCCATAACCGGCTCGCCCACGTATCGTGGGTTATCGGTGAGAACCTTCCAGTCCTTGAATGTACTACTTGGAACACTAACAAGTCTCGGACAGTAAATAACATCGGGAACCTCATCAGGTGTAAGGCTAACAATAGCAGGATCATCTATCCTAGATGTGTCGATTTTCGACACCTGTGCATGAGGATACGGGCTTTTCAATACCCGTGCATGTAGCATATGGGGAAGACTCAGATCCGATGCATATTTCTCTCTCCCAGTTACCTTGGCTACGCCGTCCTGTCTCTGGGTGTCCCTGCCCAGATTCTTGAACGTTGAAGTATTAGACATATAGTGAAAGAATTGATTATCGAATTATAAGAATTAGCTATGTCATTGGGGTGAGGGTATGATTCACATCTATTACACCTCTGATGGCTTTTGACTTGTTTACAAAACTCAATATCTCCTCAGAGGGACCCTTGACCAGAAAGATCTCTATACAATAACCACCCTCGATATGTAGATGCATGTTACCGAAGATTATCTCATCGAAGCCGTTACGCAGATCAATTAAACCGAGATGAGTGCTAGTTTCCTCGCTCTCCGATATGATTGTCACGGTTGAGAGGAGCTCCCCCCGTTGCATCTTGGTGAGGTTATAATCTGTTAACACATCTCTGATGGCTAGTCTAAGAGCCTCGGATCGGCTACTGTACCCTAACTCTTTCACAAACTGGTCCAGTCTGGTTAGAAGATCATTCGTGAGACTTACACTGATAACAGTCATAGTTTAATAAAAAACACGTGATAATTTAATAATTTCTAATAAAAGAAGGGTAAAATATAGCATCATATTAATAAAAGCTAAAGACCCGAAGATAGAAAATGCCCCCTCACCACCACAACCATGAACACGAGACGTGCGAACACAGCAACGGGGAAAAAGGTACTGTATGCTCCATTGATGGCGGACCCTGCTCCACGTGTGAACATGGTCATAAACACGAGGAAACCAGTTGGACCCGGAGCATAGTAATTGGGTTACTGATAGCCACAGGGATTGGATTAGACCATTTTGGAGTGAGCAGCCAACTGTCCACTGTTATACTCATATCAGCCATGATTGCCAGCGGCTATAAGATGGCTTTCAACGGTTTCAAAGAGCTCGCTAGGGGAAATATTGGGATAGACTTACTGGTCACTATAGCTGCTATAGGGGCCACTATCATAGGGCAGTACCAGGAAGGCGCCCTCGTGGTCTTCTTGAAAGACATATCATTAAAACTAGAGGTAATCGCATCAGAGCGAGCTCGCCATGCTATTGAGGCATTAATGGAGCTAAGACCAGAAGTTGCCACAATCAAGACAGCTGAAGGGGAAGAAAATATGCCCATTGATAACGTATTGCCGGGAGAGGTTTTTATCGTTCGACCAGGGGATAGAATCCCTTTAGATGGGGTAGTAGTAGAAGGCAGTACCTCAATTGATCAATCAGCTATGACAGGGGAGTCAATACCTGTTGCCAAAGAGAGAAAAGACGAGGTCTACGCTGGAACTATTAATCTTGATGGATACTTGGAAGTGGAAACCACACGGGCGTCCCATGAGAGCATGCTATCAAATATCCTCAGGATGATTCAGGAAGCTGAGAGCAGGAGAAGCCCCACCGAGACCTTGGTCAACAGGTTTGCGAAATACTATAC
>CAZLHA010000007.1:0-550 GCA_964559155.1 uncultured Candidatus Bathyarchaeia archaeon | reverse complement strand
TCATTTTTGCGTCTGTGCCTCCACTGGTTTTCAAGGCGCCCTGGGTGCCATCAATCTATAATAGCTTAGTGTTGCTAGTAATTGGATGCCCATGCGCCTTGACTATTGCAACACCAGTAGCTATGGTATCAGCTATCACCAGCGCTAGCAGAAATGGTGTACTCATCAAGGGCAGTACTTTCATCGAGGAGATAGATCAAGCCCGGGTATATGCATTCGATAAGACAGGAACATTGACTATGGGTAGACCTGAAGTCACTGAGATCATACCACTGGAGACCAGTAATGAGGAGATCTTAGCCATAGCAACAGCACTAGAGCGAAACAGCAAACACCCAATCGCGGAAGCCATCATCAGAGAGGCAATGCAATGGAAGATACCTCACTACGAGACCGATGAATTTCTGAGTTCAACAGGGAAAGGTGTTGAGGCAAAGATCAATGATGAGAGATACAGGATCGGGAATCGGCGCCTATACGATGAGCTTGGTATAGATTACCCGGATGAATCTATCCGTGAGCTGGAGTACGAGGGAAAAACAGTAGTCCT
>CAZLHA010000006.1:0-34249 GCA_964559155.1 uncultured Candidatus Bathyarchaeia archaeon | reverse complement strand
CTGATAATTTTGGGAGCATTAGATACTTTTTGGATATTGATTACATTTCTTCAAAAGGTCATACGTGAATTTTAGAGTAATTGAATGGGGTAATACTAGCATACAACTTTTTGAAGGTACCCAATATATGAATCGATGATGTTTGTTATTTGATTGAGTAACCAAAAAGTTGAGTTAAGAACGCACCTATTGTTAGTCATAGTTTGTTGCTTTAAATATCTATTAAAGTAATAAGAAATTAGTCATATAGCTGAAAAGCCGTATTAAGATCAATTTGGTAGGAAATAAAAGAAGAAGAGCTGAATTGGAAGGAAACTATCGTCCTAAAAGATGTTTGTTTACATTTTTTATAATAGATAATTGAGGGAGCGCTTTTTTGTGAAATATCTGGTTATGGAACAAAAAGCATTGGTTAAAACACGTAAACAACCTTGTTTTAATGCATTTAGAAGGTTTAGAGTACTAGAAAAAGGTATAGAGGTCAGCGAGTTAAAGAGGGAGTTTATCGCGCGGCTAGTTTTTAATGGGAAATATGTATTATTTATACCTATTAGAAACCGAGATTAATGCGTATATCTGATTATGTTAATACAAATGTTCTTTAACTTAGTTTTTTTACATGTATTTGCAAACCAAAACCCTGTTTTAATAAGCCTTATATGGCATATCATAGGGTGTCCATTCAGATGCCCATGACGTCTGAAGAGAAAAAAAACGACATCAAAGGTAAAGTAAAGGAAGTCATTGAACAGGTGATTCCGAAAAGTGAGGTCGACCTAACGGACATCAAGGAAGAAATATGGGAGGACCTCGCACTTCTCTATTACAAATATGACGATGAGGATCAAAAAAGAGCCTTCAGAGAGGTTATGCATAACATAAGTGACAAAATCTCCGAAGAGAAATGGGAGTTAGTTTATAAAAAATTGTACAGAGTCTCCCAGGAAGAAAAATCAATATAAATTTTCTAGAATACACTTTATCTTGACTTCACCCTGTCTTATTTTTATCAACGTAGATTAACGAGCAAACAAGCATTAAGGAAAAGAACAACGAATCGTCCATGATTAGAAGAAGACAGAGAATATTATTGTATGTCTGTATCACCGAAAGTTTAGCTTGACTTCACTAAACCTAATTCTAATCCTTATGTGAAGGTTAAAATATGTATGAAGCCTGAGTCAAATATCTTGCCAACGGAGCCTTGGAGAAACTATGATTGGTATTAGACCTAAATACGTCTAGATTTATCGACGAATATCTACCCTTATTTACCCTGAAAATGTTTCTTTTTATTATGATCTATAGTCCATAGTAAAATCTTGTTCAGTGAAACACCTAAAAAGAGTGTTAAATAAGTTACTACAAGCAACTTGCAGATTGTTTGAGAATATTATATTATAACATATAGAGCTTTTTGGATATATACGTTATTTTTTCTGAATGAAAGTATATTCTAACTCTATCAAACGTTGATACTTATTATAAATACTAGAATTGTTCACTTGGGATATACATTATAAGTTATGAATAGCTACGTTAGTCCATTGACGCTAAATGAAAAGATCAAACACTAGCAAGGTATTATCTCTACGTATTCCAGCTTTTTTAGCTTACCTAGTTTTAGGGGGTATGACCCTGCTTCTTTACTATCTAGGTTTCTCTGTAAGCTCTAAACATAGTGGAATATCCTTTGTGTTTCTTGGAGTTTGGATAATAGGTATTTTGTACGAGGTTTTCAGAGAGTTGGAAAAAATTGCAGATAACCGCGAGGTTTTTGGTTACAATCTTCGAAAGGATGGTTTAAATTTTATTTCAGTGTTTTTAGGTGCAATTATCACGTTCTTGATTAGTAATGAGGCGGGTTACGGGGCTGTTGTTGCAGCCAGTTTGATAGGGGTATTGGCGGCAGTTTTATTCAAACCAGTGGCAGCCGCGGCCTATTGTGGTGCTTTTGTTGGTATGGCATCGTGTAGCGTATTCAGGGGGTACGAGGTTGCATTAGCGGGAGGTATAGCTGGTTTATTTTACGTCTTGGGAAAAAATGTTTTTAGTGGATATGGTGGAAAGCTTGGGACAACTGCGTTTACAGGGTGTGTATTTACTTCGTTTATTACTGAAAGTCAACTTCTTAATGGATCCATAACGGGATGGGAGATTAGAGGTCTTCTCGTACTGTATTGTATAACTGGAGCGGTGGTAACGTTTCTGTTAGGTAATAAATACGGATATGGAGCTGTAATGGCTTCAGGGATAGTGGGAATCATTGGAGGAATTTCACTTCCATATATATATGGAAATTATGTGGGAAGCCTTCTAGCGGTAGCTGTGTTTTGTGCCTCTTTTGCGGGTATGAGCGGGTTCGATAGATTTAAGAAAACGTATCTGATGGTGCCTGCGGGGGTTTTATGTGCATTGGTGCTAATTTACGGGTCCCCATTCCTAGGTGGTGCAGGCGGCAAACTTGGTACATCAGCTTTTGGAGCAGTATTAGGGTTAAAAGGGCTATCGAGATTGGCAGAATATAGTTTAAGAGGAAATAAATAAAATGGGTGAAAAATTTGTTTTGTTTCGGATCTTTCCCTGCTAGAGAATAGTAATCATTATAATTCTTGCTTTGAAACATGTTAATAGGTTATGCACCAGCAAGCAACGGAAGTAAAAACCAAGTGCCCAATATGCGGTTCGAACAATACCGTAACAGACGTATCCAATGGAGAAACAGTTTGCCAAAAATGTGGATTTGTACATACAGAAAATGTCTTAGATAGAGGACCCGACTGGAGAGCGTTTAACCTTCAAGAGATGAAAGATAATCCAAGAGCAGGTTCACCGCTGACATATACTATGCATGACAAGGGATTAAGTACAAATATTGGATACAAGAATAGAGACCATACGGGAAGAAAATTAAAACCAGAACAAAGAACACGATTTTATAGACTGCGACAGTGGAATAGGCGTACTAAGAAAACTGGTTCGCATCACCGTAATTTAGCTAAGGCATTAAAACATGTTTCTAGGATAGAAAATAAGCTTGGTCTCCCGAAAAATGTTGCTGAGACAGGGTCTCACATATATCGTCAAGTCTTGAAAAAGGATGGAGTTAAAGGTAGAACCATAAAGGGTATTGCAGCTACATCCATCTATATGGCGTGTCGTATATGTGGCATATCAAAAAGTTTAGAGACAATTGCTGAGACGGTTAATATACCTAAGAAAAAAGTAGCCCGTAATTACAGGTACATGTATCGAATACTTGATAGAGAGATACCCAAGATTAGTACAGGGAAAATTATTTCCAAACTGGTTAATCAAATGGGGTTATCCGGTAACGTGGAGAGAATATCGTTAATTTTACTTGATATGGTTTCAGATCTAAAACTCAACTCGGGTAAAAGTCCTTCAGGCATCGCAGCTGGGATACTGTATATAGGTTGTCAGGTGTCCGGTGAGAAAAAGACGCAGCAAAAGATCTCATCCAGAGCCCACGTGTCATCAGTAACTATTCGTAATAGATACAAGGATATCATGGAACACATCGTTTTAGAGTACGCTTTGTAATGTGATGGAAAATGATATATCCCGGATTCTAGTAGGAGCGTTTAGTTGATTTGACTTGAAAATAGGTCTATTTACATTTGGTTATATGCGGCTACCTCTGGAGCATGCCTTTAATGATGCTAAAAAGTTCGGATATGATGGGGTAGAGGTCTGGGGGGGACGTCCACACGCTTATGCCTATGATCTGAAGGAGGAGGGGGTAGATGAAATTATACGACTTTCAAGTGAATACAGTATGCCAGTTATAGGGTATACGCCTGAGATGAACATGTATCCCTATAATATGATGGTGGAGTCAGAAAGTATGCGCAGAGATGCTCTAGATTATGTGAAGGTTGCTATGAATATGGCTGTAGAGATGGGTGCTTCGTTTACGCTAATATCAGCGGGTCACGCAGGTTATTTAGCTACCAGAGATATGTATTGGCCCCGCCTGGTGGAGAATCTAAGGGAATTGGTAGATTACGCTGAGAAGGTAGATATGGATCTGGTCTTGGAGCCCTTGACTATATATGAGAGTAATGTTGTGGTTACTTGTGATGATCTAGTAGCTGCTTTGGCTGAGGTGGATAATGATCGCTTGTTCGGTATGTGTGATATTTGCCCTCCTTTCTGCAATCATGAGCCTATTATGAGTTACTTCACCAAGCTCGGAGATAGGCTTCGTCACATGCATATAATTGATAGTGATGGTAAATCAGATGCGCATATGATGCCGGGTGAAGGTAAAATCCCACTGAAGCAGCTCTTTAAGGAGATAGAGGAAACAGATTATGATGGATATTGTACCATTGAGTTGGTTTCGGCTAGTATAAATGAGCCTTCTCTGGGATCAGCTTTGGCGATAAAGCGGGTAAAGGATCTTCTCTAAAAAGAGAGAGAGGAATCCCCGTTCACATCATGGTAGGAGTCGATTTAGGCCAAGCATAGTTTCTAATTTTTTTCCTGAATTAAGTGAATGGTTTAGTGATGCGGGTTTGAGTCAGGGTTAAAACTCTGAACATGGGTTGTTTTTAAGATCTCGCGTATAACGGTTATCGGCCCGGATTTTCGATATTCCAGGTCATATCAAATAAGCTATTGGTCGATAATTCTAGTTTTTTAGTTGAATGTAAAATGACCCATTTCTTTCATAATTGGAATTAGATATCTAAAGAAAATAGAAAAAGGGCTATTTTTCCCCTTTGTAGCTCTCCGCTAATTCTCTGGCCTTCTCCAGAGGAGGTTCCACGGCGGGATCTTTATCGTATTCTCTTCCCCTTAGGCGTTTAAGCTGATCTTTTTTGGCTTTCTCAAGTTTCTCCGGGTTCGTTAATAGGTCAATTACTGACCCCGCCATGGTTTTTGCCGCGAATATTAGGCTCTTGTGCCCAATGCTTGATCCGCTAGATGCTGTGAACTGCCAACTATGGCCAGGTGCTCCATTTATGTTGCATGCGGTGTTGAACTCCATGGTTGGTGTTATCCAGCTCACGTCGGCGACGTCTGTGCTGCCGGGGCTGGTTGTTCCATCATCCCATGCATCGAAAATGTTTGTAACGATATCTTTATCAACGTATTTTGGCCAATCTGGTACCTTATTTTTTCTAAGAGTTGTTTCTCTATCCTTTTTCGGGAAGGATTCAGCTATTTGTGCGGCGAATTCTCGATCTTTCTCGGTGTATTCTGGTGGACCTATTTCTCTCATGTTCTTTGTTACGATTTCGCTGAGGATTTTATTGGGTATTTTGTGGTATCCTCCTGGGCTCATCTCGGCTTCTAGTGTGGTTTCTGTCATCATGGCGGCTCCTTCAGCGATCTTCATAACACGTTTCTTAATAGGCTCCAAGAGGTCTTGTTCGGGTGCTCTGATATAGTAGTGGCTACGGGCATAATCAGGTACTACGTTAGGTTGGCCTCCACCTTCTTCTATGACATAGTGGATTCTCGCTTCGGGGATTATGTGTTCTCTCAGATAATTGACGCCTATGTTCATTAACTCCACCGCGTCTAGAGCGCTTCTACCTTGTTCGGGGCTACCAGCAGCGTGGCTGGTCTTGCCGTGGAAGCTGAAACGGGCTCCACTTATGACGTTGCTACTGGCTAGTGTAGCTACGTTTAGGGAGCCTGGATGATGACTTAGTGCAGCGTCAACGTCATCGAATAAGCCGTGGTTAACCATGATTCTTTTTCCGCTAAAGTTTTCTTCTGCAGGAGTACCATAGAATCTGATTGTACCCTCTATCTGGTCCATTATTTTGCTTACAGCTATGGCGGCTGCTAGAGCTGTTGTACCATGTATGTTATGGCCGCATCCGTGGCCCATGCCTCCTTCTATGAGGGGTTCTTTGTAGGGTACTGCTTTGTTGCTTAGGTCGGGGAGGGCATCGTATTCTCCCATCACTGCTATTACTGGTTTGCCTTCTCCGTATTCTGCGATTATCGCTGTTGGCATTCCAGCTGCACCATGTTTTACTGTGAATCCGTGTTCTCGCAGTGTGTCTGCGTGGAGTTTGCTGGATTTGTCTTCACAGAGGCCGTATTCTGCGTACTCCCATATCTTGTCGCTGATTTTAGTTAGTTTTTCACTGTTTTCGTCTATCCATTTCCATGCTGTTTCTTTGATCATGGAGTAACCTTGGTGTAACAGGTATAAATTATTTGAACCTCGATGCTTTTAGAATAGAGTATCTCATGAGAATCGGTGTTTATCGTTGTGACTCTTGAATAATTTTGCTATTATAATGATTCTGAGGATGAGGAAAAAAGAAAAAGGATCTGGTAAATTATTGGTATACATTATTCTCTTTTACGAATCCTTTTGTTATCATGGAAGTTTTCTGTTTAACCATGAGGCTAAGTATTTTACATAACGATTGTAGATGATATTTTGATTAATCTTGTCTCTTCCAGAAGCCAAGGCATTCTCTGACATGGAGTATGATTACTATAGTCGCACCATTATGCTGAAAAACATGGGCGTCAAGGCTCAGAAGGATCTTAAGAGAGCTTCTGTTTGTCTTGTTGGCCTTGGAGGACTTGGTAGTCCCATAGCTTTACAGTTAGCGAGTATGGGAGTTGGACATCTGAGGATAGTGGATGGGGACATTGTTGAGGTGAGTAACCTTCAACGCCAGAATCTCTATGGAATGAGTGATATAGGGCTAGCCAAAGCTGAGGCTGCTGCTAAGCGCCTTAAGGATGTGAATCCGTTTATAACGGTTGAACCTATTCCATCGTTGGTCAACGAGTTGAATGCCCGAGACTTGGTTAGGGATATGGACGTAGTGGTAGGGGCTCTTGATAGTATGTCACCCAGATACGCTTTGAACCGGGCTTGTGTGGATCAGGGGATTCCCTTGGTGCATGGTGCTGCTGTGGCTTATAGTGGAAATGTATCAACAATCTTACCGGGGGTTACAGCGTGCCTTGAGTGTTTCCAGGGAGGAGTAGATGATGAGAACCTTCCTTCATGTGCAGTTGTGGGTGTGCATCCAAGCCTTGTGGGTGTAGTTGGCAGTATCATGGCTTCAGAGGTAGTTAGATTAATCACTGGTGAACCGATACTTGGTGACAGGTTATTGTTTATCGATTTCACGGATCTTAGTTTTGAGACGATTAAGCTGAAGCGTGTGGAGAACTGCCTAGTGTGCGGTGACGGTGAACCGGATGAACTTGGTTTTGATGAGGTTAAAGAGATATGCGGTAGAGAAGGCCGCCGGGTTTTCGTTTTTCAACCTAGAAAAGATCTAAGCCTAAAGATTAGTGATTATGTTGAGAAGATCAAGAATATGGGTTATGAAGTGTTGGCTCAGGGGGGACTAGGTTTCACATTCACCGGACCTGATAGAGTAAAGGCCAGTGTCTTGAGTAGTGGTGTTACTATTATAGAGGGATTTGACAGCTTGGAGAAGGCTAGAGAATTCTATGAACACATCATTTGAATGCAGGATGACTGTTTTTTGATGAGCCAATAGTTTTCCTGTTTATCCAGTAGGGGGTAATAGATTGAGTGAATTTACGAGCGTTAAAGAATGGTTGAGGATGTGGAATAAAGATGATGAGGCCTCAAGGTTGATGAAGATTCATAATGATCTAGTTAAGAGATACAATGAGCCGCATCGCTATTATCATAATTTAAACCATATATCTTCTTGCTTGTCTGAGTTTTCCCTTGTATGTGATTTGGCTGTAAACCCATTTGAGGTGTGGTTAGCTTTATGGTTTCATGACAGTGTGTATGATTCTCATCGTAGTGATAATGAGGAGCAGAGCGCAGTATATCTTGATAAGGCATTGGAGGGGCTTGTCGAGAATACTATGATAAATAGAATCAGTGAATTAATCCTCGCTACGAAGCACTGTGAGAAGCCTAAGAGCCTGGATATGGAACTAATTATGGATGTAGATCTAGCCATATTGGGAAAGCCTACATACGAGTTTAAGCAGTATGAGAAGAATATCCGACGAGAGTATGAGTGGTTATCCTGGGAGAAATACGCTCGGGGTAGAGAGATTATTCTGAGAAAAATTCTTGAAAGAGATTGTATCTACCATACAGGTTATTTTAGAGAAAAATATGAGACAAAAGCGAGGAGTAATCTAATACATTCCATTAAGAAACTCAGATGAACTAGGAAGACGGTTAGTTGATGCGAGACAAGTATTGACCATATCCTTTCTCAGCTAATACTTCTCCTTCCTCCATGATTATCCTCCCCCGCATTATGGATAATCTGGGCATTCCCTTTACCTCCATGCCATCATAGGGGGTCCACCCACAAAGTGTATATTGATCCTCGTTGCGAATAACGTGTTTTCGATCCAAATCAAGCACTACTAAATCGCCGTCACTTCCGGGTTGGAAAGAGCCTTTACGTGGATAAACACCATATAATTGTGCTGGTTTTTCTGATACAACGCTAGCTAGTTGAGGCAGTGTCAGCCATCCCTCTGAGACAGCGTTTATGAGTAAGGGCATGAAAGTATCTAAGCCCGGAATGCCATTGGGGGCCTCTAACATATCGGTGTCACCTATCTGTTTCTCCTCTTTGGTGAAGGGCGCGTGATCTGTGGCTACTGTGTCTATGTATCCATTGGCTAGAAGTTTTCTCATCTGAGCCACGGTTTCCTTGCTGCGGGGTGGTGGCGCGAATTTAACCCAAGGACCTTTTTCTTTCACGTCTTCATCGGTTAGGTATAAGTACTGAGGACAGGTTTCGGTATGAATTTTTATGCCTCGTGTGCGGGCGATTGCCGCGTTTTTCACGGTTTCGGGTATGCTTGTATGTGCGATTACGCCTCTGCATTGCGTTGCCTCAAGGTACTGGATTATTCTTCTACCTGCTTCCTCTTCCGCTATTTCTGGGCGTTCCTCAAGGTAGGCTGAATAGTCTGTTCGTTTCTCTTTTTTCAAGCGTTTGTGATTGTCTTTGATGATGCCATCATTTTCTGCGTGGATTAAGGCTAAGCCGTTTACTTTTGCTAGGTTTCTGAAGGCACTTATTATCTCGCCGTCGCTGGTCTGTGGCCAGCCTGGTCCAGGGTCGCTTACGAAGAATTTTATCCCGGTGGCTCCCTTTTTCCACATCTCTGTAAGGTCTTTTGGTGGGTAGCCTGATGCGCAGGCTCCATGCATCGTATAGTCCACGTAGCAGTTATTTTTGAATACGCTTTGTTTTTCAGCGTATTCTTTGGGGTTAAAGCAGGGTATTTCGTAGCCGGGCATATCGTGGATGGTTGTTATTCCTCCATGGGCTGCTGCTTTGGTGGATGATGCCGGTGTGTCTGGTATGCTTGTGGCATGACAGTGTCCATCAAGGACACCGGGTAAAACGGGGGCCCCGGCGATATCAAGTGTTTTTTCTGCAGCAGGTAGATGAGGGGTTCTGGATATTGTGACTATTTTCCCTTTATCTATTGCTATTCCTGCTTCTGTTATGCCTCGTGGAGTAACTAATTTACAGTTTTTGAGGACTAAGTCTACACGCATAAGGATAAATGGGTGTTTAGACTTATCTTTTTTTTACTAAAGTGTTGTTATGATAGAAAAGGACTTGTTCATTTAAAGTGTCATTAGTGCCGCCGATGTTTTTCCTTGATCAATGATTCAAGTGGTTGAAAAACTGGGAAAGAATAATAATCGCCGCAAATTGTATAGTATGGGTTTCATCGTTAGCCTAGGAGAAGTATTATTGTATAGTAAAAAAGTTCAAGAACATTTTAAGGATCCTCGTAATGTTGGTGAGTTGGAGAAACCGGATGGTGAAGGAACGGTGGGGAATCCTGTTTGTGGGGATATGATGACCATGCAGATCCAGGTTAAAGACGATAAAATTGAGGATATTAAATTCAAGACTTTTGGTTGTGGTGCGGCTATCGCAACCAGTAGTATGGTAACCGAGCTTGCTAAAGGAAAGACGTTGGATGAAGCATTGGAGATTAGTAGACAGGATGTAGCAGATGCTCTTGGCGGGCTTCCCCCGGTGAAGATGCATTGTAGTAATCTGGCGGCGGATGCATTGCATGAGGCGATTAAAGATTATAGGGCGAAAAAGAGGGATGAGTAAGGTAAAATGTGGAATTTGCAGTGCAGTGGTTGATGAGGGGGACTGTCAGTTAATGACGGTGATCATCAATGAAGATGGAAAAAAGATCAAAGTTTGTTGTACAAATAAGGGTATGGAGAGAAAATAAGGTACAGGTAACCAACATTTTTTGATTTAATGCACTGTTTACCAAAATTATTTAAAAATATATACCTAGGAGTAAAGTCATGGTTAAATGGAGACTAATTGATCTTGGAGGTATAGATGGTTATACTATGAGTAATCTCTATGAGGCTGTTGGCGTAGAAGTTAGTGAAGGCAATGTGCCCGCCACGGTTATATTAAATCACCCTGAGAGTCCTTTTGTGAATATTGGATATCATCAATTAATGGAAAAAGAAATTAATGTAGAATACGCGAAAAAACAGGGGTTCAGTCTAGTTAGGAGAACAATTGGAGGAGGTGCAATACTGGATGGTCCATGGGAACAAGACTATTTTGTGGTGATTAACCGTGATGACCCGGAGTGCCCTAAGAATATCCCAGATTTTTACTCCAAGTTTATGAGACCGCCACTTTATGCTTTGAAGGCTCTGGGAATGGATGCATCAATTAGACCACCTAATGATATTGTTGTGAGGAGTAGGAAGATCAGTGGTAATGGCGCGATAGGGATAGAGAAGGCTAATGTGTTAGCTGGAGACTTGTTGATGGATGCGCCTACAGATTTGATGTCAGAAATAATCAAAGCACCCAGTGAGAAGTTTAAGGATAAACTCGCTGAATCAATGAGTGAATGGGTGACCAGTATTAGGGCTCAGACTGGTAGGGATATACCCCGTGAGAGCGTTAAGGAATTGATAGTTGATGGATTCAGGGAAGAGCTTGGGATAATATTTGAACGTGGTTCTTTGACGGATCATGAGAGTAAGAGACTTGAGTCGTTAGTTAGGGAAAGGCGAAAAATGGAGTGGATCTTTAGTAAGGATAATGACTTGTTAATGAAAACAAGGCAGGAGTCTATGGGTACAAAGGTTACCGGAGGAGTTGTGGTATCGGAGGCTGTGCATAAAGCGGGGAAAATGATAAGAATTTTACTGGTTTCTAATGAGAATAAGATAGAGGATATCGTAATTAGTGGCGATTTCTTCACTCAGCCATATACAGGACCAATAGAGCAGCTAGAACGATCATTAATGGGAACAGAAATAAAACAAGAGTCATTAGAAAATCAAGTTAATGAAACATTCGAAACACTAAATCTACGAGTATTGGGGGCGGATAAAGAGGATTTTGTTGAAGCCATATTGAAAGCAAAACACGAAATAGGTTAAATCTGATCACTTCGGATTGGATCAAAATATAGGGAATACAAATACCATTTTCAGCACCATAAACAAATCCAATATTAAAAACCCCAAAGAGTACGTGTTTAGTTCAGTAGGTTACACGTTAATGTATGCAGTTTTAATTGTTCTAGATTTTTAAAGATAAATAGCTATTTAAAATTCTTTTTTGTTATACCCATGTTTGTTGCTAATACCCTATTTATTAGTTACCCGTGATTGGTTTCTTTATTTTTAAGAATGTTTTGAGGTATTTTTGGGGGATTAGTTACTAAACTAAGGAGTGCGCCGAGGCTACTTAGAACTGCCGATACTATATAACCTATTGTGTATGTTCCAGTTGCATCTCTAACTAAGCCACCTAGAAGAGGACCAAATACGCCTCCTATGCCCCATGCGGTGATGACTAAGCCAAAGTTTACGCCAAAGTTTTTTAGGCCAAAGTAGTCAGCTGTTGTGGCCGGGAAAAGGGTAAGCATACCTCCGAAGGTGAACCCTACAAGTGCTACTCCTGCACTTAGAGTGATCATTGACACGAGCCATGGGAAGGCTATGTAGACGATTACTTGGATGAGAAACATGATGAACAGGGTTTTCATTCGTCCTATTTTATCGGATATTATCCCGCAGCCGATTCTTCCTAGGGCATTAAATATTGCGTATATGGCTATAAGTAGGAATCCATTGGTTATTCCGGCTTGCTCCAATCCAATCTTGGAGAGTTGGCCGATAATAAGTAGTCCTGCGAATGTGCCAAAGCAGAACATGGCCCATATATTATAGAATTCTTTTGTTTTTATTACTTCATGCCAATCGTAATCGATTTTTAAATTAATTATTGCTGGGTTTTCGTTATTGGTATTATTTAATGAGTTTATTTTGTTAATGTATTCGGTGCTGGGGTTGGTTATGAATCTTGATAGTATTAGGATTCCCGTGAAGAACCCTGCTCCTAGGGTAAAGAAAGTGGTCTGAATACCGTGTTTTTCAAGCAGGTAAGTTGTTATTGGGGCAATATATACGGGAGCAAGGCCAAATCCGCTTACGACTATTCCTGAGATGAGGCCTCGTTTACTGGGTTCGAACCATTTTACCGCTGCAGGGGTGGGGGCGGCGTATCCCATTCCCATTGATAACCCGAATATTATCCCGAAGAAGACCATTAGGGATATGACAGTCGTGTAGAGTCCTGATAGAATGAAGCCTATTCCTGCTAATATTGCTGAGGCGGTGAGTACTGGTCTTGGGCCGAACATGTCTTGTATTCGGCCTCCGGGGGCCATTGATAATGCGAAGATGGCGCAGGCAACCATGTAAGGTATCTGGGTTTCTGTTGCAGTCCAGCCAAGTTGATCTATTAAAGCAGCGGATATTACACCCCAAGCATAGAGGGTTCCTAGCATTAAGTTGACGCCCATTCCTGAAAGGGTTACTATCCATCCTTGTCGGTTGTTAATTTGTTTCAAAAAATTACTCCTGATTATAATTTATGTAGCTGTTATGTGGGTATAAAAGATTGGTGCTGGATATTGTTGGAAAAGTCGGTGTGAGGAATTATTATGTGAATAAGTTAATCAGGATAGTGAGGTCCATGTAGAATATTTTTTCTATGTGAGGTTGTGTATTCCTGTTATTATTAGGGTCCATGTCATGTCTTGGGATGTAGTGTCTGTTTATTTTGGGGGACGTGAATGAGGTTAGGCCGAGAATCATTATGATGAGGGGGAGGAGCGTAGTATGGATCTTAGATATATTCTCGGAGATTAATTTAAGAGCGGTACATGGTTCTTCTTGTAGGTGAGTTGCTTCACGTTTGGTTTCTGTGAGGGGTTCTGCTTTGCTTGTTTGGGGTTGTCTTGGAGTGTTTGGGGATCAGTTTTTATAACTTATTCTGGTATGTGTTACGGAATTGGGATCATATTGGTTGATGATATAACGGAGATTCTGGAGATTAATCTTGGGGAGAGTATTGAGATTAAGATATGGTTTGATCGGACGCTCAGGGGAATATTGGGGGGGTATGATGATCACCTGAATCTTTATTTGAAGGAGTCGGAGGATGTTAGTGACTCGGAGAATGTGGTGGGTATTGGGGATATTGTGCTTCGTGGGGATACTGTGGTGATGGTGCGTTCTCTTGAGAAGGATAGTTAGAGTTTAGTTGTTTTTCGCTTGGGGTAGAGTTTGAGTAAGTTAGTTGTAGAAGATATAGTGGTTGAGGGACACCGGGTTACCGTTGATTACAGGCGGTCTGGTTTTATACGTAAACTGGTTAAAAGGGGGCCGTTTTACGCCGAGTATGATGTGTCTATTGAGTCGGTTCCAGATTCGTTGGCGGTGATACCGTTTCTCTCGGCGGTTTCCCCAGTTGCGTGGGTCTCGGGTTCGGAGGTGGTGGTGGAGATGGTTGATGAGGTGTTTCTTCACTCGTTGAGGAGGGTGAAGGAGGCGTTGAGGGGTTTTTATCCTGGGCTTGGGTTTACGGGGTCTGTGACTGGTAGGGGTGTGAAATCAGTGGAGTTAACTGGTTTCCATGGGTCTGGGTTGTTGTTTAGCGGTGGCGTGGATAGCATTTCCTCCTTTATAGCTCATCGGGGTGAGGAGCCCGTCTTGATCACTGTGAAGGGATCTGATGTTAGGGTTTTTATGGAGGAGGCGTGGGGGAACACCGTCAAACAAGTTAGGGAGTTTGCCGTGGCTGAGGGTGTTAAGCACCGTGTGGTAGAGTCTAATTTCAGGGAGATCCTTAACGAGTTGATGATTTACGCGTACTTTGGTGAGGAAGTCGGGTATGACTGGTATGGACGGGTTATGCATGGGTTGGCGTTGACTGGTTTATGTGCGCCGGTCTCGGTACATTTTGGTTTAGGTCGGGTGTATATTGCGGCTACTCATTCAGTGGATAACCCGGTTGCTTGGGGATCCTGTCCAGATATTGATAACTGTATTCGGTGGGGGGAGACACGTATGGTGCATGATGGTTACATGTTGAGTCGTCAAGAGCGGGTTATTCGGATCGCGGAGCATTATGGGGAGGGCGTTTACATTAGGAGTTGTTACCGGTCAGAGGATGGTTTGAATTGCTCTAGGTGTGAGAAGTGTTATAGGACTATTGTTGGGTTGGTGTTGGCGGGAGTCGAGCCTAGGGATTTTGGTTTCATGGTGGAGCCGAGTACGTTTAGTGAGATCAGGGATGATTTACAGGGTGGGAGGTTTCGCTTCGGGGAGGATGAGTTGTATATGTGGCAGGATCTGCAGAAGAGTATAGGTGTAATTGAGGATCAGTCTCCTGAGGTGGAGGAATTTTTACGGTGGTTGAGGGATGTGGATCTGGAGGAGTTTGTTGATGAAGAGCCTCAGGGTTCTGGTGCTCTTGGTTTAGTTAAGTTTCTTCCAGCGGGGTTTGTGGCTAAGTTGGTGGAAGTGTTTGATGCTGTGGGTTTTAGGCGTTTACTGGAGTAGTTGTTTTTACTGGTTTAGGTGTTTGAGGTCTTCCCAGACCCAGCCTATGCCATGTTTGTCCAGGGTCTTTTTTGTGGGGATGCCTTTGGGGTTCCACCCCATTTTTTGGTAATAGTTTTCCAGCATCTTTTCCCAGTGGGACATTATGTTTTTTCCCTTGGTGGGGCCGTCAGTTGGTGTGGAGCCGTACCTGGTTGAGGGTAGTCGTCTTCTTTTCTTATGCCTGTTTGCAGGTTGTAGGCTCGGAGGAGGTTGACGGCGCGGCGGCCTATGTTCCAGGCTTCTTCTGGGGTCATGTTCCATCCTGTGGCGGCTGAGATGGCTTCCGCTAGTCTCGTGTGATTCATTCTTGTGTTGAATCTGCATGTGACTGCGCTGTCCTCGAGTTGCATGAGGCCTTTTGTTCGGGCGACCTCATTGCTGATGAGGATGGGGTTTTCTGGACCCTGGGCGTCTGGGTGCATGACGCTCATGTGGGTCTCTATGGTTCCGGTGTTGCTTACGCTGGTGTCAAACATCTCTGCCCACCTGTTTCGGTGGTCGTGGCCTCGTGGTGTGTTGCCTTTTCTCGTGTATATGGCGGCTTTAGCGGCTGATCCGCCTATTTGCTGGGAGGCGTGTTTGATGCCTTCTGCTAGTTGGTCTCCGAAGCCAGT
Source organism: uncultured Candidatus Bathyarchaeia archaeon (assembly GCA_964559155.1). GTDB lineage: Archaea > Thermoproteota > Bathyarchaeia > TCS64 > TCS64 > RBG-16-57-9. Next base: position 18,694 of record CAZLHA010000006.1, on the reverse strand, counting down.
TTTGAAGCCTACTTGTTTCTCTGTGAGCCAGCCTTGTTCCATGCCTTCCATGACCCAGGCTATTATCCATCCGGCTTCGTTGTTGTCTAGACCGAGTCGGTCAGTTAGGCCGCTTAGCATCATTGTGGCTTCGGGGTCTGTGATTCCGGTTAGTGGGCCCCATGCTGCCATTTGTTCGTATTCTGATTCCTCGACGCGGCATTTGTGTGGGCCTGTTTTGATGTGGAACATGGTGGAGTGGAGTAGTCTGCAGTTCCAGCAGGGGATTTTCTGGGTTTTGGTATTTTTCTCGTAGGGTTTTTTCGGTGTATTTGTCTGTTTCCTCTTGGGAGGCCCCAGTTGTATGTGGTGTAGTTTTTTACTGAGAGGTCTCCGTTTTGGCTTTTCCACATGGTGGCTACGCTGCCTATGGTGTCGGTGAAGTATTCCACGTCTTTGTACATTTCTTGGCTGATTTTTTGTAGTTTTTCTCTGTCGTGTACGGGGATTTGGGCGTCTCCTCGGTGGGTGATGATGGCTTTGAGGTGTTTGCTGGCTATTACTGCGCCGGAGCCGTTGTGGCTGGCGCTGTGGCCGTGGTCGATGAAGGTTCCGGCCCATTTGACCTGGTTTTCGGCGGCGGGGCCGATGCTGAGTACGCTGTGTGATCTGTTTTTTGAGTTGTGGGTTTCTCGTAGTTTGTCTGTGGTCTGGTAGGTGTCGAGGGTTTGGAGGTGTGTGGCGTCGTGTAGTGTTGCTTTTCCGTTTTTTAGTTCCAGGTATTTCCAGGTTTTTGCACGTCCTTTTAGGATTACTCCGTCGTAGCCGCTGAATTTGAGGTAAGCGCCGAATAGGCCGTTTGCTTGGGTGCTTGTGGCGCCTCCTGTTAGGGGTCCTTTGGTTATGATGCTGATGGTTCCTGAGCCGCCGATGCTTGTGCCTGTTAGGGGGCCGGTTCCGATGAATACGGTGTTGCGTGGGTCGTTGTATTTGGTGTCTGGTGGTACTTGTTGGTATAGGGTTTTGTCGCCTAGGGCTGTGCCGCCCAGATATTTTCTGAGGGTTTCTATGGGATAGTGTATCTTTTTGGTTGTTTCTTTTGTTAGGTCTACTTCTAAGTGGACGCCAGCGTATGATTTGACCATAAAACTCACATATTTAGTTGCAGTGGATATTCAAAAAGGTTACAACCTGTTGAAGGTATTTGTACGGTTTTATGGGGTGGCTTATGAAGCGGTGGAGGTTAGAGAGTGGCAGTGTGTATTGCCAATTGGTTTGGTTGTGGGGGAGTTGTTGGGGTTGTTGGTGGAGTTCTTCCCAGGATTGAGAGTTTTGGTGTTTGATGATAAGGGTGGTCTTAGGGCGTATCTTGTTGTCTTGGTTGATGGAAAGAATGTTCAGGGGTTGAATGGTTTTGATACGGTGTTATATGATGGGTGTGTTGTGTCTGTTGTGCCGCCTCTTGGCGGTGGCTAAGTTTGGTTTGGGGGTGGTGGTGAATATGGTGTCTGTGGTGTTGGTGAGGCCACTTCTGTTTCATATTCTTTTAATTGCTGAGTCTTAAGGTCCATTTCAATCACCTTACTGTATAAGGCACATAGACCTTGGTTTACTGCATCTTTGTTAGAATTCACCAATCCTCTTTTTTTTCAGTTCTTGCAGTATCCAGGCTGGTTCACCAGATATCACACATTTTATGTGGACGTGTTTATTTTTTGTCATGTTTCTGGTCTCCACGATAGGGTTGCTAAAATTTGAGGACAGAGTACTCTTATTTTGGGCATAGCCGTCATTTTGAATCTCACGGCCCCTCTCACGCTTTAGCCTCAGATTGTAGTCTGTATCGAGTTGTTAGGAGGTTAGTCACCTGTTTTTAACATTTATGAATCATTAGAATCTAGTGAGAGTCAAGTAAAAGTGACTAGTTTTTTTATTTCTAGTTCTTAAAAAGGTACAGCATGAAGTACTTAGTTATAAAAACTCAAAAAAGGTATACATTGTATGTTTGATCTGTTTCTGAAAAACGGTGTAATAATAGATGGTATAGGAACCCCTAGAAACCAAGGTGACGTAGCGATAAAAAATGGTTACATTGAGAAAGTCGGGGTGGTTGAAAAAGCTGTAGAAACCATTGATATCTCAGACCTTGCAGTTGCTCCAGGTTTCATCGACACGCATAGCCACTCAGATCTCTTCTTGATACATGAACCAGCCTCTCTCCCTAAGATAATGCAGGGAATAACAACAGAGATCATTGGTCAGGATGGATTAGGAGAAGCGCCTATACGAAGAGAACATGTACAGGAATGGAGAAAGTATCTATCCGGTTTAAACGGGGACCCCCCAATTGAGTGGAACTGGAGTAGTTATGGAGAGTATCTAGATACTCTAGAGAATAGTGGTATAGCGGTTAACGTGGTTGGGTTGGTAGGTCATGGTAATCTAAGACTTCTCGCGATGGGTATGGAGGATAGGGGTCCAAGTGATAGTGAAGTAAGTACGATGAAGAGGATGCTCCGAGAATGCCTAGAGGCAGGAGCCATTGGTGTGAGCACTGGTTTGATTTACGCTCCCTGTGTGTACGCGGAGACTGATGAATTAGTGGAACTATGTAAAGTGGTTGCAGAGTTCTCAGGTGTATTCGTCGTTCATATGCGCGATGAAGGAGATCAACTGCTAGAGAGCATCGAAGAGATCCTAACCATAGGGGAAAAATCCGGAGTACACTGCCACATAAGTCACTTCAAAGCCTCTGGAGAAAAGAACTGGGGAAAATCTAAGGAAGCGCTTGAATTACTTGAGGAAGGAATAACTCGGGGTATAAAGATCTCATATGATCAATATCCCTACACAGCAGGCAGTACCTTCCTGAGTAGTCTATTACCTAGCTGGGTTCATGATGGAGGGGTTGAACAGTTGTTGGCTAGATTGAGAGACGCAGAGATACGGGGGAGAATTAGTTCCGAGTACAATAAGGGAGTGGAGAGTGGAAGAAACGCTGGTTGGGATAAAGTACTGGTTACTTATGTTGAGTCTCCTGAGAACAAAATGGTTGAGGGGAAAACTTTGGAGGATATAGCGGAGCTCCGTGGACAACCTCCGGTGAATGCTCTCATGGATATTGTGTTAGAGGAGAATAATATGGCTTCCATGGCAAACTTCACAATGAGCGAGGAGGATGTGAAAAGAATCATGAAGCATCCATTAGGTATGGTTTGTACAGATGGTTTGCTACTGGGGAAGCCTCACCCAAGGGCTTATGGTGCTTTTCCAAGAGTTCTAGGTCGTTATGTAAGGGAGCAGGGGGTTCTCGACTTGGAGATGGCTGTGAAACGTATGACGAGTTATCCTTGCAGCGTGTTTGGGTTGGAGGGGCGTGGAGTGGTTAAGCCGGGTTACGTAGCTGATTTAGTGGTGTTTGACCCAACTAAAATCATTGATAAGTCAACGTATCAGGAACATAGGTTACATCCAGAGGGAATAGTCCACGTGATCGTTAACGGAGAATTAGTTGTGAAGCATGGTGAGTACAAGGGTGGTGGAAATGGGAAAATCATCAGATCAGGTTGATATTTTCGCCAAGAGGCGTTTTAATGCGCTCCTTCACTATTTTAAATGGATTAAGAAACATTTACCATGTCTAGTTATCTTTGCGATCAAATCAAGTTTATCGAATATTCCATTAAAGTATCCTTCTAGGAATCTGCTCCATAATAGTCCATGGTTATGGTCAATGTATATGTATTTTATTTCATCTATCGTTTTTTTCTCGCAGGTGAACCAGTTGGCGTAAAAGTCAAGGGGTTTTAGATAAATTAGCTGGGATTCTTTTCCAGGCTTTAATCCGGCTCTGAAGACCCGTGAGATAGGGTCCCTCTCCTTCCATTGTATAACCACACTCGTAGAGTTTCTCCTCGTCAATGTGAATCATGAGGGTTTTGAGGGCGTTGTTACCCATGTTGATATAGTTTCGGTTGTGGTTATATCTGTGAAAATTTAGGTGCTTGTTAACCAATTGGGATAGAAGGTTGCTTACGGATACTCCCTTTCTTTGGGCTTCCTGCATGAGTTCATCGTCAAGTGCCTTGTCGAGAGTAAAGGATCGGTTTACTGATTCTCCACTAGGTTTTATAAAACTCATATTAGATAAGAATCTCTGCCAAGGTATTTCATAAGGGTATTTCCCAAATCTATCTCAGAGGATTGCTTTATAATACGCCCTTGGCTTAATGAGATGACTATTATGTCTTTTACATTACAACTGGGAGAAAAAGCCCCAGATTTCAAACTACCTGCAACAGATGGCGAGACCTATCGATTATCAGATTTTAATTCAAAAACCCTAGTCATATTCTTCACATGTAACCACTGCCCTTACGTGGTCGGCTCAGATGAGGTTACAAGGAAGGCCGTTAATAGGTTCAAGCCCAAAGGTGTAGAGTTCGTTGGGATAAACTCCAACAGCGCTGAGACGAATCCCACAGATAGCTTTGAGCACATGGTTAAACGTATGGAGGAACATAAGTTTCCTTGGAAATATCTACGAGATGAGACACAGGAGGTCGCAAAGGCTTATGGTGCTTTAAGGACGCCTCACTTCTATGTGTTTGATAAGGATAGGAAGCTTGTCTATACTGGCCGTGGTATTGATAACCCCCGGGAACCAGAAAAGATGAAAGAGAATAATCTTGAAGACGCTTTGGAGGAACATCTGGCTGGTAAACCAATCAGTACACCCATGACAAACCCTATCGGGTGTAACGTAAAGTGGAAGGGTAAAGACGCCCACTGGATGCCTCCAGAGGCATGTGACCTAGTATAACTTCACTCTTTTTCTAATACTTGTTCAGTGTATTTTTCTCCTCAACCTGTTTTTTATATAATCTGAAAAATTTTTTCATGTTTTTCCCTGATATTATTCTTTGACAGGGTGATATCTTTTATTAGAGTCCATTTATGGGCAGTAACGAGAAGGTAAAAGTCTAATAAAGTTAATTAAATCATATATTGATGATTAGTGCTAGGATAAGTTCAACTATCTTCAAGTTATTAAAGGGGGATATTACAGAACAGGACACCGTTGTCATAGTAAACGCTGCCAATAAGAGACTGGCTCCTGGAGGAGGTGTCGCTGGTGCGATTCATCGAGCAGCTGGGCCAGCTTTATGGGAAGAGTGTAGAAAACTTGGGGGCTGCGAGACAGGGGAAGCGAAGCTAACACGGGGATATCGTCTTCAAGCAGAATACGTGATTCACACAGTTGGACCCGTTTACAGTGGAACACCGAGAGACAGCGAATACCTAGCGGCTTGTTATCGAAACAGCTTAAGACTAGCAAATGAGAAAGCTATTAGTTCCATTAGTTTTCCAGCTATAAGTACTGGCGCTTTTGGGTATCCCGTGGAAGAAGCGGCTAAAGTTGCAATAACAACAATCACAGATGTAATTGAAGATTTGAGCTTATCGGAGGTTCGACTGTTGTTATACAGTAATGAGGCTTTGAGAATCCATAAGAAAGTCTTCAAGAAATATATGAAGAGTATAAATCAACCCGTATTTTGAGTTTATTAAAAACTGATGCGTATTATAGGAATAATATGTAAAGACAAGTAAATGTGCCTCCCTCTATAATATTCGGTCTTCGTTATGTAATACTATAAAAATAGGGAGAATATGTTAAAATTTGTGAGGTTGTAAATGATTGCCCTTGATTGCGGTCCTCAATATCATTAAGATATTCCGAGAGTATGAGTGATATTTAGGAAATAGATTCTAACAATGTTTGCATGTGTAATATGCACGTGTTTTTTCTTGGTTTAGATGATTGCCCTTAAATTAGCTGCGGGATAATTGGGGATTTTAGGATAAGATTTAATTTGAATTGGTGTTTATCTGGGGGGATATTGTATGACTAGTAAGCCTCCTGTTGAGACGCGTTTCTTTTATGGTTGGATCATGGTGTTTTTCGCTGGGTTTACCCTGTTTTTCAGTGGCCCAGGGCAGACATTCAGCGTTAGCATGTTTATTGATAGCTATATCAATGAGTTCGGTTGGAGCCGTAGCCTTGTATCGGGGATGTATAGTATGGGTACTCTCGCTGCTGGTGTGGTTATGAGTGTTGTGGGGGGCCTTTTTGATAGGTATGGTCATAGAAGAATGAGTACCCTAGTAGCGGCGTTTTTCGGTGCTGCGTGTATGTATATGAGTTTTATAGGGAGTCTTCCTATGCTTTTTATCGGCTTCTTTCTTATCCGGTTGTTAGGTCAGGGTAGTATGAGTCTAATCGGTTCAACTCTTGTACCTCAGTGGTTTATTAGAAATCGGGGGCGTACACTTAGTATTGTTAGTTTATTTGGTGCTCTGGGTATGGCTACTATCCCGTCTATTAATACTTGGATTATTCAGAACATTAGTTGGCAGATAGGTTGGAGAGTGTGGGCGTTCTTGCTCTGGTTCTTTGTGGCGCCTTTGGTTTATTATTTTGTTAGGACTAGGCCCGAGGATGTGGGGCTACTTCCTGATGGTGATGCGGTTGATGATACTGATGAGGGGATTGATTTTGTTGAGGATGTTTCCTGGACATTGAGGGAGGCGATTAGGACACGTGCTTTCTGGATTATTATTTACTTAATTATCGTACCTAGTGCTATCAACACGGGTTGTATGTTTCACCAGATAAGTATACTAGGTGAGGCAGGATTATCTCCACAGCAGGCAGCGCTTATTAACGGGGTTATCAGCTTGGTTAGAATTCCTTTTATCTTAGTAGCTGGTCAATTGGCGGATCGTATTCAGTTACGTTTTCTCTTGACTGTTAGCCAGTTTTTAATAGTTTTAATGCTAGTTTCTCTGTATTTCGCTAACTCGGTTCCTGTTGTTATCATGTATGGTGTGTTTTTTGGGCTTCAAATGGCGTTACAGGGCCTTGTAATCGGTGTTATCTGGCCTGATTATTATGGTAGGCGCTATCTCGGGTCGATTAGAGGTGTGACGATGATGGTGGGCGTTATTGGTTCCGCTCTAGGTCCCCTGCCGTTTGGTTATGCTTATGATTTGTTTGGGGGATATGGAGAGGTTATATTGATTTCATTGATTCTTCCCTTGCTGGGTACGGTGCTTGCATTACTGGCTAAGAAACCTGTGAAAGAGGAGTAGATCTCATCCTCATAGATTAGTGTGAATGCGTTAAGGGGAGATTTATTTAACTAAGGGACCGAGTATTCACTTGTTGATTACTTTGGTTAAACCAGAGACGCTTAGAAATCGGATCGCACGGATAATCGCGGACACTCGTTTCCCTTTCGTGGATCAAGAGACATGGCCTGAGGGCAGACAGACTATAGTGAATGATGAGACTAAACGATACGCTGTTAATACAGAGGTCGGAGTGCTCTACCCGAATATCCTGATAACAGACCCGGATGGGTCTATCAGGGAGATTGGGATCGTTGAGTCAAGGGAAAATATCTCAGTGGAAAGCATACAACGGTGGAAGGCGTTGAGTGATGTTGTTCCCTATGGACGTGAGTATAAAAAGCTCTTCCTATATGTGCCTGAGGGATTAGAGAAGGATACAAAGAAGCTGCTGGAGGAACATGAAATTGACTATGATGGTATCCGGGGATATAGAGTTGAAGAACAGAGCCTAAAGATAACTCCATATGTGACTCGAAACGATGAATACGATCACACGGTCACTTAGTGAGAAGCGTTAATGGAAGTTGATTTGATCTCAGGACCTGGTTTTGGTTCGATTCCTCTAGATTTTAACCAAGCCAATATTTTTGTTTCTATACTGTCTCTAACATTACGGAAGGCTTTGAGTTTTTCATTCTCACTTCCTTTAAATACAGCTGGGTCGGGGAAGGGCCAGAATAGTCTTGTACCCATGCTTGGATAGCTGGGGCATGTTTCCTCTGCTTTGTCACAGACAGTGATAGTAATGCCGAAGTGTATGTGTCCTAGATATTGATCTAGATGTTTTGAAGCGTGATTTTTTAGGGAGATACCTCGTTCTTCCATCACTTTTATGGTTAAGCGGTGGATACCTTTGGCGTCAAAACCTGCGCTGTAGACCTCAAAGTATTCAGGGGCATAATATCTTAGAAAGGCTTCTCCCATCTGGCTTCGGGCAGAGTTACCGGTGCATAGAAAAATTACACGGGACTTCTTCTTATTCATAAAAATAGCGGCGGGATGGAGCCTTATTTAGTGTCTGTTCATAGAATACATAAACTATTGAGGATCTGGAATTACATAGAATTAATCTAATTCAAATGAAGTATCCTGAAAAATTATGTTCTATACACGGTTTAGGTTCTTGTTAATGATATGAAGATATTGAAAGCCGAGTTAATTATAGTATTAGATTAAAACAGATTTTTTATGACTTGTTCAACATATCTCTTATTGCAATAGAAACTATCCTGGCCAAGATTAGGGTCCAGATGAAAGAAAAAAGGACTCCAAATAAAACAGCCACAAATAGATACCGGGTTATAATTAAGATGTCTGAATATGGGTTTACCTTCAAGGTCATTGCTTGGATTATTATTGAAACTGTTGTGATTATTGTCACATCGTTTATAATAGATTCAAAGATCAACATCTGGTTTACAGCTGGATTAAGTTTCATCCTTCTAGTGAAGTAGAGAATTGGTAGAGTAGAGGTGCCGCTACAGATTACACCGAGGATGAGACTAGAATATATGGACCATCCTAGTATAGCGTATAGAAAAACGCTGCATAGTATGCTGGTGGTGATTAACACTATTATCGTAAAGAGGTTGAGGTTCTCATGGTCTCTAGGGCTTCACGTATATCCGTTGTGAGGCCGCTTTCAAGTAATATTATGACGATGCTTAGAGTGAAAACATGGGTGATTACCCCTGTTATGTCTCGTAGCCTTATGAGGCCCGATAAGGGGCCTAGGATGAGGCCAAACATTATCATAAATATGGATTCGGGGATACCGGTCTTATCGAAAAGCATGTGCCCAGTAACGGCTATTATGACTGTGAACCCCATTATGGTTAAAACATTAAAGTACATGTAGTCTCACAAAAGATGTCTAAAGACTGTAACCTAGACAGATGTCTTGTTCTTAAAAAGGTTAATACCAGTTACCTAAGCAAGTATTTTCCCCATCCTGTTAGTAACTGTTTTATCACGCGTTATTTCTTTTCACTTCCATATTGACTAATAGGGCTCTAGACGATCAAGAAAAGATAGGTGGGATAAAAGAGGAGACCGGTTATTTACTTTATCTATACGTTGGTATCATTTACTAAGTAGGTTTATTCTTTTTCTAGTTCTTTGTCTCTGTTTCGCCATTCTTTGCTTGTTGGCATGCCTGGGCAGCGATGGTTTTCAGGTAGTCTGTGGTCGTGGCAGTATTTTTGTCCACAGTAGTTGCATGTGAATATTGTTTCTTTTTCTCGTTTACAGAGTTGACACTTTGGCATAGTCTATCTCATATTTCTATGGATTATAACCGGGTTATAAAGATAATTTTTTGAAAAATCGAATTCCTGATAATCTATCTGTTTCGTTGAGTCATATGGATCTTGTAATTCCTTTATTACGAATTCAGTACTGTAAAGAGGTACACAGAAAAAGAAGAAGGGAAAACGAGGCTTTTCAAGTAAAGATTCTGTATTTCCGTGTTTTTACTGTTTTTTTGTTTTTATAATTTATGGGGTAGTGTTTTGGATATTTAATAGAGAGAAAAAATAGGGATCTAGGATAATTTGGTTATTTGGAGTATACTTCGACTAGATCTCTAGCTGTGATTATTCCTATTAGCTGGGTTTTCTCGACTATGGGTAGTCGCCTGATACCTCGGCCTGTCATGGTTTTTGCTACGCCTAAGTTTCGAGTCATGGTGGGTATGGCTAGCAGAGGCTCTGTATAGTTTATTTTCTCTGATAAGGAGGTTTTATTCGCTATGGCTTCTATAATATCTCGTTCTGTGAATATTCCTATGGGTACATCGTTTCTTGTTACTATTAGGCTACCTATTCTTTTTTGATCTAGGGTTGATGCCGCTTCTTTGATGGTTGTCTTTTCTGGCGTGGTCTCTACTGGGGTGGTCATGTATTTGTCTGCGTATTCACGGGTTCGGGGTGTGCTGGGCATGTTTTTTACTAGGTCTGATGTGGTTACTACACCTACTGGGGTTTTTCCTTGTGTGACGATTAACCGGTTTTTCTTTCTGATCATGGTTTTTGCGGCGTCTTTGATTGATGAGTCTATGGGGATTGTGATTAATGGTGAGCTCATCACTTTCTCTAATTTGAGGGATTCATGGTTTGCTGTTATGTGTTCAAGTATGTCTCGCTCTGTGACTATGCCCTCAGGGTTTTCTCTGTCTGTTACTATTATGCAGCCTATTCTGTGTTGGGTCATTTGTTGGGCGGCGTCGTGGGTGGTTCTTGTTTTTTCTATTGTGTGTATGGGTTTGCTCATGATCTCTTTTACTGTTAAGTCTTGTTTTGATTGATCGTATACTCTTCTGGTTGGGTTTAGGTATAGGTCTCGGTAGTCGTGTATTATTTCCATGGTTCCTCAATATCTCTTTAGTTTGGTTATTTATTTAGATAACGTAGGAAATAACGATATATGTTATTTTTTCTTGGTTAAAATTGGTTCTTAGTAGATGTGGGAAGCTTTTGAGAAAGGGTAGAGGGTTACGTGAGGGTTGGGTATATTTTAGATCTTTTCTAGTTGTGTGATTATATTAGTAGCGATTCAATTATTATGCTGAAGAGAGAGTATACTTTATGGATTCCTCTGACTTAGCTGGTATTGTTACATTAGATGCTTTATTTGGAAAGTCTCCCGAGGCAACCATCATTATTCAGGATGGGGTGGTTGTTTACGCTAACCCTGCGGCAACCATGATAGGTCTTGAGCTCGATGCTATTATTGGTAATAGTTATCTTAACCTTGTCCCAGAGGAGTATGAGGTAGAAGCTAATGAGTTGTTGAGTCAGCATCTGAGTGGGGGCAAGTCGAAAGAAGTTTTTGAGATTCCGTTTATTAAGCCGGGTGGTGAGGTTGTCTATTATAGGTATCTTGCTACAGTCATTGATCTGGGTGGGGATCCTGCTTTGCTTGTTTTTATCCGGGATAACACGGAGATGCGGGAGATGCGACAGCGGGTGAAGCGGTTAGAGGAGCGTAATAGGACGGTGTTGGATGCTATCTCTGATCCTATTAACATTAAGGATAGAGAAAACCGGTTTGTGTGGGTTAATGAGGCTCAGGCAAGGGTTATGGGGCTTGAGTCTGAGGATGTTATTGGTGAGCGGTGTATGGATCTTGGGTACTGCACTAATGACTGTGAAACTTGTGACCATCGTCTCTTCTTTGATGATCCAGGGAGTAAGGAGGAGGTTGCTGAAGGTCCAGACGGGAAATACTGGCATATACGACGAGAGCCTTTAGTGGGGGATAATGGCGATGTGGATGCTGTCTTGGAGATAAGTCGTGAGGTTACTGACCGTATCTACTATGAGAATAAACTTGAGGCCCTCCATGAGTATGTGCGAAGGCTGAATACGGCTTCAAACATTATTGAAGTAGGGGATTATACTCTTGACACGATTGAGGGCGTCCTAGGTTATATTCACACGGGGTTTGGGTTGGTTAAGGACGATGTTGTGGAGTTCCCGTTGATACGGGATAATGAGTCTGCGTCCCTTAAGCTCCATTATCATGATGATTCACCTGTCATAGATGCTGTAAGGTCGAATTCCCTTGTGTGCGTACCTGATTTATCTGAGACATACAAGTATCAGAGATTTGTTCCTCACAGTGTCCAATGTTCATCTGAGTTGAATGCACCTGTTAGTATCGGTGGAGAGGTTGTGGCGGTTATCAACCTCTGCAGCCCCCATAGAGATGTTTTCACTGAGGAGGATAAAAGACTGGTTTCTTTGCTGTCTATTCATGTATCCTCAGCCCTGCAGAGAATATACGCGTTGATGAACATGGAGCGCATTAACGAGGTAATGGCCAAGGAGACCATTGCAGGGGTTCAACGTATCTCTCGGAAATATGCGGAGGACCTCAGGAAGCCTTTGAAGAGAATCCGTGGCGCATGTTATGAATTGCAGCAGAAGGAGATTGAAGAGGATTCCCTAGATGTTATAGATGAAGGGTTAATGGAGGCTCAAATGATCCTTGATGTCTTGCTGGAACAGACAATGGCGCAGGATGTCACCCGTACACCGCAGGATATCAATGAGTTGTTGGATAAGGCGATTGAGCTGGTGTATATTCCAGGGAGTATAAAGGTTGAGCGGAGGTACTTTGATGAGTTTATCGCCCAGTCTGTGGATCCCGTTAAGATTAGGCAGGTTTTCATTAATTTGATTAAGAACGCTGTGGATGCTATGCCTGACGGTGGAGTGCTTATTCTAACAACAAGGAGGCTAGAGAGAGATACAGAGGTACGTATTAGGGATTCTGGTACAGGTGTATCGGTTGACGCTATGGAGAATCTCTTCAAACCTTTCTATACCACTAAGCCGAGGGGGCTTGGTTTGGGGTTAACTTATTCCAAAAGAGTAGTGGAGGCCCACGGTGGCTCCATGTCATTGGACTCCGAGCCGGGTGGGGGGGCCAACGTGGTTATCAAGCTGCCGGTGGGCTCTATTTAGATGTTTAAATTTATGCAATAGTTTAGTTTTTGGTAAGATACCACTAACTTATAAGTCACTGGATTGAATGTTTGTTAAAGACCTTATTATTTGAGTAAAGATATTCTGTATTATGTCTTATTGTAATAATTGTGGACTTAAGAACCCGGAGAATAGTAAGTTCTGTAGCAACGGTGGTTCTCTATCAAATTAACTGCCTCTAAAGAAGCCATATAACCTAGTCCTGCCCAGACAGGGGAACGGATGTATTCAACCATCAGTGGACTGAATAAAGGATTCTTTGGTAGGGAAAACTATGTGATGTTAATTACGCAACAACAGTTAATTTTTGTGAGACTTAAAGGAGATGAAATGAATACAATTATTCAGTCTGCTAGGGAAAAAGCGAATACAGAAGGTAAGGGGTTTTTTGGTAAAATTTCTGCCCAGCTTGGAGCTCATTTTAACATGGGTGACTATTTCCTTAACTGGACCCCCCAGCAGGTGTATTCTCGGTTTGGTGAAGTGGTCTCGGTTCCTTTGAATAGTATAAATGAAATAAGAATAAGATCCAAGAAAGATCAGGAGGATTTTCAAGATTCGTATGAGCTTAGGATCAAATCTACGGGTTATAATGAAAAATTCGTGTTTGATCGTTTTAATAAGGAACACAGTGATACTCTTAAACAGGTTCTTGGTAGTAGATTTAAGAGCAACACACGGTTCTTCAAGGTAAGGTAGTTTCCTATAGATGAATCATAGAGCTATTTTTTATTTTATTTATCTCCAGGTACCTTAACTAATTAGGGTTGGAGCCGATTTTTCTATTAAATATTAGACCAATTAGTTTTTACTTGGAAAGTTATCTGGCATAAATAGAGTTTTATTTTCAAGATTAAGGTAAGACATTGAAGGATGGTTCTCTTATCCTAGCGATCGTTAGTGCAGTTCCCCTAACTCTTGGATAATGTTGTAGCACGACCTCGCGGAGCCTTAGATCCTTAGCTGTAAAAGGTTCAGGTTCTGTTTGATAAAGCACTGCTTTAAAAGGATACAGGAAGACGTTAAGGGTGTCTGCAGTGTATTTGTACCCGTCTCTCTCGTCTTTATAGATGGAGACATCAAAACGTGAGGAAGGCATTGGCCTGTGTTCTATTTTGATACCATTCAGCTTGGTTTCAATTGTTTTAAAGGCTACGGGGGCCAACCACCTATACCGTACGTAGAAGTAGGGCTTTTCCACGGGTAATTTGTTGTAACCTGTGCTTTAAGAATTACCGTGAGCTGATAGATAGTCGAAAAGACTTTGGTAAGTATTTCTCCAGTAGCCGTGATGGGGGTATGTTTTTGGTTACTGGAAGGGGAAATTTGAAAACCTTATGAGATTAAGATTAGGCTTATAGCCATAACCATCATACCGGTGACTAATCCATAGATGGCTATGTGGTGTTCACCGTATTTCTGGGCCGTGGGTAATAGTTCATCTAGGGATATGAATACCATTATACCGGCTACTGTTGCGAATAATAGACCAAGTAAGACACCGTTTAGATAATTGCCGAAGAATATGTATCCTACGAGTGCCCCTAGGGGTTCTGATAATCCTGAAGCAAATGAGTAGAATAAGGCTTTCCTTCGATCTTTAGTGGCGTAGTATATGGGGACAGAGACGGCTATACCTTCTGGGATATTGTGTATGGCTATAGCGATTGCTATGCTTATGCCTAATGTAGGGTCATGGAGGCTGCTTACAAATGTCGCGATGCCTTCCGGGAAATTGTGTATAGTTATTGCCAGTGCGGAGAATAAACCCATTCTCATTAACTCGTTCTTGTTTATATCCGGGTCCTGCATATCGTCTACATTGACAGCGTGATGAGGGTTTTCTGGTTCTGGGATCAATTTATCGATTAACGCGATTATGGCTATTCCGGTGAAGAAGGCGATGGTAGTGTACCAGTATCCTCTTTCCGGGCCTAGGTCTTGGATGAGTGCTTCTTTGGCTTTTTGGAAGATCTCTATTAGGGATACATAGATCATGACGCCTGCGCTGAATCCGAGCGCCGCGGATAGAAACTTGGGGTTTACTTTCTTGTATAGGAACGCGATTATACTTCCTATTCCAGTGGATAGTCCTGCGAATAGGGTTAATAGGAAAGCGAATAGGATTGCTTCGGATTCCATAGCAGGTTATTGTGACTATTGTTTATAAGATGAATCAGTGTCTGAATTAGAGTTATTTTCTATTCCTTAGTTGGGGGTTTCCTTTTATACGGAGTAACATGTGACCGGGTTTTCCCATGTTTCCATGGTGGAGGTACAAGTTGATTAATCAAATGAATAGTGGGTTGTTGTTTGTTTGGCTAGTTTTTCCCGGGTGTATTTAGCTTAAATACCACCATTTGTAATTACTTTTACGATGATTGATAAAATTCTAGTAGCTATAGATGGTTCTGATCCATCAATAAGTGCATTGGATTACGCTGTTTCTGTAGTAGGAGACAATAAGTGTGATTTGGTACTTGTGAGCATTGTGCCGGAGTTGACTCCATTGGCGCCGACGAGTACGAGACGCGGGGATCTACGGAAGCTTCAAATCGATGTAGAGAAGGATAGAAAAGATGTGCTTCAAGAGCACGCAGATCGGATTGAAAAAATGTATTCTAATATAAGTGTTAAACCAGTGGTAAAATCTGGTTCAATAAAAAAGAACATTATCGATGTGTCTAACAGTGAGGTTGTTGATCTGATTGTTGTTGGAAACAAGGGTAAGGGTGGAATAGCTTCCTGGATGTTGGGTAGTGTTAGTCGAGATATTGTTGAGAGTTGTACTGTTCCTGTTCTGGTGGTTAAGGATAGGAAGTACTGTGAATTATCCAGCTAAGATTTTACATATTTTTTTATTTTCTTTAGGGGTTAATGTGTGGGGTTTGGGTCTAGTGTGTTATGGTTATTTTTTAGAAACTTAGTGTGCTGAAAAGGAATACTATGTAGAGGAAGACTAGTATTGCTCCCTCCTTCCAGCAGATACGGTCTCCGTTCATGAAATACCATAAGAATAAATTAGCTATCAGACTGAAAATCGCTACATTTGTATAAGCTCCTATATTGATTGTAAAGTTTGTGGCAAGTAGGGTAACGCCTAATACGAGGGTGATGTTGAGGAAACAGCTTCCTATGATGTTTGCGAGGGCGATGTGGATGTTGTTGTTTTTTGTAGCTTGGATGCTTGTAGCCAGTTCAGGGAGGCTTGTGCCCAGTGCGATTATTGTTGATCCTATTACGATTTTTGGTATGCCGATGTTTAATGCGATAAAGGTGGCGGCGTCTACTATAAAGTAGCTGGAGGTTACTACGCCCATTACGCCGATTAATAGTAACGTGGTGTATCTTGGGAGTTTTTTCTTTTCTTCTCCCAGTGCTCCTTCCTCCTTTATGTTTTCTCTATTTTGTATTAGTTTGGCGGTGTTGTAGAGGAAGAGTAGGATTAGTACTAGTCCGATTACTCGGCTGACGTATCCTAGATAGATTAAGACTAGGGGGATTAGGCTGGCGGAGAATAATCCAAATTGAAGTGTCTTGATGTCTTCTCTGGTTATTAAGGGTAGAAAATCGATGCATGCAAGATTTTTCAGGGCAGCATAGAGGATGCATAAGCCGAATACGAGGCAGATGTTCACTATATTGCTTCCCAATATGTTACCTAGTGCGACGCCTACTGCTTCTTCGGTGGCTGTGCTGAAAATGGCGACGGTTAGTTCGGGTAGTGAGGTTGAGAGGGAGATGAGGAAAAAGCCGACCGCGGTTTTTCCGAAACCAGTGATTTCTGCTACTCTTTCACTGTTTGTGATGGTCATGTGGCTGAATTTGTCTAGTAGTAATAATGAGGCTAGTAGGAGAGCTGTGTTGAGTACTAGTCCGTTAATCATTGGATGGTGTTCCCTGTTGAGCATGGGGCTTGGTTGTCTAATTTATTTTTTCCTATTCCGTCGAGGTGTTCTGTTTGGAGTTGCCTTGGAGTGTGATGAGTGTATTGGAGCAGGTGTTACGCCAGAAGGTTTTTGCGTGGTATGGTAGCTTGGTGGCCGCTACGGGGACATGCGGCGGTTTATATGGTTTCTCTGATTCTTGTGGCTAGGTTTTGTTTGGTGGTGAATACTGTGCTTTTGGTGTGTTTTTCCACGATAGGTAATTGTGAATATAGTTTCTTTCTCGAGTCTAGAAATTTGATGCTTTGGTGTATGGTTTCATAGGGTTATTCTCTATTTGAGTCAGGTTGATCATGTTCAATGGGCTCCACGGTTAGGACTAGATTCTCTTTCCCGGTTACTTTGACTTTTTCACCGGGTTTAACTGGTTTCTCGGATCGGGCTTTCCAGAGTTCTCCGTGGAAACGTACATAGCCTATCTTGTCGGGTCCTAGTTCATCTATGGTAGTTGCCTCATTTCCTTCGAATGTTAAAGCAGAGGGTTTTCTCTTTACGGCTCTTATAACAGTATATAGTATGTACAGGGATAACCCAGATAAGGTGAGAACGAGAAATATTGCGGTGATCATAAAGACCCGGTACCATTGGGGGGATACGAGCCAGTTTTCGGGGTTTAGTCTGAGCATGAGCAGGGAGCCGATTATTAGGCTAAATATGCCTGCTGGGCCGAATACCTCGGCAGCGGGGTCCCTGATCTCTAGGTATATAAAGACGGCGCCTAGGACAAGTAGACCTATTGTGAGCAGATCCACGTAAAACCCCAGCCCCATTAGTCCTAGGATGAGCAAGATTGCGCCTATGGTTTCCCCTGTGAGTCCGACAGTGGAGAATCCGAATACGAGCACGTACACACCTACTGTGAATAGAATGTATGCTACATTGGGATCAGCTATGAGGGATAGGATTCTGTTTCTTATACTAGGTTTGTGGTAGTGGACTTCTGCGTTTACCGTGTTCAGGATTATATCCCCTGTGGATAAGCTTACATTCATTCCATCGATGTCGGCTAGTAATTGTTCAAGATTAGGGGAGACTACTTCTATTATACCTAATTCTAGGGCTTCCTCTGCTCCAACGTTTCTATTGGTTCTGACGAATTCTTCAGCTAGTGTAATGTTTCTTCCATGCATCTTGGCTCGTTGTATTATGTATTCGGCGAAGGCGTTGAGTGTCTTGGGGTCTTCAACTGTTTCCCCTGAGGGAAACATTCGGGGCTGGCTGGAGCCTATTATGGAGAAGGGAGCCATGGCTGCTATGTGGCTGGATACAACTATGTATGTGCCAGCTGACCATGCTGTTGCTCCTACTGGGTATACGTAGGATATTACGGGGATGTTAGAGGTTTCAATTAACCTTATGATATCCTGTGTAGCGTCCCATGTCCCACCCGGGGTTTCTATGAGCAATATGACTGCGGGAGAGTCCAGTTGATCCGCCCGTTCTAGGGCTGTAGACACTAATTCGAGGCTTGCGATGGTTATGACGCCTTCCATCTCGACTACGAGAACCGGGGGCTGTGGAGTAGAGCTAGTTGTTACTGTTGTGGTTAGAGACAAGAGTATAATGATAATAAGGAGAAATCGGTTGGGGGATAAGGATTCATGAGTTATTTTTTTCGCCTTCTGCTGGTAGGGAAGAGTCAATAATGTCCTTGATGTCTTTCATACTTGTAGTGGAGGTTACTACCATCATGTTCTTTTCTCTAGAGATCTCTGCCATAGTTTGAAGCTCCCTTAATTTGAGGGCTATTGGGCTTTTTGTGTAGAGTTCTGCGGCTTCCATCATTTTCTGGGCTGCCATTTGTTCTCCTTCAGCCACGATGATTCTCGATCTTTTCTCTCTTTCAGCTTCAGCTTGTTTGGCGATGGCTCTTAACATCTCTTCGGGTAATGAGACATCGCTTATGACTACGGCGGATACCTTGACGCCCCAGGGATCAGTAACTCTGTCTAGTTCTTCTTGGATTTCCTTTGTAAGTTTCTCGGATGAGGCTAGGATCTCATCGAGTTCGGCGTGCCCTAGGACTTCTCGTAGCACGGTTTTAGACAAGTTCTGTGTGGCTATTGTATAGTTCTCTACCTC
>CAZLHA010000005.1:6799-34872 GCA_964559155.1 uncultured Candidatus Bathyarchaeia archaeon | reverse complement strand
CTAGGTTTAATCTCCTAGCATCAAGTACGCGCTGGTTCTTGGTCTCTACTACCATGTCCTGAGAGATGGGCGTTGTACAGGCTGCTTCCAGTCGATCACTTTTACCGACATCAACAACACATATCCTGCAGGCCCCATTGGGAGGGAGTAATGGGTGATGACAAAGTGTTGATATATGTATTCTATGCCCCTGTGCTACTTCCAGTACGGTCTGACCTTTTCTGCCTGAGACTCTCTTCCCGTCGATGGTTAGCTCTACTGACATCTACCATACCTCCTTTATGGCGTCGAATGGACAAACCGTATAACAGTTACCGCACTTGATACAATGATCTTGATTAATCTTTGCTTTATCCCCTGGCTCAATCTGAGTGATGGCATTTACCGGACAATCTTTAACACATAACCCACAACCCCTGCAATCATCGGACTCCACCACATATCCCTTTATCAAGGCATCACATACACCAGCGGAACAACTCTGTTCTTCAATATGGGCACGATACTCGTCCTCAAAGTATTTGATGGTAGTTAAAACAGGGTTAGGCGCACTTCTACCCAACGCACAGAGACTACTATCAATTATTCCTTTACTCATATACTGTAATAATTCAAGATCCTCGATCACACCCTCACCCTTGGTTATCCTTTCTAGCACCTCGTGCATCCGCTTCAAACCTATCCTACATGGGGTGCACCGGCCACATGACTCGGCTGTCGTGAATCCTAGGAAAAACTTGGCTACATCTACGGTACAGCTGGTATCATCTATAACAACGACACCTCCGCTACCCATTATACTCCCAGCTGATTGAAGGGACTCATAGTCAAGTCCTAGATCAAGATGTTCTTCTGATAAGCAGCCACCTGAGGGGCCACCTGTTTGAACTGCTTTGAAGCTCCGACCCGGGTGAGGTCCACCACCGATATCAAACACCAGTGTTCTTATGCTTGTACCTAGAGGCACCTCTACTGCTCCGCTTCGCTCAATAGCGCCGGTGAGACAGAAAACCTTGGTTCCCTTGCTTTTCTCGCTTCCAACAGCTGCGAAGGCTTCCGGACCTCCATTGATTATCTTAGGTACATGGGCAAGGGTCTCCACGTTATTGATGCATGTTGGTTTACCCCAGAGACCCTTTGTTGATGGGAATGGTGGCCTAGGAGTGGGCATAGCCCGTTTACCCTCTATGGCTCTCATGAGGGCGGTCTCTTCTCCGCAGACGAACGCGCCTGCACTGAGTATCACATCTGCCTTGAAACTAAAACCCGAGTCCAATATATTATCACCAAGATACCCACGTATCATAGCTGATTCTATCGCCTTCTTCAGTCGTTCTCCCATGAGAGGTTTTTCGGCTCTCACGAAGAAGAAACCTTCCTCTGCGCCTACAGCGTAAGCTGCTATAATCAAACCCTCCAGTATCTTGTGAGGATCACCCTCTGCGTTTAATCTGTTCATGAAGGCTCCAGGGTCGCCCTCATCTGCGTTGCAGATCACATACTTTTTATCGCTCTCAACTGGGCGTGTGAACTTCCACTTCAAACCCGTTGGGAATCCTGCTCCACCCCTGCCCCTTAGACCGCTCTCAATAACTGTCTCGATTATTTCTTCGTGTGTCTTCTTTAACACTTTTTCTAGTGCCTTGTATCCCCCGTAACAGATGTATTCATCTATGGATTCCGGGTCTATTATGCCACAGTTCTCGATAGCGTCCCTCACTTGGTGTTTGAAAAAGGGATGATCTTGGAGTCTAGGTAGGTTTAATTCTCCAGAGTAAGCCCCAGAGTACTCCCTGATAGCCCAAGCATTATCGATTTTCCCTGAAACATAGTCTAATATGATCTTCTTAGCGTTATCTGGGTTAACATTACTGTAAAACACCCCAGGTTTATCCACAGTGAATATTTCTACTAATGGCTCAGCAAAGCATGCGCCTATACAGCCAACGTTAACCACCTTCGCAGAGACATCGTTTTCCTCTACTGCTTCTTTGAACGCCATGTAAACAGGGTTTGCACCAGCAGCCAGACCACATGTACTCATCCCAACATTGATTCTAATCTCGCTATCATCAAAAAACAGTTTATTTGACTGCATCAGCCTTCACTCCTATATTGGTTTAATATCTCTCCCAGCTTCTTGGGGGTCACTTTTCCGTAGACGGTTTCATCAATCTTGACAACGGGCGCCAAACTGCATGCTCCTATGCATCTAACCTCTTGGAGTGTGAATAATCCATCCTCTGAGGTGTCTTCCGGCAGCTTTATCCCCAGTTCCCCGACTAAAGTATTGTATACATTGGTAGCGCCAGCCACATGGCAGGCGGTTCCCCTGCAGACAGCTATCTTGTGTTTCCCTTCCCCTTTTAGCCTAAACTGGTGATAGAAGGTTACTACACCATACACTCTGCTCAGGGATGCGCCTGTCTTCTCTGAGACCTTGCGGAGAACATCTCTTGAGAGGTATCCTTGGTTTTTCTGTACTGCCTGTAATACGGGTATTAGTGGGCTGCTGGAATTGTTATAATGGTTTTCCAGCACCTCATCGATAAGAGTGTCAATTTCATTAGACTTCAAGCATTGACTCACCAGAGTACCGATATTCATGGACGTAGAGGCGTTTAAGGTTCTCGTATATAAAATAGTTAATCTAACTGTTTTCCAACCTTTGACTTACAGTCCTCAAGTATCTTTACCAAGCTCTTAATCTCACTTACAGATAGAGCTTTTTCAATATGGGGAATAGCTTCAGCGTACCTTGACATTCTGTATAACAATAATCCCTTCATATGGTTGGCTAACGGGTTATGGGGGTCCATCTCCAAGGCTTTATCAAAGTAATTTAACGCTGAATCAAAGTTACCAAGGTTATAATCCGCCTGCCCCCTGAGCACAAATATCACATCAGCTGGCTGGATTTCTAGGGCCTCATCTATCACGGGTATTGCTTGCTGATATTTTTCTTGTTTCATAAGATATGTTGCGTAGAGTTGCCTATGTATAGCGGATTGGGGATCATAGGTTATGGCCTTCAGGATGTATTCAACAGCCTTATCCATATCATCAAGGCCAGCGTAGGCCTGTGAGATATAATTCATTATACTTGGTTCCTCGGGTTTCTTTTTCTCAGCGTGTCTAAAGCTCTTTAATGCTTTATCATATTCAAAATCCTGCAGGTGTTTGACTCCATCCGATATGTGTCTCTTAGCGGATTTCAGGAAAGCCATACGAACAATATAGGAGACACATGGTTTAAGTATATTCAGTTAAGCGCAGCCATTTTACCTCCGTTGTACTTATCAATCAAGAAAATAGATGGTTTTGATATGAGTGAAATATTCAGTCCGTGTGGTATACATTGTAACAGTTGCCCATGGTACATTGGTGAGATGGATCAAAAATGTCTTGGTTGTCAAGCGGTTGAGGGAAACCCATTCTGGGGTTCTTGTGATACATATTTGTGTGTACGAGAACAAGATGTTTCACACTGTGGAGAGTGTAATGATTTTCCCTGTAGAGAGTTCATAACAAGATACGATCCGAGAGAAGGTCCAAGCAACGCTCTCATGAGGGCTGGGTTGTTGGCATACAGAGGCAAATATGGGGACAAGGAGGCGCTTGAGCTATTGGAGAAAGCCGAGACATTTGAACCGGAGTAAAACATCTTTTATGTGTAACCCTAGTTCAGTTTTCTAGATGAGAAGCTTCACCGAGGTCTCGGACACCATTCGAGAAACAGCCATAGTAATATCCATAACACTAACCTTCGTATTCTTACTAGCTTCAGCAATAACCATCCGCAGTATGTTAAATAGAAGGCTATTACTTGATGCATCCTTCATAGTTGGAGTATTCTTATTTGGTGTAATCGGGTTTTTCTTCTTTGAGATTACGAATAAGCTTAGTTTTCTCGGTGGTGCTCTCAATTATGGTGTTGCTGGGTTCATTGTACTGATTCTGATGGGCTCAGCATTGGGGGGTAGCAATATGGTTGCTTTTCTATGCGGCACCATCTCAGGGGTCACCGTATTCTACTTGAAGAGCATATACGCCATATACTATATTCTGATTACAGAGACCAGACAAAGCTGGGAAAGATTAAAGATAACCGAGAAAGACTCCATAGGCCCCATTTTTCACTACAGGTTAGAGGGTCTGGGCTCCAACTTTGAGTTAATGAATAAAATAGTGGAGAAACTCAGTAAGGATAAACAAGTATTATACTACGCCCGATACGAGCCTCAGGAACCAAGTACCAAATACTTCATTAAGAACACAATAAGATTCTACGCAAACCACCTATCACCACTCCACGAGATCAAATCTGTAAGAACAGTCAAAAAGATCAAAGAGATCGCGTTTGAGGCAACCTACTTAGAGACCATGGAGAAGGGTTTATTCAACTACTGGTTACGAGCATATCTCACTGGAGAATACATCAACGTAATCGTACCATATATGGATGATTTCGTGGAAAAAGCGGCTGCATGCGAGAATAGCAAAGGGGATAACTTTGAGATAGAGGAGATTCTAGGAGACTCTAATTTCCTTTTCTTAATGAGTGCTCTTACTCCATCCATAAGTAGTGTAAACGTGTATAGTTACTGGAGTAAAAATGAGCTAGTGGAGAAGATAAGCAAGGTATACCCAGTGGACTAACTAGCTTCATCAATCTCTTTACTTAACAGGAGAGGAAAAAGACCAGCAAGCACTAACGTTAAAGCTGCTCCAATATATGCGGGTGAATCAAGTCCCACGTTTTCCAATAGGAATCCACCGATCAATGATGAGACCGCTCCGCTTCCATTCATGGCTATCATCCTTATACTATTAGCTGTGCTCCGCTCGTCCTCGTTAATGCTCCTAAGAAATAGGCTTGTTAATATTGGGTCGCTCATGAATCGTGTACCACTTCTAAGTACATATAATAGGCTCAATAAGCCGAAGCTTGGACTCAAAGGCATCAAGAAAAAGAATACACTAGATAAAGCTACACCAACCACTATGCTCCTCATATTACCCAGTCTCTTTGCTATTGAAGCAGCCATTCCTTTACTCACCGCCATGGTGAGATTACTGATGAAAAATAATGTGCCAAGCCCAGCAGATGTTATCCCGAATTTCTGATTAACATAGTAGGGGAAAAAGGAGAACAATATAGCACCAGCTACATTTAACAAGAGAGTTAATCCACTGAACTTGATCACGGGTCTCCAGCTCTTTAATTTGAAGCTAAAAACGTCGCTTAGCTTCTCTTTTATGTCTCTGGACGAGGCGAGATAGAAGATGTATTGGAGTATGAATAATGAGGCGGCAGCCATCATCACGAGTCTGTACGCTGAATAATCGGTGAAAGAGAATTGATTAATCATATATGTTGGGATATGCCCAGTGAGGTTCCCGAGACTCATGGCTGATATATTGATTAAACCATAGAGCCCGATGGCTTTCTCCATATCTTGTTTCTCGTAGAAGGAACTGTAGAGGGGCATCATCACAGTAGAGGTGGCGTTGCTAACACCAAACATGGCGAAACTAAAACCTAACAAGTAAATGCTTCTGGATAAGACCATCCCAGTAACGCCGATACACACAGCGATAAACCCAAATATGATCATTTCCCGTTTTCCATATCGATCAGCCATTATACCACAGGGGATGGCTAAAACGGCGCAGGTCAACGGGTTGAACATAAATACCCGCCCCATAGCCCCAGCGGAAAAACCCATAGAGATTAAGTAGAGCTGTAAGACAGAGTTAAATACTCCATTCGAAACCCCGTTGACAACTGCTCCAGTTAAAAATAGTTTAGCATTCGCCGATAAATGTGAGGGTATAACAGAGTTCATGAACCCTGTTACAATTGATTGGAAAACAGGTTCCCTGACACTCTGGGTTGATTGACTCGCCATTCCGGGCTCGCTCCTAGTTGTAGGGTACAAATTTCTTGTAGAACCCAAGCACACGTGTGATAACCTGATTAGTAGAAACCTCTTTTCCCTCCTCGGTCTCCATAACTTTTCTCAGATGCTCGATGCTTTCATGGTTATGTTGGCTTATTTTCATTTTTTTTCAAGCTGGGTTGAGGGTTTTATGCATTTAAAGTGGACTCAAGTTAGATAATCAACACTTGTAGTCACAATATGTGAGTATCAGACATGTTTTATCTTTAAAAGGTGAAAAAACGGGTGAATAGTTGAAGGCTATTGACATACGAGAAGATCATCCGTGAGACCGCTAGATTATCCAAGGTAGATGGAGACCTCTACATGGAAGCTGGAAAAATTGAAGCCGAAAAAAAGAATATTCAGATTTCTGGTAAGTTAATCTGTGAACGTGACTGCGAAATCTACGGGAATATCGAGGCTGAAGAAGTTGTATCAAACCGTGGAGATCTAAATGTCAACGGCTCACTTAGAACGAATCGGATAGAGGTTAAAAGAGGAAAACTAGAAGTATCTGGGTCATTAACCGGCAAAGAGATCCTCGTAAGTCGAACCCTAAGTGTTGGTGCCATGCTCAAGGCAGATAATGTTAGAGTGGGTGGCTCCATAGAGGTAGACGGAGACATATCAGCGGATAGAATAAAGACAGGAGGGAGTCTTCGAGCACATCAAGACGCACAGATAGACTACATAGAAGTAGGTGGATCCTACAAAGTATACGGCGAAGCAATCTCCAAGATAATCCAAGTAGGTGGAAGTCTCAAAACAGGGGAGATAAAAGCAGATGAGATCGATGTAGGCGGAACCTTCACAGCCACCGGTACTACGAATATCGAGCAAATCCGCGTGGGGGGTACAATAAAAATCGATGGCGGGATGGTGAAGCGAAGAATCGAGGTAGGAGGTACTCTGAAATCCGGTGGATATCTGGAGTTTGGAGACATAATTGTAGGAGGTACAGTAAAACTCGATGAGGGAGGAAAGGGTCAACAAATCGATGTGGGTGGAACCCTAAAGGTAAATGGTCAACTAGAGTTCACCAGAATCGACGTTGGTGGAACGGTTAAGCTGGGGGAAAAATCAGTTGGGGAGGAGCTATCCGTCGGGGGAACATTAAAGACAAGGGGAGATTTCACGGTTAGTGACAGTATTAGAGTAGGCGGCAAGGTCGCTGTTGACGGTGTGTTGAAGACAGGAAACATAAGGGTGGGGGGTAAGATCCAAGCGGATAAAGTAATAGCGGAACAGTTCATAGAGACCAGTAACCTCACCACCCGGTACGGGGCTAAAGCGAAGAGGATAGAGATCGAGCGCAGGGGCTCAGCAAAGGGGACATTAATTGCAGAAATCGTTACCATCAAAAATAAGGCGAGTGCAGAAGATATCTACGGAGATAGGATACAACTTAGAGGCAGATGCCGTGCAGGTCACTTATCTGGCCGGGTTGTGTGGCTAGGCAACAGATGTGATGTAGACTCGGTTACATATATTGATGAATTGAAAGCAGATAGTTCGGTACGGATCCGTGAGGGTTCAAGAAAGAGTGAAAAACTACCCGATCCCCCTTTCTAGGTGTGCGCCATGGAGAGACGTACAAGATACGATATTTATCAGGACATCCTTGAGACTCTCCGTAGACAGGGAGCCACGGGGATAACTCGTATCAGTTATGGCGCAAACCTTCCTGTTGATCGCGCTAAAGAGGCTGTTGAGTACCTTATGGGTCATGGATTGATAGCGGATGATGAATACGGTGGAAACATCAAGTATACTCTCACCGGTAGGGGTGGAGAATTTCTTAGCGCTCTAAGAACCGTTAAAAAATACATCAGAGACGACGATTAGCGTACACCGCCACCTCCGCCACCGAAACCTCCACCGCCTCCAAATCCTCCTCCACCACCGCCGCCACCACCCCTACTGTTACTGCGCATACTGGGGGTTTTCGCTGTATAGATGGGTCTGAACCAGTATCCATAGTATGGTACCATATGCATCGTGGGGTACTCTACTTCCAGCTTCTTCATTGCTTGGGCTACTTTCTCCCCTACTCCGAGAGCGGTTCCATATACGAGCCACTGACCCCACATATTCATATCCTCTGGACCGTACTGCTGGAGTCTGCTGAAGTC
Organism: uncultured Candidatus Bathyarchaeia archaeon; assembly: GCA_964559155.1. GTDB lineage: Archaea > Thermoproteota > Bathyarchaeia > TCS64 > TCS64 > RBG-16-57-9. The sequence continues at coordinate 26,795 of CAZLHA010000005.1, read as the reverse complement.
GGTTAAGTGACGCTGGAAGGCGTCCCATTGCTGTTTCTCTCTATAAGTATCATTCTTCCATAAACCGAAAAGAGTTGAGGGGAATATCATTGCTGCTACCACCTGCAGGATGGTTATTAACCCATAGCCGACTGCGCTCAGGAATACCCCAGAGGCGTATTCATAGACAATTAATAGGATCAATGGTCCGAAGGAGAGTAATAGGGACACCCCGAGTAAAGGTAGTAGTTTTTTTCTCCCATTGATGGTGTATTCTCCGGCTACCTCGTTATCGGTACCGGATACGAGTCGATTATATGTCCTCTGTAATGATATGACTTTTTGTTCTATGATTGAGTCATGTTGAGCCAGCTCAACCATCTCCTTCATGTACCCTGTGCGTACCACGTTATCTCTAGCTATTCTTTGGAGGAAGGACATTACGCGGTTCTCGTAGCGATCCAATCCCTTGTCATCCTTTAACCGGATAACTACATCTGCCTCATCTGCGTCTATATCTATCTTGCCCATCTCATGCAAGTCCAGCAGGGTTGCGTGGAAGCCATCTGCATCGAAGTCTATGGCGTCTTTCTTGAAAACTAGGTTAACTATCCATGGTTTCCTGAGTTTATTGGGTATAGTACTCAAGAAGGGGGGAACCACATATTCCTTTTCTTTACCATATCTTCGCCAGAAAAGATAGAGTCCAACAGGCATCAGGAAGATTGCTATTCTATTGACCCATAGGAACCCGAACGCTACCATGTACTGGAATCGATACATATTGTTTGAGTTAACCGTTCTCTCCTTGATATCTTGTTGCTGATTGGGAAACCCATCTAATTGTTCTAATGCCTCGTTTTCCATGAGGAACTCGAACTCCAGTAGCTGGTCCTCTGGTGAAGACCCTGTGAATATGACTAAGTTTCTATCAGTTGATTTTAAGAGGGCGGGTGGATGAGGATATATTTTCTCTATGTACCCCTGGTTTTCTATCTCTACGCGTACATTCTGGTAGGGTATGTGATCGCTCGCTAGTTTTAGATTAAGGTGACTGTATTCATCGTCATACTCGATCGGTGGACGAACCTGATACCAGAATTTAACCGTGTACTCGCCTTTCTCGTAGCCATCAGGGTTAAAGGCCCCAGCCTCGTTCCAGTACGCCATAGATCTTATGGTGTCGGCGCTTTTACGGTCAATCTCATCGCTAGTATGCAACACACCGTGAGTATCCATCAAGTACCAGTAAGTACCAGAGGGTACGTCAATATCCAGTAACTCGATATGAGGGTAATCTAGTCGAGTGTCAGCTAATGGGGCCTCCCAGTACCTGAATAAGAAACGCTTATCCTGGGCGTTAATCCTGTAGGTGAAGGTCTCTTCAAGCCTTCCATCCGAGTGAAAGACAGCGTCATAGCTCTTAACAACGGCTTCTCCCTCTGCTTCCCCGATTAAGTTACCTAGCTGGGTTCCAGCTAACGCGATTACAAGGGTAACCGCCATCAGTAGATATATTTGTCTTCGCTCACTCAACTAATTCACCGATATATCCGGGGGGCTCTCTATTTCTTCCTCGAATTCCAAGTATCCCATTTTGGATGCATTTGCCGCGCCAGCTAATAGACTTGATGGTATGGTCTCCTGCATCGTGTTGTACTGTTGGACGATATTGTTGTAGGTGTATCGGTGGCGAGCAATCTCGTCTTCCACATCGATAACAGCCTGCATCAATCTCTGAGTGTTCTCAGATGCCTTAAGATCAGGGTAAGCCTCAGCCACTGCTAGTAAACTACTGGTGACTGTTCTGCTCTCTTCCTCGATCTCCCCGAGTTCACCGGGTGGTGCGTTATCAACACCTTGCCTTAGGCGGGCTATCTTCTCAAATATCTCCTTCTCGTGCTTAACATAGCCCTTCACGGCACCCAGCAGTTGCTCAATCATATCCAATCGCTTCTTCATAGCAACCTTGATCTGCCCCAATGTGGCCTCTGCTGCATTCCCGTATTTCTTAAAGTCGTTGTAGATGTTAACGAATCCTAGTACTATGGCGAAGATTACGCCTACCCCAAGGTATCCAATCATATTCACTGTAATTACCTAATTGATGTATCCAAGAGTCACGGTTAAAGATAGTGGTAGGGAAGATGTTTCATATCCAATATAACCAACTAGTATACATGACAGTATACGCTAATCAGACATGGCCAGAGCTTGAGAAACGCCTTAAGAAGACAAAGACCGTGTTATTCCCCGTTGGTAGTACGGAGCAGCATGGTCACCATCTAGGAGTGGGTGCGGATTGGATTCAAGCAGAAGCTATTGCCCACAGAGTAGGAGAGAAATGCGATGCACTAGTTCTACCCACATTATGTTATGGGGTATCAGGACACCATAAAGAGTTCACAGGCACCCTAACCTTATCCACAGGGACCTATACAGAAGCGATATACGAGATTCTTGAAAGCCTTGCCCGATACGGAGTGGAAAGAGTAGTATTCATGAATGGACACGGGGGTAACAACACCGGTTTAACGTTAGCCGCTAAGCGTGCCCGAGACGATTATGGTATGCTCTGCGCCATATGCACTTGGTGGGATATATTGAGCAATGAGAGCATACTGGGTCATCCAGCTGAGCAGCACGCTGGCTACGCTGAGACATCATTCACCCTCTCGGCTAGACCTGAGGCGGTGCGAATTGAGAAGGCTAACTGTATGGCAACCAAGCAACTGGACGATGATATTCAATTCACCCGCGCAGGCTTGGCTCGATACAAAAACGGTGTAGTTAGGATACCATTACAAACAGCAGATGTCACGGACACTGGTTCAATGACTGAGACGCACCCTGATGACCACCCCAGTGTCGAGGATTACAGCAAAATTACCCCGGAGTATGCAGAGAAACTAATGATAAAAGTTGTGGACTGGATGTGCAGCTTCCTCAAAGACTTTGATGAGATGAAGTACCCGGAGAGTAATATTAGGAGACCTTAAGCTCCACTTGAACCAGATCTCCAGTAGATAGTTTCAACCCGTTTCTCTCCAATGGAATAGCCTTTACCAAGGGTTTCAAATTTGGCCAGAGAGTCAAGGATAGTCCCAGTATGGGTTTCTCATTGATCAAGAACCGGTAGTCACGGCACTCTGCTTTGCATGACTTGTGGAAAGCCTCCGTGATATCCGCGATGGGTTTCCCAAGGAGATCAATTGTGCCGGACTCAGGGGCATCAACCATATGGGCGCCTAGCCACCCATAATAGGGTATACCACCATCAAGAACCGCTGGCGCATCGTTAATTGTGCCCACTAAGCCAAGACATTTGGTGCCCAATTCTATCATCGCGTACTCGGGTTGAGCGTGAACTACATAACCAATTAAATCTTCAACAGGGTGGCCCATTGGTTTATCGATTAGATTCATGCGGTAACCTCCCCGTGCTCTTATGGGGTCAAGTGGGTCTCTTATCTCTACATGTACATGGGGAGATGTGCCCCACCCATAGTAACCTGATCGCAATGTTCTCCCGATGGGGTCTCCAACACTAATCCATTCACCTGTCTCGATTATCGGGTCCACGTGAAGTAGCTTTGTAACGGTATCCGGGTTATCACTGTTTTTTATGATGATCACAGTATCATGATCTGATGCCTTGAAGTCGTTCCCCTTGGGTGCCCTGACTCTTCTTTCCAGAATAACCTCCCCCTCTACAGGAGAGAGTGCTAATGCACCGAAATCTCCATTAGGGTAAATATCCACACCGGTGTTCTCTTTATGGGAGGGATACGGGCTGTTAAAGAAAGCATACCTACCACCCAACGGGACATGGATCCGTACACCCATTGACTCAACCACCGGTCTCAAAGCAGACAAGATAACAGGAATGGGGAGTATCTCATAAAAAGAGGTTCCGCGAAAAAAGAATAATTTTAAACCCGTAACCAGTGTATTCAGTGAGTTAAATGGAGCCCGCGCTAAGAGGAATACTAGAGAAAGTTATTGACGATGAATTAAGCGAGGATAAGCTTAGCAGTAATTATAGGATATTTATGAACTTTAAGAACCGTGGACTGATTGATAGCGTGCCCAGCGCCATGTTTGGACGAATCTATACACGGGCCTACAACGCCTGGCTGGAGTACAAGGCCAACGACGGGAAACCTGTCAGCAGGTTGGAAGCCACAGAGTTTGGGAAAATATTTGAGACCAGAGCTGTAGAGATAAGGAGCAAGATAACTTCTGTCTCAAGTCGGTGAAGCTAGATCAAGGAATCGCTGTATTTCGTTCAATCGGAACTCTTCGTCATTAAGTAGTTTATAATCATATGCTGTTCCTTTCCCCAGTAATATGGTGAGACGATCCATGCCATCTGGGAGAAATCCCAGCAAGATCTTAATAGTTAACCTAGAGTACCCCTGTTTTCTCATGTATTCATAAATTAGGCGTTTTTCATGGGACCTCAGCTGCTCTGATTTCATTACCATCGAGGATAACTGAGAGAGTATATATTTACTCCTCTTCCCGGCGCTCCTTCAAACTCATAATTTTCTCCACATTCTTCATTCTAGCGCTCACCTCATCCTGCTTCTTGGCTAGGCGTTTAAGGCGCTCTACTACTTCTTTGAGTTTTTCATCCTTGGACAAGAGCTTCTCGCATAGTAAAAGAATAGAGAAATAAAAGAAAGAGGTATACTATTGATCCTCAGACTGAGACACTAAGAAGAGACAGCGGGGATCATCCTTGGTCAAGATTTCGGGGATCTGAACATCGATGTCTGGGCGATAGGTCTGCCAGAAGGCGTGGTGAAAGTATTGACAATAGATTAACCCAACGTCGTTACACTCCCTCGCCCTCCAGATACGCTCATAGGGGCATAGATACGTGTAGCTCTCAAGGTAGTTATCAGTAAACTTTGTGCGCTCCTTCTCATTATCAGGGTGGCCGGGCAGATCATAGTGCTCAAAAAGGCTCCGCATATTGATGGGTAGTCCCTGCGCCTCATGACGTTCACGTAGCCTTTTACCTCGGGCTGCTCCGTAGGCTTTAACCGCTCTTATGAGGGCTTCTTTGCCCTCCTCACCGAAGCTATCAACCATCTCACGCGCCATAACACTGTACATTAGCGCCCATAGGTCTCCGAACTCTGCGATATCTTGCTCTGTTACCATAATCGATCTTCACTACATCGTCCTTATGTTAATTATAATTTGGCATAATATGAAATATCCACAAACCCAGTTATACCCATGGTTAAGCCATTTATTATGGGATCAGATAGCGCCAAGGATTTCCTACAAATAGGGTTAGAGACTTTACGGGAAAATAGATCTGCTCTGGACGCTGTGGAGGAGACATGCAGAGCTGTGGAGTCCAACTCTGAGGACCATGGGGTAGGATTAGGGGGCATCCCTAATCTAGGAGGTGAGGTTACCCTTGATGCGTCTATAATGTGTGGACGAACATTGAATGCGGGTGCTGTTGCCCATGTTAGATGTGTTCTTCATGTTATCTCACTTGCACGTAAGGTAATGGAGGATACCCCGCACGTATTACTGGTGGGAGAGGGAGCCGAGTTACTGGCAGAACAATATGGGTTTGAAAAGACAAAGCTATTGACACCATATGCGGAGGAGTTCTATAATGCTTTCAAGGAGAAGCGCTTACACCTGTTGGGACCCGAGTTTGATGTAGATAAGGGCTATCTTAGGGCTGATGAGCAAGATTATGATATCAATACATGGTATGAGAAACTGGAGCCCCATATGAGGGGAACAGTGGATATCATGGCACTTGACACCAACCAGGATATAGCCACAGGTGTAACCACCAGCGGAACCTACCTCAAACTACCTGGAAGAGTAGGAGACAGCCCAATAATTGGTGCAGGAAACTACTGTGATAACCGTTATGGAGCAGCTTGCTGCACGGGTACAGGAGAACTGGCCATCAGAAACGGTACAGCGAGAGCTGTGATCGCATACATGAAGACGGGTATGAGGCCAACAGAGGCATGCGAGGAGTCCATGAAGGAGATACAGGAGATAGTGAAAAAGCCCAGCATGAATGTAATCGCATTCAATAATAATGGAGAGACAGGGGGAGCATCAACCCACCGGGAGATACCATACTACTACATGGATATAGACTCAGAGAAGGTTGAGACTCGAAAAGGCATATGGGTCAAGAAATAACCTGATCAATTCATAAATTCCTCTTCAAATATATTCCTATGAGACTAACAGAGTTCTATGAGGTTATCTTCGGTAACTATAGCATTATTCAGAAAACCTTGGTTGTCATATCCATCGCCGCCACCATCGGCCTTTACATCATGAACCCTGAGAAAGGACAGAACGCATTAGAAAGCGCGGGAAGCACATTCACAAGGGTTTTGCTGCTTATCATTGCTGGAACATTACTGGGATCCGTAATAGAGAACGTGATACCCAAGGAACTTATAACAAATGTACTAGGCGAAGGCTCCGGGGTCAAAGGTATCCTGATCGCGGCGCTACTGGGTAGCTTTGTACCGGGTGGACCTTATGTTATATACCCTATTCTTGCGAGCCTCTATGCTGCCGGCGTCGGTTTGGCGCCCATTATCACATTCATATTCGCTTGGAGCAGCGTAGCCTTGGGCAGGGTTCCCTTTGAGCTGGCTTTCTTTGAGAACAGGGTTGTATTAACTAGGATCGCACTAGGTATACCACTACCAATCATAGCTGGTTTACTGGCTGATCTATTAACCTAGTGGATTTCCATATTTCAGTTAGAGTTAAAAGAGAGAACTCCGTTAGTGGCGGCACCGATGAGCCATGAACATCCTAGAGAAAATACGCAGGGATCAGCAGATATTTTACCTCGCCCTAGCGACGGCTCTACGTGGCATTCGTGATAACATTAGGAGTGTTGTATGGCAACCCTTTGCTCTCAGTCTCGGTATACCCATGAGGGATATAGGTGCACTAGAGAGCCTGATGGAGTTAGCTAGAATTATTATACAACCTGTACTCGGGGCAGCCAGTGATGTTTATGGTAGAAAACCCTTCTTAATCCTACGTGATGTGTTAGTCGTAGCCGGTGGAGTATTCTTTCTATTCGCCCAGTCCTGGCTCTACCTAGCATTAGGAATGATGTTAATTGGATTAGGTTACGCCTTGACACCGGTATGGAGTAGTGTGGTAGCCGAGTCATCATCACCGGATAGAATTGGGTGGTCATTCAGTATACTAGGCAGCGTATATATGGCCACAGGGCTAGTGGGGACACTATCAGCCGGCTGGTTAACAGATAACCTAGGGTATAGATATGTTTACTCTGTATTCGTGATAGCCAGCACATTATCACTCCTAGTAACAGTGTTCAAGATACGTGAAACCCATAGCCCAGAGACTCGAATTTTTGGAGTAGGGAAAGCATTCCTAAGTATCATGGATACCTTCAGACCACCAAGGTACCTCTGGGGCTACTATTTCGCCATGAGCGTGGATCTATTCGCTTTCAGCGTGGGCTGGAGGCTGATTAGTGGGTTACTTACAGACGCCTATGGTTTCACTCCAAGCATGCTGGGGATCACACTAGCATTTCAGACGGGAACCATGGCTATATTCCAGATAGTGCTGGGAAGAAAAGTGGATGAATATGGATATAGAGAGTATCTTACGTTGAGTCAGATTATCTCAAGCATATTGCTCGCTGCATTGATAATCAGACCCAGTTACAGTGTTGCTATAGCGGCCAATATTTTGATGGGGTTGAGTGCTGCTCTCTGGGGTCCAGCCGAGCAGGCTTGGGTGGCTCGTAATGTTGATCCGGCTGAGAGAGCTAAATCCATAGGAGGATACAGTACTTTTAGAGGTCTCGTGGCGTTACCTGGGCCGTACATAGGTGGAGTACTCTATGACAGATTTGGATATCAGGCGCCTCTACAGGTAAACCTAGTGCTTGCTGTAGTGGATACATTGCTTCTCTGGTTTTTAATAAAAGATGATGCGAGAGAGGCGTCGGGTTTAATTGATAACCCTTAGCTCAAGAATCAAAGGATTATAGCCATCTGGACAGGCGTGACGAGCCACCTTAGTTCCATCCTCAGCTTCTGCGAACGCTACGTTACCCCCCATCGCCATGCCGTAGATCTTAGGCATAACACTGTATAAGGCATGGAGACATAACCGACCCTCTATCTCATGGGTATCCCAGTCGAAGACTATCTCATCCCCGACATCATGTCCTGCTGTGCAGTGGCCTTCTTGACTGATTACAGTTGCTTTTACTTTGACCATATAGGCATCATAGTATTCACCGTATTAAAATCAATATCAATAGGGGTAACTCTATATAGAATATCAAGGTAAAAACAGTATCCCAACCCTTGGTGAAACTACTGGTGATACGAAAAGCCGTAAAAACTGTACGTGAATTTCTTGCACGCCAGAGTCACAACTATAAAATGATGATAATAAGAACCGCTGGAGCTAACTTTCTCTTTAATCTTACCAATCAATACACCAGCATCTACACCAAAGCACTTGGAGCAGACAACGTGCTAATAGGGTTACTAAGTAGCTTTAGCGCCTTCATCAGTATGCTGTTAAGTCTACCAGTAGGGTATGTAACCGATAAATATAATCTACGTAAGGTTCTCGGCGTTGGAATGTTCTTGAACATTGTGATGATTGGTTTCTATGCTTTTGCCCGGGATTGGAGGTGGATATTCATCGCCATGGGTATAAACCCCTTAACAATGGCTCTAATGTTCCGGAGCCAACAGGTTATCATAACCAATGGACTACGGGATGAGGACAGGGCCACGGGAATGGGGTTAAGGATGCAGATAGCCTACCTAATAGGCCTCATCGCACCGGTTGTAGGGGCTCTCATAGTTAACCAGATGGGAGGGTTAACCGTTGAAGGCATCAGACCATTATACTACATCAGATTTCTCGGGCTAATAGTAACCTATAGTTTCGTATACCTCAAGGTAAACGATGTGTACCCAGCTATTAGAGAAAAAAGCAGTCAGGGCTTCATAGAGGATTTCAAGGACGTGATGGAGACGGGTGGACGAAAACTCAAGACAATGATAATCGTAGGAGCACTAGGCGCATTCGTATGGTCCACGTTACAGAGTTTCGCCTTTTTATACGCCGAGGAGATTAAGGGTGCTAACGCATTGATTCTGGGGTTAATGCCCACCTGTGAGACCATCGCATATCTATTATTCTCAACCACCACCAATCGATTAGCAGATACTCGCGGAAGAAAATTCTCGTTCATCGCTGTAAGACCCGGCCTCTGGTTGAGCTTCATTATAACCATACTGGCTCCTAACCCATATTGGCTACTAGTAGCATGGTTTCTAAGAGGTGTAGCGTTGAGCACAAGCGCCTATAACACATTGTTCATGGAACTGGTTCCAGCTGAACAAAGAGGCAGATGGATGGGGCTGAGTAATACGTTCAGCGCCATGGTGAGAGTAGTGGCTCCAGTACTGGGCGGTTTCATGTATGATAGTAATATGCCTTGGCTAATCTTCGCGGTTCCACTGCTAGTTGATATGCTAATAAGAGTACCCATACTATACAAATGGGTACCGGAAACTTTATCCAACGTAGTCTAATCTACGAAGATTTTTAACGTGGTTCCCCAGAGATTCTATGTTGAATAAAATGGATTTAGAGATGAAAGTCAAAAAGATCATGAAAGGGACGCCTATAGTCGTGGACCCAAATGAGTCACTGGCCGAGGTATCAAAGAAGATGGCTCAGAAAGGGAAGGATGTTGTAGTAGTTAAGGAGGGCGAACTTGTAAAAGGCCTAGTTACAGCCACAGACATATTCTACGCTATGAAAAGCTACGTACTAGGAAAGAATATGCTAGAAACAATACCAATGGAGATCCGTGACATAAAAGTATCTGAATTAATGAAAGGCCCAATGGCAATCGAGTTCATGGAGGCTTGTGGACTAACAGGAACCAACATGTGCATAGTCTTAGGCGAAGAAGACACTGTCGCTGATGCCATGAGGGTTATGGCCATAGGGGGAGTAGACCACATACTAATTATCAATGAAGAAGGAATAGCAGGAACTCTTAGTGATAATGACCTGTTAAAGTCCTTCAAATAACCTTTTTCTTAAAACCCATATACTTGCAGACACTTTTCTTCCATGACGAATATTGAGTGATTGGAAACTAGAGGACTGGATAGAGAATATAGTGCCCAAGCATATGAGAGAAGGCAAAATGCCCGGACTAAGCATCGCAGTTGTAAAAAAGGGTGAGACCGTCTACGCTGAGGGATTCGGTAGCAGAGATAAGGAAAAAAACCTACCGGCTACTCCCGACACATTATATGGCATAGGCAGTATAACAAAGAGCTTCGTTGCCATAGGGATACTACAGTTAGTAGAGAATGGAGAACTTGAGTTGGAAGATCCTGTAGGAGAACACGTTCCATTCAAAATCGGCTATAAGGATAAACCAATAACCATTCATAACTTTATGACACATAGCCTAGGAGTGCCCAGTTTGGCTACAAGCAGCGTGGCGTTCTACAGATCAGTGGGACACGATACAGGTATACCATTCAGTAGCCCAAATGATTTCTATAGACTGATTAACAATGCAAGAGAGGAAGTGGTTGCTGAACCGGGTGAAAGGTTCTTCTATCATAACGCCGCGTGGAGGATACTAGGGCATATTATTCAGGAGAAAACGGGCACCCCGTTCCATCGATACATCAAGGATAACATCATTAATCCACTGGGGATGAAGCGAAGCACAATGAACACAAAAGAGTTCAATGCGGACTCCGATAGAATAACGCCGTACTGGAAGAAACCCGATGGAAGTATTGATCCAACAGATTTCCCATACCCTAATCCTGAGGATAACCCCGAGTTCAGCTTCATAGCAGCTGCGGGTGGGATAACCAGCAGCGTTAACGAGATGTCAAAGTACATGAACGCGTTAATGAAAAAAGACTCCGGGTTAATTCCCCGTAACTCTTTCGAGTTGATGCAAACGCTCCATATTCACAGACCTGATGGCTACTATGGAAAAACAGGATACGGCTATGGGTTAGGAATTACTTCCGATTTTCATGGCAGGAAGCTGGTCTCTCACGGTGGCTCAATACTGGTTTCCACCGCCCACATGTCAATTGTGCCAGAGGAGGAGATAGGAGTAATCATTATGGGAAACAGCGCAAAACTCGCCTATGATGCTATCAATGAGAGTATTCTAGCCCTGTTAATGGACCTAGCCCCCGTTGAATCAACGCCTGGGCTCTATGTTAAACAGAGGTTGAAGAATCTAACTGGGAGATACGAGACATATAAGAGAATAGAGTCCATTGACGTAAAGTACAAAGCCGGGATGCTTTACCTTGAGTCTAAGACACCATTCGCTGAGACCAGCACACCCCTGATCCCAGAGAGTACTATGCTGGAGAAGACGGTTTTCTATACCCTTGTGGATGGAGTCAAGGCTCCAGTGGTTTTCGAGGAAGATGACCTGTTTATAGAAAGATATTGTTACCATAAAGTTTGTAAATAAGGTCTTCATCACCCTCTTTTTGTGTTATTTTATTAACAATTGAGTTTGTTAACATCTGTCATTATGTATTATCTCCTTGGTTAATCATATGCAGTGGTCTGTAGCCTAAGTTATTGTAAACCGGAGAATAGAGCTAATTTGAACAGTAAATATTATACTAAACCAACACAAACCCCCATCTATGTCAGACAGTCAGATCATAGAAGAATTAGTAAAAATTAGGAAACTACTGGAGTCAGAGCCAAAACCACCTAAGAAAGAGGAGAAACCCAAAGGAATCTGGGGTGAATTTCTTGAATTCATCAGCAAATACGGGGTAATAGGTCTAGCAATAGGATTCATCATAGGTAGCGCCTCAAAGGATTTAGTTAACGCATTAGTTGCTGATATCTTGATGCCTATAATACTGTTTTTTGTCCCAGGTGGATCATGGCGTGAGGTCACGTTGACCATTGGTCCAGTTGTTTTAGCTATAGGTCACTTCGCAGGTGCGCTACTGGATTTCTTCATCATCGCGTTAATCATATTCCTCATGATGCGGCAGATAAAGAAAACCAATCTAAAATAGTTCCATCTTTATACCATTTTTTTCACGAGTTTCGCTACTTCACGGTAGTATGCGTCGGGATTATCCAGCATCATGCTATGCGCAGCATCCGGTATGAAAACCAGTGGGAAAGCCTCTCCCAGCTTATCCTCAGAAGTAAACTTGCCACGGTTCTTCTCCCCGAAAACCGCTAGAACAGGTATATCCAACTCAACTAATCTATCCCTGATATCGTCTCTCTTGGATACATCTACCAAGTCCTCTGAGCTACGGTAGGTTGAGACAGGTCCAGCCTTCTCAAAAGAAGATACGTATTGAGCTTGATCTGGGTTCGCCTTATATCGTTCAAGTATACGGATGAAACCCTCATCAACCCATTTCTCATAGTTGTGCTTGGTGATTATCCAGTTGCTGAAGAAGCAATCATTGAAATCCACGTTACCCTCTGCATATATGATTCCCTTCACCCGGTCCTCGGTCATCTCGGCCAACTCAAGGGCAACAGGACCACCCATGCTATGAGGTACTAAGACCATTTCATTTACTCCCAAATGGTTAACTAACTTCATTAATGCCTCTGCCTGGGCTTTCATGGCGTAGCTGAAGCCCTCCGGGTTGGAGGAGCCACCATACCCAATCTGGTCTACTATCAGCAACCCATAATCAGCTAACGTATTATACTCTGCTGCCTGTTTATGTGTCTCCTTCCAGTCACCTAAGCCATGAATGAACACGAGAGTAATCGGCTTATCACCCGCTCTATAATAGAATGAGAACTCTACTCCGGGCTCGACCTCTAGTCTCTTGACCTTCATAGCAATATGAAAAGAGGGGGGAATATAAGGGGTTACTTCTCACGGGTTACAACCTGGTAACCGCTCAGCGCCAAAGCTTTGCTACAGGTCACCATCTCATCTATTCTTACATGTTTCTCAACGTCATCCGGGTAACCTCTAGGTCCGTACAGGCAACACTCGATCCCAGCCTGAGCTAAGTGAGCCGTATCATTACCACAGTAACTTCGTGGGATAACAGCTCCAATCTGCTTCGGGTACTCTCCTGTGACTGTTTTATGGTTCTCCTTCAAGATATTCACAACCTCTGCGTCTGGATCTACCCCCATAGGGGGCATAACGGTTCCACCTACCCTGAACTTGGGATTCACTGGATACTCAAACTCATACCTGAACTCAGGATCCTCCGCTGCTATCTCCTCCAGCATATCTTTGAATCGCTGGTTAATCTCCTTGATAGTGTAACCTGGAGGGTACCTGAAGTCTACTATAGTTGTGCAAAAATCTGGGATATTGTATGGACCAGCAAGGTCATAGTCCCTGTTTCTGCCACCTATGATGCTACCTGCTACCCATCTGGGGGCCCCAGGGAGGTCAGGGTCTCTTACCTCAAACTCCATCTCGTCCATCCTGTCTAGTACCTTTCTCATCTTCTTGATAGCGTCCACAGCCGCCTCCATTCGGCTGATATGATGGCTCTCACCTATGACATTCACAGCGAAATCATGTACGCCCACACATTTGGTCAAGATATTATCGACGCTGTAAGGCTCTGGAACAATGGCATAGTCTGTCAAGATTCCCTCTTCAAGCATATGTACTGTACCTACTCCACCCTGAAGCTCACCGACAACTGTAGCGCATACTAGATTTCCTCTGAGGTTGACTCCTGAGCGTTTGATGGCTAAAGCAGCCATGAGAAACGCCGCATCACCGCTCTTCATATTGTGTACTCCGGCACCCCAAAGCCTGTTTCCCTCTATTTTAGGCTCGTATGGGTCCCAATCCCAGTCAGCGGTAATCGGATCAATATCTAGATGCCCGTTAAACATCATGGATTTCCCGGTACCATCACCTTTCAAAACGCCGATCACCTGCCTTCTACCTGGCTGAACCTCCTGTACATGGATCTCATCGAAGTTATTGTCCTCGTACCAGTCTATCATATAGTCTACGGCGGGTCCTTCTTTGTTGGTAAGGCTCGGCTGTCGTATCAGCTCGCAGGCTAGGTCTATTATCTCATCTTTCTTCAGGTAATCAAGTATATTCAAAATTGTTCACTCTTTATGTGCCTACATTAGTCTCTAGGCTATAAAATATGTGTATTAAATTGAACAAACTGGGAGGAGTTATGTCCGCTTGAAGGGCTTATCCCAGTAAGCCTCCGGGTCATGTGGATCGCCATAGCCAAAGATATCATCACACCACACCCAAAACTTGTTCAACTGAGGTACATGCTTAATGAACCACTTCACTATATCATACATTGCTCCCTTTCCTTTGGTGAAGCTACATGTCCTGAAACATACGCTACACGCTGAACCCACCTCGTTCCAGTAATCCAAGCAGGCCTCCTCATCCCCATACCATTTCAGGAAACTAGGATTGTTAGCCGTACATACGGCCTCATAGGTTCTAGGTCCATAGGGTATTGCCTGAGCTGGACAGTGTTTAGCGCATTTCTCGCAATCCTCACAGAACTTGATTATCCCAGGATGGGCAAGTTCACTCTGGGGCAGGGGGAGATCAGTGAAGACCTTCATCAATCGCACCAAGGGACCGCGTTCCCATGTGATTAATCTACCATGTCTCCCAGCGTGACCAAGTCCAGCCTGTATTGCTATGGGTACGCTCATCGCTGTATCGTTTCCCATGGGTGTCGCGTGCCACCCTAGTCCCCTAATAAATTCTGCCAACTGGCCCGCCATGTGATGCATCCTGCTGTAGCCCATGTTTGTTGTAACCTCCAGCTGGGTGGGTGCATGCATAAACTCCTCGTACTCCATGGGTATAGCTAGAGCAATTACATACTTGTGCTTGGTAGGGAATACAGCTTTTTCATCGGTTACATAACCCTCATCTATCTCATCATCGAAAACAAGGGGTTTACCATACCTACTATGGGTGTAGAACCACCGCTTATCCAACTGAGTAAAGCCTACACTGCAGGCTCCGAAATATTTCGCCACTTTGGTGATTATACGGGCGGCTTTCTCTGGTGATCCTTTCCATCGTGAAACATCTTTTGGTTTAGTTACATATCCCAAGCTCTGCCAGTCATAATAGGCTATTCCCTGTGTATCCGTGCTCCCTTTGGGGTACTCGTAGAGACCCGCTGCTCCATTGAAGGCGTACTCCACTAGACCGAACCCCGGTATCTTTTGCTTGATCTTGTCTGACCGATATTTCTCTGCTCCGAATTCTACGACATTCCCCGTTTCCGCTACGGACTGCCCGAAAGCAGTGTTTCTTTGATCGAATCGTGTGTATTCGGGTTTGCTAGGGTATAGTTCTTCGAAGGTTTTCCGGGTCAAAGAGTTTCACACTTTCATGGCTTTATTAGGCTATAAAGTTCATCTAATGATAACTTGTATAATTAACCTAGAGCCCTCTTCGATTATCACAGGGATCCAGCAAAGATGGTATCTAGTAACAGATTCATATGCACCCAAAGATAATATGGAAATATGAGCCTCAACCAGAAAATAGCTGAACAACTCTATCAGATCGGCGAGATCCTAGCCATCAAAGGAGACCGGTTCAGAAGCAGAGCCTATAATATGGCAGCCCAGAGGGTGACAGCTCTCACAGAAGACGTGGGAGCCATAGCTGATCGCAGTGAATTACAGGAAATCCCCGGAGTTGGGGAGAGTATATCCAATGTCATCCAAGAGATCATAGAGACGGGGCAAAGTGTTGTCCTTGAGGAGCTACGTGAATCCCTGCCCAAAGGGGTTCTTCAGATGATAGAGTTAGAGGGGATTGGACCCAAGATAGCTATGAGGCTAACCCAAGAGCTGGGTATAACCAATATCGAGGAACTTGAGAAAGCGGCTAAGGCAGAGGAGATTAGGAAACTCAAGGGTTTCGGGGCCAAGAAGGAGGAGAATATTCTAACAGCCATCGAGGAGTACAGGAGTAGGAGCACCCGTTTTCTGCTGGGAGAGGTTTTACCCATTATTCAAGGTATTATCAGTTACATGGAGGATTGTTCTAGCGCGAGAAGGGTTGAGGTGGCGGGTTCTGCTAGGCGTAGAAAAGAGACCGTGGGGGACTTGGATGTACTGGTTAGCAGCCGTACACCGGGTCTTGTTACTGAGCACTTTGTCTCCATGCCTCCAATAGTTAGAATACTGGGTGAAGGTGCCACAAAAAGTACTGTGGTCCTAGAGAATATGCTTCAGGTTGATCTCCGAGTCATACCACCTGAGAGCTATGGAGCAGCATTACAGTATTTCACTGGTAGCAAAGAACATAACGTGAAGCTCAGAACCATCGGGGTGAAGACAGGTTTTAAGCTTAACGAGTATGGTTTGTTCAGGCGCGAAGACGATGAATTGGTGGAGGCAGAGGACGAGGAAAAGATCTATAACGCACTGGGTATGGACTGGATGCCCCCTGAGCTCCGGGAGAACACCGGTGAAATAGAGGCAGCCATAGAGGGTACATTACCGGACCTCGTGTCACTGGACGAGGTTAGAGGGGATCTGCATGTGCATACGGATTATAGTCACGCCATAGATCCCCTTGAAGCTATGGTGAAAAAAGCCATCGATATGAGCTTAGAGTATATTGCTATCACTGATCACAGTAAGAGCCTTGCCATAGCCCAAGGACTGGATGAAGAGACATTATTGAAACAGGTGGAAGAAGTTAAGCACCTTGACGATGAGTATCCTGAGATCAAGATACTGACGGGTACTGAGTGCGATATAAAAGGTGATGGTTCACTGGATTACAGTGATGATCTTCTAAGCCAGTTAGACTGGGTTGTAGCCAGTATACATACAGGTATGCAGCGGGAGGGGGATCTTATTACAAACCGTATCCTAGAAGCCATACACGATCCATATGTCCGAGTTATTGGGCACCCCACAGGTCGCCTTATACAGAAAAGAAGACCCTATGAGGTTAACCTTGATAAGATATTCGAAGCTGCATCTGAGCAAGACGTTTGTATGGAGATCAACTGCAGTCCAAACAGACTGGATCTAAGGGATGTTGACACTCGTAGAGCGAAAAAAGCTGGAGTAAAAATCGCGTTAGGTACAGATGCTCACAGCGTTCCCCAGATGGAGTTCCTCCCCCTCGGAGTAGCAGTTGCACGAAGGGGCTGGCTGGAGCCAGAAGACGTGATAAATACCTGGGGACTGGATAAAGTTCTTAGATTAAGAAAATAGACCAATGAACTTAGGCTATTACCTTATCTTTACGATTGTAAAAAAAATAATATTTTGTAAAAACCTAAATTCATTATTCAATCCTTCATCACAGTCATACGACAAGTTTATTTTACCTTTTAACTTGACAAACCTTTTCAAAGAGAAGGGGAACAAGTCAGACAAAGAGAGCTTAGAGAAGTTCATTGAAAACTTGGTCAAAACAGGAGAAGAAAACTATTATGAGTAAAAAGGAAATTTCGAAACCGAGAAAGCTCCTTTATCTTGTTGTGGGCTTTGTTTCTCTTGTTCTTGGATTAATTGGTATTCCTCTCCCTATCTTACCCACAACTCCTTTCATATTGTTATCTGCTTGGTGTTTCTATAGGAGCTCCCCCAAGTTTCATGACTGGCTCATCAATCACCCTAGACTTGGACCTATTGTGGATGAATACGCTGACAAAGAGGGAATGAGTAGAAATAGTAAGATAAAGGCGCTGGCAATGACATGGATAGCTGTAATATTTACCACTGTTTTCGCCTTGGACTCCCTTCATCCAAGGTTACTTGTCATAGCACTGGCCATAATTGGAACTTTTTTTATACTTAGAGTTAAGACACGAGAATAGACACCATGCTTTTCTTCATTAAACCACAATATTCGCTTTGATAATAGAATAAACGGTTCTTACCCCGTTTTCTTGGGGGGTAAATAAGACTGGACCTTTGTTGCTGGTGACAAGTTTAATCGCCTCTCCTTTCCGTACACTATATGCATCGTCACCTCGGCTATTCTTCTCTAACCCTATGCCACCATAATCCACCATACCAATCCGAGATAACTCGACACGCTCAATATCCATATACGGGATACTTCTACGCATTAAGCCGTAACTTAGCTGTACTCCATGATGGTCCAACTCTATCCTGAGTTTATGGAAAAATAGATAGATACCACCAAACAGGATACTCAGGGTTAGCAGAACCTCGTTGGGGGGGGTTTCTACCAAGCATAGTACCTGTCAGAGATTGTACAACATAGAGACCAACGGTCATGGTGAATGCTATTAGCAGTGTTCCTCGCGCCCAGAGGGGGGCGTATACTTGTTCGCGGTAGAGTCCAGTCATTTTACCCGCGAATATTATACAATATCCTTATGATATATCTAACAATTAGATCACTTGTTCTAAAAGATTGAACAGAGGGGATTTACCACTCTATGAGGTTGGAGGCCCAACTCAAGCCGCCGCCGTAGCCAACAGTAGCCAAGATATCGCCTTTCTCTAGGGACCCATCTTTAGCTGCCTCATGAATGGCCATGGGTATACTGGCGCCTGCACAGTTGGCGTATTTCTCCAAATTAATGTAGGCTTTCTCGTAAGGTAGACCCAGGTTCTCCATGCATTGCTTGATCATCACGGAGTTGGATTGATGGGGAATCACCCAGTCCACGTCATCAACTTTAAGTCCACTTCGTTTAACCACCTCGCGTATGGCTTCGGGAAATTTCTCTGTGGCAAAGTTCCATACGGCTCTCCCATCCATGTGAAAGTACTCTAACCCGGTGCCTAAGATCTCCTTTGTAATGGGCATCTTTGTGCCACCTGCTGGGATCTCGATAACCTTGGCTCCGTTCCCATCTGCTTTTAGATATGAGCCCAGTACGCCGCCTTCATCCGTCTTCTGTAGTAATGTAGCTCCAGCTCCATCACCAAAATAGATACACGTGGTCCTGTCTTCCCAGTTGAGTATCTTGCTGTACACCTCCGCGCCTATCACCAACACGTTATCCATATGTGGATCCAGCACCATTCTTGACCCTACATCGAATGCGTATGCGAAACCACAGCATACACTATTTACATCAAATGCACCTGAGTCACTGCATCCCATTTTTGCCTGTGTTATTGCAGCCGTGGAGCTGAGTATAACATCCGGGCTACTTGTGGCGAGAATAAGCATATCCACGTTTTCAGGTGCCACCCCTGCGTCTTTCAAAGCAGCTTCTCCCGCTTTCGCCGCCAAGTCGCTGGTGCATACGTCATCTTCTACAATGTGTCTTTGCTGCATACCAGTCTTGGTTCTTATCCACTCATCACTGGTGTCCAAACCCATCTCGACTAGATCATCATTAGTTAGAACCTTGGGTGGTACATAGATTCCCGTGCCCTTTATTCCAGCCTTCATCATATTCACGTTCTGACACGAGGAACACCAATACAATATTTATAGACTTCGACAAGCAGCGTTTAGGTTAACGACTCTTGTCGATTACTCTCCCATGCGTGGTATGAGCTTCTCCATCCACCCAAACAAGAGATCACGGGTAGGCTTCCATGTTACAACTATACTGAAGATTAATGAGCCCACTACCATGAGGATGGATGCTAAAAAGGTTCCAATGGTGTTCTCCAGTCCACCATAGACCAGTCCACCCATCAAAGCCCCTACACTATACAATATTAACTTACTAAAAACCTCAACCACCGCAAGTTTACTGAAAGGCAATTTCCTTGACCCAGCAAGAATGATGACGGGCGTATCAGGTAAGGGGGTTAAAGCAACCAAGAGTACAGCCCATAAACCATACTTGTTAATCCATCTAGCTATCCTGTCCTCCGCGGCACTCATCTCCTCAAGACCCTCCGCCACCCCCCACCCTAGGAAGTATGTAGTCACCTCACCTATTGCGGCCCCAGTCCCAGCCATGGTACCTAGTAATACGGGATGGTA
>CAZLHA010000005.1:0-6789 GCA_964559155.1 uncultured Candidatus Bathyarchaeia archaeon | reverse complement strand
TAGGGGAAGAAAGAGAGGAATGAACATGTCCCGCGCCACCACTGTGAGATGGCTCAGCATGGCCGCTATCAGTACACCCAGAAGTCCAAGCTGGCCAAGGCTATCCCCCTTCACCATAAACCTCCAGAGCAAACCCCCGGAGATTAGGGCTACAATGATTACGCCTAGGATACTATAAAGGGCTCGTCTCTTCAAACAGGTCACCAGTTATCAGTGATTAATGCCGTGTAAACTATAATGGTTGCGTTAAAAGGAACAGGATTAAACTAGGTCTGCTACCCGGTTCATTAAAACCTCTATGGATCTCTCTTCAGCACCATAGGGGAAAACGATAACGAAATGGGTTGCACCTAGATCCTTATAACCGCGTATGAACTCTGCTGCATCCTCTGGTGTTTTGTACTCCCATTCACGTTCCCCGGTATATTTCTCATATGGAGCCGGCTCTAGAGCCTCTGCATCCTTCAAGGCGAGGTGAAGACCCGCACTAACTCTGATCTCGTCATAGTTTCTGCCATAGGTTTCACAGTGCTTGCGAAGTGTGTCTAATTTCTCCTTAAAAGTATCCAGTGGAATGTTCCAAGCAAAGTTTACCATATCAGCCTGTCTGGCGGACACCTTCAATAACTGGTACCCCATGCCCCCGATAACTACGGGAATACTATCCTGAACAGGTTTAGGCATAGAGACCGTGTTAACGCTATAATACTTACCCTCATATTTCGCTACGGATTCACTCCACATCAATTTAGCTATTTTCACGGCCTCCTCCAGTTGCTTGATCCTTATCATATGTTTCGGGAAAGGGATACCATACGCCTCGTACTCCACCTCCTTCCAGCCAGCCCCAATACCGAAATAAACGCGTCCACTTGAAATATGATCCAGACTGGAGGCGATGTTGGCGTGTAGTGCGGGGTTTCTGTAGCTCTGGCTCGCCACCATGTTGCCCAAACGTAAAGTCTCCGTCTCGGCGGCAAGAGTGCTGAGGGTAGTCCAGCATTCCAGACAGTTTACGTCCACAGCTTCTGGTCTGATGAGAAAATGGTCGCTGGTCCAAAGACTCTCAAAGCCATGTAATTCAGCCGTCTTGGCTACTTTTCTGATATGCTCATAAGTGTATCCAAACTGGGGCTCTATCTGGACCCCGTAATCAATCTTCATGATAAGTTAAATAATCTGAAAAATATAAAGGATTAGAAGGGTTTGCAGAGGATCTCGTGTAGTTTCATATCCCTTATCCGGCTGGATTCAGCTACCTCTAAAACCATGGCTGTATCCACACCAGAGTGGCTACCAGCGACAGCAACCACTTTTTTCCCTGAGGGAACAGCGTTACAATCCACCGCCATCATTGATATCTCTGGACAGACCTTGACTCCCTGACTAAACATTCGTAAAGTGTTTGCAACGATTACGTTAGGCGGGGGCACGATCCAGGGTAGTCTGCCCTTCTGGGGATCTGTTTGTTGAGGGCGCTGTCTTCCTATTCCAGCGCTAACTGCACCCGTGAGTACGTCTGTACAGGTTACTACGGTACTTCCTGCCTCCTCTAGACGTGCCCTAGTCTCGTCAGACATTTTCTGGATGCCTTTCTCGCTATACCCTGTAGCGTGGGTTACAATAACTAGGTTCAATCCACTGTCTTTGAATATACCGACTGCCATCTCAGCGGTATAACCGGTTGTGCTACTAACTAGCACCGTGTCTATATCTCGTTCCTTAGCTGATTTCAACGCTATCTTAAGGGTTGCTTCAGTGTGTTCTTTACCTGATCGCTCCCAGTAAACTACTTTTCGCTCTATACTCATTCTTTTCACCGTTTAGAATAATCATCAATTATAACACGCTGTGATAAGATTTATCCCCCAACATCCTTACAAGCATAGAAAACATTGATCAAATATGATTCTCCAGTTACCTGGGTTCCCAGATGGAGGAAATATGCCCAGAAAATACACCTGTCAGGGAGACGAGGTCTCACCCGAGTTAATATGGATGGAACTACCCAAGGGGACAAAGTCCTTGGTCTTATTTATGTACGATGTGAGTATTCCAACGGATTGGCTCAGGTTAACCACAATAGACCACTGGGTAGTCTACAATATACCTCCAAATCTAATGGGTCTACCTGAAAATGTACCAGATGAGCAGAGACTGGAAAACGAGGTTCTCCAAGGGAAACGCTATATGAACAAGATAGGTTACATGGGTCCATGTCCTTTGTTTGGAACCCATCTATATGTCTTTAAACTCTATGCGCTTAATAAAATGCTGGAAATAGAGCCGGAAAACGCTACACGTGCGAAGTTAACCCAGACAATGAAGACCAAAATAATAGATAAAACAGTTTACGCTGGAAAATACAGAAAGACCAATAGGTGAAAACCTTATTCCCTCTGACCAGTTATAGGTATAGATTCACCGCAGTCAATACACTGCATATCTTCTGTGAGTCTCCATTTCCTTATCATATACCCAGTCCTCTCAACCACGTGCTCACCGCAGCCCGGACAAACAGTATCCTCCTGGCCCCCACCCCTTACGTTCCCCACGAACACATAGTGTAATCCTTCTTCCTCCGCTATGCTCTTGGCGCGTTTCAAGGTCTCTACTGGTGTCGGTTCCAGATGGTTGAACTTGTACATGGGGAAGAATCGACTTAAATGCAGTGGTACATCCTGGTCCATGTTCCCTACGATGTATTTCGTCATAGAACGTATCTCATCGCTGCTATCATTGTTCTCCGGGATTATAAGGAAGGTTACCTCCACATGCACATCATGGTCATACATGTACTGGGTGGCTTCCAAGACCTTTTTCAATTCACCACCACAATGCTTCCTATAGAAATCGGGATCAAAAGACTTCCAATCCACGTTAGCAGCGTCAATATACTCAATCACATGACTGAATGAGGGAATATGGGTATAACCGTTGGTCACCAGAACATTCTTGATACCTGAATCGGATGCCAACTCCGCTGTGTCCTGTATATAATTTAGGTTGATCATGGGCTCATTATAAGTATAGGCTATACTGGTGCAGTTCCTAGTAACAGCCATATCTACCACCTCTCCTGGCGTCATATCACGGGTTTGAGATTCCTCGATTTTACCCTGACTCAACCCATAGTTCTGACACCATGGACAGGTAAAATTACATCCAATGCTGCTGATACTCAAAGCCCTGCTTCCCGGATAGAAATGTGCTAAGGGCTTCTTCTCGATTGGATCGACTGCTAGGGCGCTTATCTTTCCATAACTGAGATCAATTACTTTTCCACCCTGATTCACTTTGGTACCGCATAGCCCTTGTTTTCCCTCAGATAACACACATAAGTGAGGACAGATTGTGCAGCGTAGAGCATCGTCCACTTCTTCCACATATCGAGATTCCATACTTTATTATTCTCGACACCTCGTATAATGCTTATTATCACAACCATCTAAAGGCGCCCAGCATATGGAATAATTGATGTGGAGATCTAAGAGAGGTGGAAAACTGGACGACCCTGATGTTAAACAGGCTATGCCTAGGTACGTGGATATTGTGAGTAAACGAAAATATCCTAAATACATGATAGCTAAATCAATACCCGCTAAATATAACAGGAGAGCGGATACAGAAGAACTCTGGGAGACACATCAATCTCTACTCGAAGAATTCCAAAATACGCAGGAAGATGTTACTAAAAGACCTAAAAAAAGGGATAAGAGCCTCCTTGACCTCAAAATACTTTTAGCACATCGAATTATGCAAGAGTGCGGTTTCTGTGAACGCTACTGCCGGGCGGATCGACTGCACGGGGAAAAAGGATATTGTAGAGCTGGGCGTAACTTCAGCGTATTCTCAGCTTTCCCTCACATGGGGGAGGAGCCTGAACTAGTGCCATCAGGAACCATATTCACTGGAGGATGCAGCATAAGATGTCTTCACTGCCAGAACTGGGACATCAGCCAGTGGAAGAGCCATGGACGTAGCTTAACCCCGGAGATGATGTCAGTACAAGTGAAAGAGTTAGCGGAGAAGGGATGTAGGAACATTAACATGGTAGGAGGCGACCCTACGCCTTTCACATGGCAGTGGCTTGAGACGTTTAACTATGTAGATGAGAGGATCGCTACTATCTGGAACAGTAACAGTTATTACAGTAATGAGACTGCGAGGCTACTAGCGGGATTCATAGACCTGTATCTCTTGGACTTTAAGTATGGTAATAATAAATGCGCTGAGGAGATAAGTGACGCCCCCGGTTACTGGGAGGCAGCCACTAGAAACCATCTAACCGCGGACAAGTACGGCGAATTACTCATAAGAGTTCTCGTGCTACCGGAACACAACGAGTGCTGCACCAGACCCATACTCCAATGGATACACGATAAACTTGGACCCATGACACGTGTAAACCTCATGTTCCAGTACCGCCCCGAGTGGAGAGCAGAAGAACGAACAGAGCTAAGCCGAAGACTTAGCCTCAGCGAGAAACTTGAAGCAAAAGAGATAGCGCAGCAGATTGGGTTACAAAACTTAGTTGAATGAGACAGGATACTCTTTGAAGTTTGAAGTGCATGGGTTTCCCTCGCAGTAGAGTACTTTTGTGTTTGATGGCACACTGTTTACAGCTATTATGGTTGAACTGGTCTGCTTGTATTCATCACTGTGCCAACAAATAGAAGCAGTGCTCTTGCCGTATTCATGGTCGGCTGAGACTTGCTTCATCTTGGAAAGGGCATCATCGATGGAGCGTGGCTGAAAATCGGCTAATAGCTCCAAGGCCCTACATCGCCTCTTCTCAGAGTCATCGCTTATCTTAAGCGCTTGGTCATCCAGCTGGGCTCCGGGATACATGGTCACTACACCCATCACGTATGGACCCGACTTGATCTCTGAGACCCGGGTCTCGTGATCCCAGAGAATATGCCAAGCGGATTCACGGTCAGCGACCACAAAATTACCCGGTCTATAAAGGTGCCTGATTGATGCATCTGTTAGATGGCTCTTAGCCATAAATGCTGAGTTACATTCTCTTAGTATATCGAGGGCTAATAATCCGCGGCTTCTTCCCGGTTTCTCAACTCTATGAGTCTCTTGATTCGTGATAGCCAGAAGCAACCCATCCTTATTTACACCGATCCATGTTCCCTGTGAGGATACATCAATAGGAGCATATACGCCTTCACCCAAAGCTCTAGGGGTTTCTTCTCTCGTATCGAGCCCCAAGTATCTATTATGCAGCGCAATCACAGGGTAGTCTTCAAGCAAGCCATAAAGCATGATATAGGTGCACATCAGGGATCCAATGGCTAATCCTGAATAGCTTTTAAAGATAACCACCAAGAATATGTAACTATTTAATACTCTATCATCATATTCTATAATGGGTTTTCTAAAGGTGACAAAGACATTAGAAGAGTTAGCTAGAACCAATATATCCGAGATAGAAACATCATCCGGAAGCGTATTCAACCCAAGTGACGCAGCCAGTAAAGTACTGGGAGTCCTGAAGGACACCAATAGGACCGAAGCAGTAGCCACGGATGGAAGAAAAATCGGGATCATTACAGTAAGGGATCTTCTCGGTGTAGACCAGCCAGCGAATACAAAGATAGAGACCATATGGAAACAGGTGGGAAACATCACACCTAACACCAGTATCCTTGAAGCAGTCGACCTAATGATCAGGAACAATGTCACAGCTATTCCGGTGGTCTCTGGAGATGAGACTATTTTACTTAGTCAGCAGGATATTACCTCAGCCTTGAAAATGGTTTCTGAGCTTAACTCATTGAAAGCCAAGGATATCATGGTATCCCCCGTGGTAACCGTGGAGAAAGATACACCAATCGCTCATGTTCGCAGAAGAATGTTGGATGAGGGTATCAGTCACATGCCTATTGCTAACGATGATGCATTACTGGGAATAATTACGGGTGAAATGATAGTCACAACATTCATCACAGGTGCAACAAAGACTACCATGGGAGATAGATCAGGAGAGAAAGTGTCTAAGTTCCCAGGTAAAGTCAGCGGATTCATGAATACTCGCCCACTAACAACCAGTCCAGATACGGGAGTTCTCAATGTGGTTAAGGCGATTGATAAGATGGGTGAAAAATACTGCATGGTGATTGATGAAGAAGAGAAAATACAGGGAATCATAACCCACAGGGAACTACTTGCAGTACTCCATAACCTCATACCTGAACAAGAACTACCAGTATACATCGTCGGTATCGATGACGAGGACTTTTTCGAGAAATCAGTAGTCGAGGACAAGATCAGGAGAACCGTAGAGAGATCCATGAAGATCCGAGAAGACGTGACAGAAGTCAGCGTGATGGTTAAGACCCAGAGAAGTGAAGGAGCTAGAACCAGATATAAAGTTACAGCTAGGGTGCTTGGTCCTACAGCCAATTATAACGTGGATAATGAGGCCTGGGGACTAATGGAAACATTCGATGGACTTGTAGACGCTCTGGATAAACGACTGCGTCGCACCAAGAAAGAGCCTCAGAAAGGAGCAAGAAGAGGGCGAAAACGACCGAATCCCCATCACCTCAAAACTTAACCCAAATAAAAACATCTTATTTCTGATAAAAGTTGCCCGATTACACAGTAGTAGTAACCGAGCCCATCAACCATATGGGAGTAAAATACCTGAAAGAGAAAAACGTGAAAGTAGTCGAATTACCACCTGGAAGCACAGTTGAGACTCTCGCTAGGCACATCAATGAGGCTGATGGTATCATCACCAGGGGGAGCATCAAAATAACAAGGGAGCTTATG
>CAZLHA010000004.1:0-40152 GCA_964559155.1 uncultured Candidatus Bathyarchaeia archaeon | reverse complement strand
ATTCAGACAGACATCTATGTTAGATTCCTCAAGATGAGCGGTAGAGACGCTATTTATTGTGGCGCGGAGGATACTCATGGTACCCCCATCGAGATTAACGCCGCCAAGGAAGGCGTCTCACCTGAGGATTTTATCGATCGCTGGTGGAAGGAGCACAAAAGGGATTATGATAACTATCTTGTGGACTTTGATAGTTATTACAGCACCAATAGCCCAGAGAACAAGCATTACACGGAGTTGATCTTCAATCGTCTCAAAGAGAAAGGACACATATACACCAAGGAGATCGAGTTAACCTACTGTGAGAACTGTGTAAGATACCTCCCGGATAGATTCGTTAAAGGTATGTGCCCGAATTGTGGAGCTCAGGACCAGTATGGGGATGTCTGTGAGAAATGTAACACTGCTTACAGTACCATTGACTTGCTAAACCCGTACTGTAGCATATGCGGCTCCACGCCGATAAGGAGAAAGAGCCGTCACTACTTCTTTAAACTGAGCGAGTTCAGTGACTGGCTTAGAGACTGGTTGAATAATAACAAGAGGCTTCAGCCGGAGATAAGGAATCAGGTATTAACATGGGTAAACGATGGCCTAGAGGACTGGTGTATTAGCAGAGATGGCCCATATTTTGGCTTCAAAATACCTGGCGAGGAGGATAAATACTTCTATGTATGGTTAGACGCACCTATTGGCTACATAGCCTCTACAGCTAATTACTGCAAGGATAAGGAATTCAGCGCTGATGACATATGGCAGACAGACGAACATGAGATAATTCACTTCATAGGTAAGGATATAATCTATTTTCATCTACTTTTCTGGCCCGCGGTTCTCCACGGAGCAGGGTTCCATGTACCTGACAATATAGTTGTACATGGTTTCCTGACCGTTAACGGGGAGAAGATGAGCAAGAGCAGGGGTACATTCCTAACAGCCGAGGAGTTCCAGAAGTATCTTGACCCAGAATTGTTGAGGTTCTTCTACGCGGCTAACCTGAGTCACACCATGACAGACATAGATCTGGATCTGAAGAATCTTGAGAACAGGATCAACAACGAACTGGTGTCAAACCTAGCTAACCTCGTCTATAGGGTTATGAGTTTTACAGGGAAATACTTTGACGGCAAGACAACGAAGAGCGATAACGAGAAACTACTTGAGGATATCCACGAGAAATCCATGAAGGTCTATGAGGCTTATGATAACTACGAATTCAGAGAAGCTGTAAACAGGATATTGGAAATAAGTAGCACAGGTAACAAGTATTTCCAGGATAATGCCCCATGGGAGCATCGTAAAACAGACCCAGAGAAAACGCAGAGACTATTAACCGACTGTGTATACATCGTGAAAAACATAGCTATAATGATTAAACCTATCATGCCCCTTTTCGCTGAGAAGATCGAGAAGCAGATGAACTTGGAGAACCTCACATGGGATGACATTGATAAAAGAGTAGAAGATCATCAACTTGGCGAGGCCGAGATAATACTGAGAAAGATTGACCCAATCGAGATCAAGACCCCTGAACCAGAGCCGGAGAAGAGGGAGATCAACTTTGAGATGGACCCACGGATAGCCAAGCTTGGTGTAGAGGTTAAACTAGCCATCATTGAGGGCGTCGATATTGAGAAATCTCACAGTGATTTGGAGAAGCTCAAAAAACAGGTAGCAGACATTGTCAAGGATATTGACTTGGAACATAACCCCATTGTTGAGGCTTACAACAAGATCTATAAGAAATCCAAGGTTGATGTAGAGAACTCTGCGGTATATCTGGTTAAACTGGTTAAAGAAAAGGGAAACTTCCCAACCATTAACACGGCTGTCGACAGCTATAACCTAGTGTCAGCAGAGAAACTCGTAAGCGCTGGACTCCACGACTTGGATAAAATCAAAGGAGACCTAGAACTAGGGGTAACAAGAGGTAACGAACTGTATGTACCATTGGGTGAGACGGAGCAGGAGAAGCTTCAGCCCGGTAAATTCGCTATGATGGACGAGGAGAAGGTCCTATGCTGGCTTGATGTAAAGCAGGGGCAACACACCAAGATCGGTTTTGATACAGAGAATCTCTTACTCTACGTGCAGGGTAACAAGAAAACCACGGGTCTATACTTGGAAGATGCGTTGGTCGAGATGTGTGAACTCATCACGGAGTACTGTGGTGGAGAATACAGGCTTATTAATCCCATCGATGTCTCAGCGCTAAACCTCAAAGTAGCCAAGGTAACCGAGATAAAGGATCATCCTAACGCGGATAAGCTATACTTGTTGAAGATTGATCTCGGTGACGAAGAAAGACAGCTATGCGCTGGACTGAAACCACACTATCCTGATCCGAATGATCTGCTAGGTAAGAACTTAGTAGTAGTTACTAACCTTGAGCCAGCGAAGCTAAGAGGCGAGCTAAGTGAAGGAATGCTACTAGCTGGAGACGATGGTAAGAACGTTGGAATACTGAACCCTGAGAAGAGCAAACCTGGAGACCAGGTGTATGTTGATGGAGTAGAGGAGTACAAATCCGAGAAGATCTCATTTGAGGAGTTCCTAAAGTATACATTGGAAGCCCGGGGGGGTAAAGCTTATCTCCAAGGCAAGCAGCTGAAAACCGATGCAGAGAAGATCAGGTTAGAGAAGGTAGATAACGGGAAAATAAGATAATTTTCCTTTTTTAGCCTTGAATTATCCAAATACATAGATTATATCTTTCTGGAAAAGTTACAGATCCTTGATTTTTCTAGTCTTCGCTAGGGAAGTGGATGTCAGAATATTTGTAGAGAGGATCTTTCTCTCAGAAATGATGCAGCAAGTCATTTTTTATTTCCATAAAACACCTCTCAATTAGGTGTTCAATTGTCTAAGATAACAATCTCCAAGCTCTGTGAGATGAAAGAGAAAGGTGAGAAGATCACCATGACAACAGCTTATGATTACCCTACTGCTTTACTTGTGGAGAAATCTGGGTTAGATGTGATACTGATAGGTGATAGTCTCGGTATGGTGGTTCTCGGCTATGAGAACCCTGTGCCTGTAACAGTGGAGGATATTATCCATCATACGAAGGCGGTAGTACGGGGAGCAAAAACACCGTTGATCGTAGCAGATATGCCCTTCATGAGCTATCATGTTAGCAAGGTGGAGACAAAGCGAAACGCTGCACAACTCATAAAAGAGGGGGGAGCTGACGCCGTCAAGCTTGAAGGGGGTAAAGAGGTTGCCCCCATAGTTCAGGCACTAGTTGAGACAGGAATCCCTGTTCAGGCTCATATCGGTTTGATGCCTCAGCGGGCTTCAGTAGGTGGAGCTTTCAAGGTACAGGGGAAAGACGCTGAAACAGCTAATGCGATATTGGAGGACGCGAAGGCATTGGAAAAGGCTGGCGCCTTTAGCGTGGTTATCGAGTTTGTGACAGTTGAGGCGGCAAAGATAATCACAGAGGAGCTTGAGATACCCACAATTGGTATCGGTGCTGGTCCTTATTGTGATGGTCAGGTGGTTCTCAGCCACGACCTGTTAGGCTTCTATGAGAGGCAGCCACCCTTTGTGAAACTCTACGCGAACCTCAACGAGAATATTACGGAGGCATTTAAACTATTCAGAGATGATGTGCGAAGCTCAAAGTATCCGGGAGAAGAACATTCTGTTCATATGGATAAAAAAGAAGAGAAAAAGTTGAGATAATAAGTTTTAGCTTCTGTAATGATGATAGATGTCTATGAAGGCTAGGTTTATTACCACGGTTAAGGCGGATTTGAGCAGACCAGAAATAACAGGTACATAACCTAAGAGGGCTGATCCAATGATGCTTACCAATATCACTATTACGATGTCGCCCAAGTCTGCTGTGATCACGTCAAATGATTTGCTTAACGCGGTTCCAACCCCAACTTCATCCATTACCATGACTACGAACATCAATGATACCACTGGGATCAAGATCACAGTGATACCAAGGATTGCACCAACTATACTTGCTATGATGAAATCCACTAACCGACCTGTAACATATCCTATACTCTCACCTAGGCTGAGAGGTCTACTAAAGTAGGCATCCCTCCCCATATCGATGGTAGCGAAGCCTAGGAGGTATACGAAGAACGCGCCGATTATTCCAAAGATTGCTGTAAATATGGCGAATCCTCTGAAGAACCCAAATCCAGCTGCTAAGAAGCCCAGTCGGGTGGCTATCCAGCTTAGTACGCTACTGATTACACCTCCAAGTATAGTGGGTATGAATACCATGGGTTGAGCCATGGCGATGTTGAAGGCGCTTGTAAGGTGTCCAACAGCATCCACGTCACCAGCTGGTGCTGGGGATGAGCTGCTTATTCTGCTACCACAGTTACTGCAAACCTCGTCATTTTCATCTATCTCTGTTCCACATTCAGGACAATACGGCATTTAATATCAGTGTGTTATAGTTATTATTACTTAAAAACACCTAGTTTAATAAAAGGGGTGAATTAATCCCTGTATCCTTTTGGGATGGGGATAGATTTCCATAGTTTAATGAAGTCAACTATAAACTGTATAGACTCCTCCATGCTAACCTCGGCTTCCTCCACGTCAGCCTTCCTTGGGTCGCTGGTCGCATACTGCCCATTTCTTGTGATGTCCTCTGTGTTTGGTGGTAGTGAAGCGTTGAATACCTGTTTCACCAGTTCATAGTCCTCTCTATCGGGATCCATGAACTCCTGTATTTCTTCGGGTAATATCACACCGTTCTCCCAGTTGTCCAGTCTCCACATCTCTACTAATTCGGGGAAATAGTGAAGGGCATAAGCTGTTTCCCTTGGCCCGCTGTGGACCTCAAAGTATCTTGCCATTCTGTCCTGAATCTTTTTGGCAGTCTCAGTGTCTTTGGGGCCGCTTGGAGTGGATATCATAACCTTATACTCTCTTCTGGCTATCTGGACTGCTAGGTTCATGGTATTTGTGTTCCCACCATGGTGGTTTATCAAGACAAATCGTTTGACTCCATGGGCTGCAAAGCTCTCGATAGTCTCCAGTAATATATTTAGCAGGGTCTCTGCTGAGAAAGTTACTGATCCGGGGAAAGCCATATGGTGAGGGCTGTATCCTGCCCAGCATGGGTGGATACACACACTGTTTGTGCGGCTGGCTATCTCATGGATGAAAGCTCTAACACCCAGACTGTCAGTACCTAATGGAAGATGGATACCGTGCTGCTCAATGGCTCCGATCCCTATTATTACCAATGGGTCTGGCTCATTCTCCATCCAGTCCTCAAAGGCTGGTCGTGTTAGTTCCTGCACCCAGAATTTGCTAAGTTTACCGTTTTCAGACATGAAAATAAAGGGGATTTAATGGGTTTTAACGATTGTCTTTAAAAATATTACAGTTTACCCTTTTTTTGACCGATAAATCTAATATGTTCTATTGATTATGAAATCAGATAGATATTGAGTTCATTATTAAACTACATGAATGAAGAGAGTCTGAGTAAGCTGAAGGCGCTTAACAACGTCCATGTGATGGAACAGGTGAAAAGATTCCTTGAATTATGTAAACCAGAAAAAGCCATAGTCTTTGATGATACCGAAGAGGATGTCGCGAGGGTTAGACAACTAGCCATTGATCTCGGTGAGGAGATGAGGCTTGAGATGGAGGGCCATACAGTCCACTATGATAGCTACTATGATCAGGCTAGAGACAAGGAGAACACTAGGGTGCTCAAACCGGCTGATATGGATATGAGCAAGGGTATCAACACCATCAATAGAACAGAGGGTCTTGAGGAAGTACTAGGCATTATGGATGGCGTAATGGAGGGAAAGGTCTGTATGATACGGTTCTTCAGTCTAGGCCCAACCAACAGTAGATTCACCCAGCGAGCACTACAGATAACGGATAGTGCATACGTCGCACATAGCGAGGACATCCTATACAGGAACGGATACGAGGAGTTCAAGAGACTAGAGGGGGGAGATGATTTCTTCACCTTTGTACACAGTGCGGGTAGACTTGATGAGAGGAACACCACAGTGGATATAGATAAGCGTCGCATCTATGTGGACCTCATAGACGGAAAAGTTTATTCCGTTAATAACCAGTACGCGGGTAACAGCTTGGGGTTAAAGAAACTGGCGTTAAGGCTAGCTATTTACAAGGCAAACAATAGTGACTGGCTAACAGAACACATGTTGATCATGGGTGTAAAAGCACCAGAAAGCAATAGAGTAACATATTTCACGGGAGCATACCCATCAGCGTGTGGTAAGACCAGCACAGCTATGATCCCAGGTATGACCATCGTGGGGGATGATATAGCATACTTACGAGAAGATGACGAAGGCAATTGCAGGGCTGTCAACATAGAGGCTGGGGTCTTTGGCATTATTAGAGATGTTAACCCTGTAGATGACCCCGTTATCTACAAGACATTGACCACGCCAAGGGAGATGATCTTCAGCAATGTCTTGATTCATGAGGGGGTTCCCTACTGGCTGAGTATGGGTTTAGAAGGGGATGAGTACCCTGAAACAGGTATCAATCATAGCGGTGAATGGTATAACGGGAAGAAAGATGAGGATGGAAACTTGATACCATTAGCTCATCCAAACGCACGGTACACTATTAGGCTCAAGGAACTGGATAACGTTGATCCTAACTGGGATGACCCAGAGGGACACATTGTACATGGAGTCTTCTATGGGGGTCGAGATAGCGACACCAACGTACCCATCAGTGAGGCTCTCACATGGGAACACGGGGTATACATGGGAGCAACAATAGAGAGCGAGACTACCAGCGCAACCATTGGAAAAGCGGGTGTACGGAAGAGCAGCCCCATGGCTATAATGGACTTTATGGTGGTGCCCTTCGGATTGTATCTTAATAACCACATTGACTTCGGGAACAGACTAAAGAACACACCCAGAGTATTCAGCACTAACTACTTCATCAAGGACGAGAATGGAGAGTACCTGAACGAGAAAGTAGATAAGAGAGTCTGGGTAATCTGGGCAGAGGGACGAGTACATGGAGAATACGATGCCATCAAGACCCCTGTAGGGTATATCCCCAAGTATGAGGATCTACGGAGTCTATTCAAGAAAGTATTCAAGAGAGAATACACCGAGAAAGAATACGTTGAGCAGTTCAGCATACGCGTCAAGAAGTATCTAGAGAAACAGGCTCGCATGGAGGATTTGTACGGGGATGAAGAGGGCATACCTGAGGCCTTCTGGGTGGTTCACAATAGGATTAAGAAGAGTCTAAAAGCACTAGAGAAAGAGGGAGATGTCCTCCCACCTAGTTATTTCAAGTAAGCTACTGGGGTGGAATCCACCACTCGTATCCTGGGCGGTCAACCCACTCAGGCCAACGTAGCTCAACAGGGGGCTTCAATCCCTCTGCTAACAAGGGTTCCTCGTATCGTTTTTTCTTGCGTTCCCGGAACTCTGACCATGCGTCTGCTAGATGGTCAGGGGTTTCCACCAGATCTATGGCGCTTAATGCAAGTATCTGTGCTGCACACATACCCATTCTATGGGTTACACCTGATCCGCATAAGGCGCTGCTCGCCCATCGTGGGTAATTAACACCGGGTATGGGTTGCATGGCTTTGCTTACGTAGAGACGTGCTGTTGGACAGTGCCATGTGAACTCATTCACATCGTCAGCGGGGTGGAAATCCCCATATGCTTTCTCCGGTGGCACAATCTCAGTGTACATGGGTTCATCAAGGGGATCTAGTCCCATGTTTCGCTGTATCTCTCTAGCGAACTCTTTATCCTCCTCGGTATAAGCTGGTGACCCTATCTCCATGAGGTTCTTCCATACTACGTCTTTCAATACTGTGTTAGGTAAACCGGTTCGTACTGCAGTAAGCACTCT
Source organism: uncultured Candidatus Bathyarchaeia archaeon (assembly GCA_964559155.1). Taxonomy (GTDB): domain Archaea; phylum Thermoproteota; class Bathyarchaeia; order TCS64; family TCS64; genus RBG-16-57-9. The sequence goes on along the minus strand of CAZLHA010000004.1, from coordinate 32,286 downwards.
TGGCTCAACTTTGCAGTCTGCTACTAGTGCTGCTCCCTCAGCGCATCGGTCAATAACCTTCTCCACGGCTTTCTGATCATCTATATTGCTGTTTCTCCAAGCATAAACCACCTGACTAAGTACTGGATTGGCAACGGTACATTGGCCGCCGGTCATCATAAACTCGTTGATGCTGCCTCCACGCCGCATAAGGGCGGGCATATGTTCCTTCATCATGTTCACGTTATTATACATTAATACAGCGGCGTCCAGAGTTCCTGGATAAGTTACTGCTCCGCTCTGGCCCTCAGCAGCATCCTTGACTTTGAAAGTATATACTTTGGATTTATAGGTACGTGGCCAAACCTCACCCAGTACTGTTGTTGGGCCACCGGGGTGCCATGCAAGTAGGCAATCCATACCATCGAACCAGCCATCCCTTGCCATGTATGGTTTTCCAACGCATAGTTTCTCAGCAGGGGTTCCTAGAAGCCTGATCTGGGCATCTAGGTTATTCTCCTCTAGGACATGTTTGAAGGCTGCGGCGGCGAAACATCCGGCTACTCCCAGCATGTTGTGGGCGTCAGTGAACCCGGGGGCGTAAGAGACATCGGGTTCTTCATAGGGTACGGGTTTCTGACTGTGACCTGGGGTTGCATCATATTCCGCGAAGAAGCCAATCACCGGTCCGTTATCTCCCCAAGTCGAGTTGAAGGCTGTAGGCATATCCGCTATATCCATCTCTATGTTGAATCCCTGTTTTTTCATATAATCTGCCAAGTGTTTACTGGATTTGTATTCTCGTAGCCCTGGCTCAGCCCATTTGAAGAGCTGATCGCTCATATCATACATTTCACTACTATGAGTTTCTAGCCAAAACAATGCTTGTTTCTTATTTGAGCTCATAAATTGAAACAGGGGGTTAATGGATAAAAGTCTTCAAAAAGGGTTACTTGATTTTCCAGGTGGTTCCGTCTGAGGTGTCCTGAATTTCTATATCTATATCCTTAAGCCCATCCCTGATCTTGTCAGCGAGTTCATAGTTCTTCTTCTCTCTCTGCTGGTTTCGTAGATCAGTTATGAACCGTAGGAGTTTCTCAGTTAGTTCATCGCTATCGGTGCTTCGTTTCTCAAATAATCCAAGTACATGTAATAGTTCTCGATAGTTCTCGGCTGCCTCTGCTAGGACCCCTTTGTTGGCTGGTTCCTGTAAGTATTCGTTTATTGCTCCAGCTACTGCGTGAAGATGCCCCAGGGCTACCGGTGTGTTGAAGTCATCGTCCATAGCCTCTATAAAGTTCTGCTTCTCATCTCTGATTGTATTGATTAGTTTTTTCTCTCTTTCGCCGTAATCTAGATTGTTATCCGGTCCATTTAGGGCATTATCGATGAGATCAAGGGTGTTTTCTAGGCGGTTGACCGTGTTTTCAGCAGACTCCATTGCGCTCCAGGTGAAGTTCAATGGTCGCCTGTAATGGGTACTAATGTAAAAGTATCTGAAGGCATCAGGGCTATGCTTGGCCAGTACATCATCGAAGCTCACATAGTTGCCCAGGCTCTTGCTCATCTTACCCCCGTTAATCATCAGGTGTCTCATATGCACCCAGTAATGGACGAAGGTTTTACCTGTTAATGCTTCACTCTGGGCTACCTCGTTCTCGTGGTGTGGGAAGGCTAGGTCTTCTCCACCTGCGTGGATGTCTATTGTGTCTCCAAGTAGTTCTTTACTCATTACGCTGCATTCGATATGCCAACCAGGTCTTCCAGGGCCCCACGGTGACTCAAAGTAGATGTCTCGATCAAGTTCTTCTTGTGTTGATTTTTTCCATAGCGCAAAGTCCTGTGCATTCTCTTTATCGTACTCGTCTGAGGCTACACGGGTTGTCTGCTCTGTGCGTGTGATATCCATGCCGCTTAGCTTTCCATAGTCCTCAAACTTGTCTATATCAAAGTAGACCCCGTCCTCAGTCTCGTAGGCGTATCCCATTTCCTCCAAGGATTCAATGAACTCGATCATCTCTGGCACATATACAGTAGCTCTTGGATGTGCTGTTGCCCGTTTGATATTAAGCAAGTCAAGGCCCCGGAAGAAGACTCCTGTGTAGTGTTCTGTGAATTCTTTGAGGGTTTTACCTGATTCGCCGCTGTCTCTGATGGTCTTGTCGTCTATATCGGTGATATTCATTACGTATTTGACTTGGTATCCTCTGTACTCTAGGTAGCGTCTGATGAGGTCTCCGCTTGTGAAGCTGCGTAAATTACCGATATGGGGATCTCCATAGACGGTTGGTCCACAAACGTACATGGTTACTTTTGGTGGGTTTATTGGCTTGAATGGGCGTTTCCGACGCGTCATGGTGTCATAGATATGAATATCTGGCTTTGTCATTGTTTCACTTCCGTAGAATCGACTAGACAGGTGTATTCATCCTTGATTAAGAGTTTTGACACAATAGTCTCAGTCTTCCCTTCTAGATGTGATTGATGGGTTTTTATCAGATATAAATGATATGTGTGATTCGTTTGTAGCTTTTTTGGGTGCAGGCTGGTCGCAACACGGTTTTTCGTACATAGGTACCACCGAAATGATGTGGGAAGAAGAAGCAGAGCCAAGAAAATACTCGACAGTATTGACGAAAACCTAGAATCAGAGTACCAAAACCTCGTTGTCTATGATTTCAGGGAAAAAGAGGCTACCAATAGATTCTGGACAAACCTGAAAGAGATAATCGGGGCAAAGGGCGGGGAAATGCTTCAGTATAGTGTATATTATGGGCCCATTCAAGGTGCATTAGCGGTCTGTGATCTTGTTGAAGGTTATGGAGGAGAGGCATTAAGGTTTACCGTGTTGAGGAATTTCGGTGGTACCTATACCCGAAATTAATAATTTTTCCCACAAACCCAACACTATTTCATGATCTAATCTATGAGAACAACAAAACACAGGATTAGGGTAGGTACAATAAAGCATGGAAACAATTCCATTCAGTAAAAAAGCCCCAGATCTGATCCAGATCTAGGAAAAAAGCAGTAAATGTTTTTGGTATAAATCGTATACAGGATAGGAGCTAGTCTAGCTTCTCACTGAGTTTGGAGAGTTTTCTAGTCAAACGTTTTCGGCTGGTCTCTGTCGTTATCTCAGCCCTTGTACGCTCATTCACGTTACGCATTATATCCAGCTTCCGTCTAAGCCCCTTGAGAAAGAGAGAGACCTCCTCAATGGATACTAGATTCATATAGATCTCCTCCATCACCTCTAGGTTATCCTCGGCTGCACTTAGATTACCCGATCTTAGGTGATCCAGTGATTGTCGACGTAGCTCCCCGGGTACATCGGCTAATCCTAGGAGGTAATCGGTAGCCGAGACACCTAGTTTCTCAGGTAAGGGGTACCCTTCCCCTGTGTTCAATCCATAGAGGATGCTGGCCTCAGAGTGTTCCTCCTTTGCGGATGTTACGGCGTTATAGTGAGCGATCTCCGGGTGATTTTCAGCATAGTGCTCGATCTCGGATAGTAGCTGTCTTGCTTCTTCTAGGTTAGATAAAGCCTGGTTCTCATTACCGCTGTGTAGATAGAGGATGGCTTGTTTACTTAGTGTCCTGGCTCTGCGGGCCCGGCTGTATGCCTCATCCCGTGCCTCTTCTCTTGATAATAGTTCGCTGGTTGCTGCTTCTAGAATATCATCTAACATATAATAGACTAGGTCAGGGGGGAATTTAATCCTATGAATTATATATGCAACGCAGTAATTCCTCATAGGTAATGTTACCGCCGCTGAGTACTAGTGCCACTTTCTTGTTCTTCAACTCGTCTCTCAGCTTAAGAGCTGCTGCGAGGCTAGCTGCTCCGGCGCCTTCGGCCACCGTGTGACAGTGCATAAGGTAGAGCTTGATGGCTTCTCGCATCTCGTCCTCGGATACTAGTATGAAGTCATCGACATGGCTCCTAAGAATGCCGAGAGGTAGTTTGAATGCGTTTCTCGTGGCTAACCCATCGGCGAAGGTCTCAGCGGTGGATGTGGACTCTAGTTCACCGCTCCTGTAACTCATGTAGATGCTGGGTGCCTTCTCGGCTTGTACAGAGATGACTTTGACGTTGGGATTCAAGGCTTTTATAGCGGTAGCTGCCCCACCGGCTCCCGTTCCGCTTCCCACGGGGCTTATCACGGTGTCTATATCTGGTTGCTGTTGCATTATCTCGAGGCCTATGGTTCCCACCCCGGCGATTAGGAGCGGCTCGTTGCCGCTGTTTATGAACCTGTATCCGTGTTCCTCGGCTATTTTTTTCCCGTTCTCTACTGCTTCATCAAAGTCTTTGCCCTTCTCATGGATCTCCGCTCCGTGCATTCGTATGGCCGAGACCTTTATTGGGTTAGCTTCTTCGGGTACACAGATATGGGCATCCACGTTGAATATCTTGGAGGCGAGGGCTATGCTCTGACCATGGTTTCCAGTACTGGCGGTTATAACGCCACGATTCTTCTCCTCTGGTGTTAGCTGGCTGATGAGGTTTATGCCGCCCCTGATCTTGAAGGCTCCTGTGGGGTTATAGTTCTCGTGTTTGATGTAGGCTGTGAAACCCAGGTGCTCGTTGAGGGTGGGGTAGGTGTATAAGGGTGAGGGGTTGAGGTATGGTTTGATTCTCTCAGCGGCTTGCATGATATCGAGTAATGTGGGGGGGTTCATGGTTAAGTAGTGGGGGGCTGGGTTTATTTCTGTTTTCTAAGGGCATCGTAGACGTGTATTACTGGGCGGTGGGGGATCTCTTCACGTGTATAGGTATGTATGGTGCCGATGTGTTCCACGTTATCTTTTCCCTCCATGAAATCCTGTAAGGTTTTCAGGGGGTAGAAGGGGAAATCGATGCCTGGTGTATGGTAATGCATGGGGATGATTACCCGGGGGCTCAGTAAGGCGATGTTGTTGTCTGCAAGTACTGTGTCGGTCCCGGTGTTCACGATTAAGATCTCGGGGGATCCGATCTGGGACATCTGAGTCGTCTTCAAGAAGTGACCCAGGTCACCTAGGTGGGTTATCTGGATTCCGTTGAGGATTATGTTCCAGGCAATGTTTGGTCCTAGGCGTTTTCCTCGTTGGTCGTCGTGCCAGCATTCGACTCCCTTGAGATATGCGGTTCCTATTGTTTCCTGGATGGGTTCTTTGAGTATTGGGCAGGTGTATTTGTTTGCGTCGCTGATGTGGTCCTGGTGATCATGGCTTATGGTTACTGCGTCTGCGGTTTTGGGTGGAGGTGGAAGGTTCAGGGAGTCTCCGTCATGAGGATCCGTGATTACGGTGGTTTGGCTATCGGTTAACTCAAAACAGCTGTGTCCGTGCCACCGTACCAGTAGCATAGTGTGTGTTTAGTGTTCGGTGTTTTTGTGTCTTGTGGGGCGGGGATGGGGTTTGTTCTTTGTGGGTGGTGTTTTATTCTTGTTTGTGTGATTATTTTGTATGTCTGAGAATGGAAAGCTTAGCAAGTTTTGGATTACGGAGTTGACTCGTCCCGCGTTTGAGGACTGGTTGGAGAACGAGGAGGTGCCTGTGGTTGTGATCGGTATTGGGAGTATTGAGCAGCATGGGCCTCATCTGCCCTTGGGTATGGATTCATTGGCTGTGAAGGCCATTGTACATAAGGTTGCTTCGCGTACTAACAGCGTGTGTGTTCACCCGTGTTGGCCGGGGTATAGTCCTCATCATATGGGGTTCGCTGGGTCTATTACGTTTAGCTGGGAGACCTTGATGGGGGTCTTGATGGATACTATTGGTTCGTTGGCTTATCATGGGGTTAACCGATTCGTCTTGATGAATGGTCATGGGGGTAACACGAACACCATGAACTTGGTGGCTCAGGTGGCTAAACGCGAGTTCGGGGTTATGGTGGCAGTTCCAAGTGGGCCCGGTGACACCGAGTTAGCCAAGAAGTACACTGACCGGAGCCAGCGGTACTGGGATGTTCACAGTGGCCAGAACGAGACCAGCGCCGCCCTAGCCCTGTTCCCGGAGCTGGTGGAGATGTGGCGTCTGCCAGAGGACTGGGAACCCAGTAATAACATGAGCAAGAAACTCAAAGAGATGCGGAACCCAGAAAGGGAGGACTGGGAGCTGGTATCCCAGGTGTTCGGTGCATGTTCGGAGCCTGATACTGATGATTTCAGCAGTGATGGTATCTATGGCTGGAATAGCCCGTTGGACGCTGACCCGGAGGAGTATAAGGCTCGACTTGAGGAGCGGGTTGAGTTCATCGCCGAGTTCATCAGGCGCTGGAAGAAGATACCCACACCACCCGCGTTCAGAGAGTAAACCTCACCCTTTTTAACTCACCCAACTTAATTTTGTCTGTCCTAAAATGAATATTAAAGGAAGCGAGACAGAGAAAAATCTCCTCAAGTCTTTCGCTGGGGAGAGCCAAGCTAGAAACAGGTACACCTTCTTCGCGAGCAAGGCCCGTAAAGAGGGATACGTGCAGATCCAGAGGATCTTTGAGGAGACAGCCGCTAACGAGAAAGAACACGCAGAGGTCTTCTTCAAGTACCTTGAAGGGGGCATGGTGGAGATCACAGCAGAGTATCCTGCTGGCAAGATAGGTACCACCGCTGAGAACCTTCTGGAGGCAGCAGAGGGAGAGAAACTAGAGTGGGGCACCCTGTACCCTGACTTCGCGGAGACCGCGAAGGAGGAGGGATTTGATGAGATAGCTGAGAGCTTCACAGAGATAGCTGAAGTAGAGGAAGAGCATGAGAAAAGATACAGAAAGCTGCTTGAGAACGTGAAAAACGGGACAGTCTTTAAGCGTGACGAGGAAGTTAAGTGGCATTGCCTGAACTGTGGATACATTCACCACGGCAAAGAGGCACCTGAGTTATGCCCGGCGTGTAAGCATGCGCAGGCGTATTATGAGATAATGCCTGAGAACTATTAGGCTCTCAATTATCTCGCTAGGTAACCCATTACGTCGAACTGCATTTCTTTTAACTCTTCAACTAGTTTGAGTCTTTTCTGTAGATCTTTATTGTTTTGTAGTTCTTTGACCAGTGCCTCGCTTATGTAGAGAGTCTCCAGTTCCTGAGTGTTTTTTATCCTGATGACTTTCGCGTTTTCCGGTTGCACGGGTCCACTGATTCGGATGGCTGTAGAGATGGAGTCTTTATCACTGGGTAAGAAGGGGGGTATCTTTCCGGTTTCTCCGCTTCCCTGTGTTAGACAGTTCACGTAGGTCTGATGGTAATCTATCTTCTCATAGGCGCGTCGAGTGGTTACATCGGCTAAACCGATTCCTATAGCGTTACCGTGGGTTTCCTCGGTTAGGTCGAGTACAGCTATCTTTTTGATGTTTGGAGCCTGTGGGTCATGTTCGTTGGGCATCCAGAATCTGCCTGTCACGTTTGTGTCCATGCCGACGCCGCTGATGTTCTTACCTAGCTCCTCCACTACCAGTACATCGATATCCTTGAAGGGAAGTCTGGGTAACAGGTCTTTGGCTTTTCTGAGAAGCTCCTTTTCCCGGGTGTAGAATTCCTCGGGGTATAATGCGTGTACCTCGGCGGTCTTATGGTATGCGTTCTCCAGTAGGGCTAACCCCATTACGATGTTTGTCTTTTCCGCGATCAATTTCCCGGCCTCAGGCAGTATCCTATGGTAACCATCATAGCGGTGCCAGTGAATCATCTCCGCTCCCTTCTGGTTACCGAGACCGATCGCCATCATCTTGAGTAACCCGGACTCTATCTCCCCCTTAAAGTCGGTGTGAGGCTTTACCCGCCCGGCGACGAATACCCCATCAGCCTGTAGAGCTATGCGGTTGAGATAAATCTCCACACCGTCTGGCAGGGTTCCTACTGTTTCTACTTCCATCCCGGCTTCGATGGGAGCACCCACGGTTTCCTCAGTCACGCCAAGACTATGAAGTACCTCGATCTGGCCTTCGGGAGTAGCTCCTCCGTGACTGCCCATCGCGGCTAGAAGGAAGGGCTCAGTCTCGGCTTCTCGAAGCACATCCACTATAATTCGAAGGATCAAAGGTATGTTCGCGATCCCCCGGCTTCCAGCGGTTACAGCGATTCTCTGACCGGGTTTTACCCGTTTTTTTAGCTCTTTATTCTCCAGTTCTTCCCTGATACTGGATTCAATGTCTTTGATTTCTGGTTGATCGAAAAATTGTTGAGCTTTTGCCATCTTTGGGAGCTGCATGGTTTGTCTTAGCCCCAGGGGTTTATTGGTTTTTTCGTGCATGAGCCATCTGGACAGCGTAACTGACTGCCTCTTTAAGGCTCGCGGGGTTCGCTGTGCCTTCTTTTCTACCTGCTTTACCATAGGCTGTTCCATGGTCGACAGAGGTTCTTATGAATCGTAGACCCAGTGTAACGTTGACTCCGCCCACGTTGAGCCATTTACCGGTGGCTTCATCGTATTCCATCCCCAGAAGTTTAACGGGGATATGCCCCTGATCATGGTAAAGTGCAACCACTATATCGTACTGGCCTCCAGCGGCTTTACCGAAAACCGTGTCCGCTGGCACAGGACCCTCTACGTCTAAGCCCTCATTCACAGCTTCCAGTATAGCGGGGGTTATGATTCCTGCTTCCTCGTCTCCGAATAAGCCCCCGTCTCCACTGTGGGGATTTAATCCGGCTATGGCTATTCTGGGCTTATCTATGCCTAGGCTCAGGCAGGCTCGTTGAGCGATGTGGATTGTGGTGTGGATTCGCTTTTTGGTAAGGTGCTCGGTTATGTCTTTGAAGGGGATGTGAGTGGTTGCATGGACTACTCGTAGGTTACCGGTGGCTAGCATCATAGCGTAGTGCTTGGTTCCTGATCTCTCAGCCAGCAGCTCAGTGTGGCCTGGGTAGTTGTATCCACCCATATGGAGGGCTTCCTTGTTCAATGGAGCGGTTACCATGGCGTCTACCTCATTATTCAGGGCCAAATCAGCTGCGTGGATCACATATTCTGCGCTGGCTGCTCCGGTCATGGCTGCTGGTTTACCCATTTTCAGTTTCCCGGGGTCTATGTTCCTCAAGTCTATGAGGTCTATGGTGCCGTGGCTATATTCTGCTTCGGCTGGTTTCTCTATAATATAAAGCTCCAAGTTTTCTCCAGCCACCTCTAAACCCATCTTCATGGCGTCGCTATCCCCTACCACCAAGGGGTTGCATATTCTGTATGTCTCTGGGTCGGAGAGAGTTTTTACTATGATCTCTGGTCCTATTCCTGCTGGGTCTCCGAGGGTTATGGCTATAACTGGCTTCATTTATGTTTCCTCCTAAGATACTTGGTTGCTTGGATTAGTGTGTCTGGTTGGCCGAAGCCCCCTGCTTTGGTGACTGCGAGGGTCTCGTCCAGTCTAATTACTGGTACACCGGGCTGCACTTCGTCCAGTATCGTGATCTCTTTGGTCTTGAGTTGTCTTGTTATTGCTTGAGCGGTTGCTCCACCTGTAATAATTATCCCGGATAATTCATTTTTGAGTAGTTCCTCTGTTATCTGGGCTAAGGCCATGGTTATTCTAGTCTCTATTTCTTTTTGGGATAAGTCTAGACGTTTTGCTTCGTCCCATGTCTGTTCAACTACTAGTCTAGAGGGGGCTGAGGTTATGATTAGGTCTCGTCTTTGTTTTAACGCTCTCCGTGCTCTCTGTATGGTCTCGTATTGAGGGGTCTGGCCTAGGGCTTTTAGTGTGTTGAGGGGGATGATGGCTACGTCCAATCTTCTATGAAGTTGCTCTGCCTGGTTCCTTGTCTCGCTTCGAGTGCTACCAATCACTGTCATGACGGGGGGAGGGTCGCGTAAGGTGTGACAGAGAGCGTCGGCTAGTCCTGCGGAGCCTGCTAGTATGCGTGTGTGCTTGGCGGCTATTTTCTGGAGGTCTTTTTCTGTGTCTGAGTCAATGATGATTATACCATTCTCCGTGATGTTGTTTGGAGTGGCAAGGATATGTGTCTCTGTATCGATGTCTAGTATTTCCGGTATGTAACTGGTTTTCTCCCGGTGTTCCTGGATATACTCGGTCTCGGTTAATGCATCTTCCCCTATGTACAGGTGACCTTGTTTTACGCTTCTCATGGTAGGGGGATAAGCTGGTGTGAGTATGGCTTGTTTTTCGCCTGTTGCGTCGAGAATGGCTTCCATCTCAGCACCGGGGTTTCCTCGGAGGGTGCTATCTATTTTCTTATAGATTATATCATATTCTCTTAGTTGTTCAGCTATATTGTATACGATTTGATATGCTTCATCCCGGGTCTTGTTTCGTGTGTCTGTATTGATAATAACTGCCTGTGCCTTGGGGTTATCAGGGTTTTCTACTATTTTAGCTTCATAGCCCCATTGTTTGAACTGTACACCAGTGTCTAGTGCACCTGTTAAGTCATCAGCGATTACTGCTATCCTCATCGAGTAATATTTGGTGTTTGGGGTATTTATGGTGACGGCAGATATACTCTTCATGAGCAAGCAGTAAAATATATACTTTGTAATCTTTAATTGGCGGCTACCTTGGTTGACTCGTCTATTGAGAAAAGAGTATTGGAAAAAGTAACGGGGTTAGAGTCTAGTCTCGTTAAGTTAATTCAAGAATTGGTGAGAATCCCCAGCGAGAATCCACCGGGAAATGAAAAGGGGATCTCAGGATATGTTGTTGATAAGCTTGAAGGTCTTGGTTTCAAGACAGAGTTGGTGGAGTCAGGTAAGAATAGATTGAATGTTCTCGGTGTGCTGGAGGGCAAGGAACAAGGAGGTAACTTGCTGTGGAATGGTCACATGGACACTGTACCTGTGGGGGATAGGGATAATTGGTCCGTGGATCCCTTCAGCGGCGAGGTAAAAGATGGCCGGGTATATGGCCGGGGTAGTGGGGATATGAAAGGAGCGTTAGCCTCAGCAATGATAGCCGTTAAGGCTATACGGGATACAGGGCTAGAGCTGTTAGGGGATTTTCATTTTCACGCGGTCGCGGATGAAGAGTATTTCGGTCGTTATGGAACCAAGTATCTATGCGAGAAAGGCTACGTGAAGGATGTTGATATGGCGATAGTTGGAGAAGCCTCTACCAGAGACAGAAAAATAATGGCCAGACCAGCAGTACGTGGAAGAACCCTGCTTAACATTAAGGTAAAGGGGAGAGCAGCCCATAGCAGCAGACCCCACCTCGGTGTAAACGCGGTTCTAAAGATGAGCAAACTATTACTAGCTATTAATGAGACAAAATTCAGTTTTCCTAAGCACAGTATATTACCTGATCCAACGATAGCGCCTGGAACCATAATCAAGGGTGGAACCAAAGATAACATAATCCCAGAAACCTGTGAAGCGATATGTGATGTCAGAACCATACCCGGTATGAAGCCGGAGAAAGTCGTAAGCGATGTTGAAAACATTGTGAGAAAACTTGGGAGTAAAGATGAGGAACTTGAGGCACTCATCACTAGTCCGTTATCCAAACCGCCCAGTGAGATCCCTGTAACGCATCCTCTTTTCAAGTCAGCCGAGAAGGCTACAAACACGGTAATGGGTTATGAGCTTAAACCACTGGGGGCCAGTGGCAGTAATGATACCAGTTACCTCACTAATATAGCTAGTATTCCTTCTATGGCGTTTGGTCCAGGTGGAGGAAATGCTCATGCACCCGATGAGTGGGCAGATATTAAGACTCATCTTGATTTCGCCAAGATCTATTCCTTGATGATTATGGATATCTGTGTAGAAAAATAGCTACTTTATTGATTGAATTCTAGGGTTTTACCACACTGTAGTAAGGAGAAGCGTTCTCCCATTTTATCTGATATACGTTTCATGGCGTCAAACCCCGTGCAGTGACCAGCGCAGACCGTTTCTGTTTTATCCAGCTCCGTGATGGTTTTCGTTAACTGCTCCTCATCGGCTACTCTGAGATGGAATCCACCAATAACACCGACTATTTCATCAACTCCAGTGATTTTTCTGGCCTGTTTCATTATATTGACTATTCCCGCGTGGCTGCAACCGGCTACGATGACCAGTCCACGGTTCTTGATATTTATTACTAGGCTTATATCGTCTAGTTCAGGGTCCTGCACAAATTCCCCATCTACTTCTATGTGCACATTTTCTAGGGGCTCATAGCTGGTTAGTCGGGGTACTTGGCCTGTTGTGGCTACTCCGTCCATGAATTTGTATGGTTCTTCTACTAGTACCCAGTTTGCACCGTTTTTCTCTACTTTTTTCCTGTTGCTTCGGTCTGGTATTCCAATGTATCTATTATCCTGGTGGAGAACGTAGCATTTCCTGAATATCTCTGGATGGGCTATGATCTCTACTCCGTCTCTGGTTTCCTCTGTTAAGCCGCCTAAGCCACCTGTGTGATCATAGTGGCAATGGGTGAGGAATATCTGGTCTATACTCTCGGGGTCTACTCCTAGTTTCTGCATATTGTGAATTAGCGGCATTGAAGTTAACCCAGTGTCTACAAGTATTCTTAGTTTCTCTTCTTGGTTCTCTACATCTACAAGAAGGGATAATCCGAATTCTCCCCATAACTCGGTATCATAGCCCGCATCATCCACAACGACGGCTGTTATCTTGACGTGTTCAGCTTCCCCTAGATTCATCATGTATTTTTTCTCCTTTATGGAAGCTGTAGATTCTCCCATTCCTCATCCAGCAGTTTATGATAATCCTCTGTTATTGCGCGATCGTTACGGTTTTTTACAGTGGGTTTGGTCTCGTGTTCGCCGTTAGCGTAGATGGGGATCGTGTTTCCATATGTGGAGGCTAGTTTATCTATCTCAGCGACACACTCCTCGGGGCTGAAGCTTCCGCTGTACTCTCCCCCGGCTATGGGGGAACAGAATTTCCCATCATGGTGGAACCTAGCCAGCACCTTGTTTCCCCGCGGCCAGTCCAGTATCACGTTGTTCATTGATATCTTGAGGCGGTTATTATCAAAAGTGGCTTCGTATTCAGGTATCCATACATAGTGGTGACTGCCGGGTACCTCGCCCTCCATCATATAGTTGTCTATGTCAACCATCTCCAGTACCGCGCTGTCTATCATTGCCTGTACCATGCAGTGACCTGCGCTTGTCCTGAAGGACTCATCTATACTGTATTCTACTAGGCACTCGTCCCAGAGGTGCCCCCAGACGTATCCATAGTTTGGTAACGCGACTCTTCCTACCCATTCCTTGTTTATGGTGACCAGTTTATCGTACCCCTCAGAGTTTAGACTTAGGGCAGCTAGGTAGGCGGCTATGGGGCTCAATTTGTTTGATCTTATGAGTATCTGTTCCAAGTATCCATAATATTGCCATGCTCTTGCTTTTGATGCGGGTAGTGCGGTATCCCATAAACTGTGTAAGGGGAACCATTCGGATAAGGGAGTGGTGCATGTTTGTCGTCCTGTGCTTCGGAGGCTGCATATCTCTGCCATGAACAATTGTTGCTTATTATCAAGTTTCGTGGTCTCCTGGAGGATGTTTATCATTTTTTCCTCAAAATCGGTCAGTTTGGGTGTTACGTTATCCAAGGCATATTTTTGGACTATGCGAAGCAGTTTTGGGTGTTGGGCTGAGTCATCTCTCCGCATCAGGGGATACCAGACATTATCCTGATTGAAGATCAGTACCGGATCCCCGTCAATGCTGTCAACTTTTTCACTGGAGGAGGATAAGATTTTCTCGTTATTTGAGAGGTAGGTTTGCTCATTATCACAGTGAATTATGTATAAATCATCATATCCCTGTCTCTGAACGCGATGTTTCTGGTATAGTAACGCCACTTTTTCAAGCTCAGTTAACTTGTTGTTTCTAGTCTTCAAAGTGGTGGCAACGGGAAGCATACGCCTATCCAGATAAGATAATACGGGATAATCCTCCGGATAGAGTTCACTGAATTTCACGGTATCTAATTCATTGAAATCTACTTGATCAAAACTGAATGAAGGATACTTTCGGAACTGCATATCAGTTAAGAATTCTTTGCTGTGTACATCTTTTACCCGGTAGCTGTTGCTGTATCCGCGATTAGTAGTGATATGGTTTATGAATCGAGTATCTGCTTTTAGATATGTTTCTGGGTGTCGTACTGCAAGTATTCTCGTCGCGTAGATAGCGTATTTATCATATTTGTTCTGTTTTGAGGCTTCTACTCCTTTGCTCCATGCTTCTTTATGGACCTCTTCGGGTGTAATATTCAATTTAGTCTCTCCTAAGTTTGAATAGATGAGTGTTTAAGCTGGTTTAACATTTTCTAAGATGAAAATTGGGTTTAAAAAGTATTTTTTTAAAAAACTATTCTTGATTTCTCCTAAATTGAATTATAGAAAGGTATGGTAAAATTAAGCTAAACCCTATCAGTATAATTACATCAAGGATAATAATTCCTTTCTCTAGCATTAACCCACGAAGAACCTCAACGGAGTAAGTTAAAGGCAGAAACCTCCCGATAATCCCCAGAATAAATGGCATCTCATCCAAGGGTAAGAATACGCCGCAGAGGAAAATCATGGGGAATCTGAAGTAATTACTCAAAGTCTGCGCCTCAAAAACCTCCTTAACGGAGACAGCAACTAATGCCCCCAATGATGAATGCACAAGATTAGTCAAAAGGAGCACCACTATAAACAGGAAGGGGTTGGAGATCTCTGCACCTAGAAATACTATGGTTATACCAGTCATCACGGATGATATAATTAACCCGAAAACAGTACCCCCTAGTAGCTTTCCCACTATAATCGAGGCGGAGTTCAGTGGCGCGAGTTGAAGCCGTTCAAGAGCGCCAACCCGTTTCTCAAAAGTAATAACTATAGCCTCCATGCTGGTGGTCCCGAAAAGAGCAGCCATTGCAATCAATCCTGGCGCAAGATCAGTGAGCCCCTCGGGGTTTCTAAGGGTGAAGCTAAGAGCTAATACTACTGGGAAGAGTATTCCCCAACTGATGTTTGGTGGCTTGAAGTAGTATGCCCGTAGGTCTTTCTCAAGTATGGCCATGATTCCTTCTAGCTCCTCGAATAGGTTCATGGTTTTCCCTCCTTCTCGACACGCATGGATTCAAGGGAGATCCCTGTTAATTGTATGAATGCGTCCTCAAGTTTTGGTTTTATAGTCTCAATGTTCTGTATTGTTATATCCTGTTTTGTGGTGAACAGGGATTCTAGTGTCGCGTGTATGTTTTTTGTTAGGATTGATAATTCACCATCTAGGGAGGAGACTTGTTCACCATGTATTTCATTGAGGGAACTCTGGTCTAGTTTTCCTTGATAATTAATGCGGAGGATTGGTGTATCCTGCACAATGCTCCTCAAACCTTCAGGCGTATCAATCTCAACTATTTTACCTTTCACAAGTAAGGCGATACGATCACAGAGAACCCCTGCTTCTTCAATATAGTGTGTTGTAAGAAATATTGTTACACCCTGTTCACTTAGGTCTGATATTATTTCTCTTAATCTCTTAGCGCTCATTATGTCGAGACCGGATGTTGGTTCGTCTAGGAAGATAATTTCAGGATTGTGAATCAGGGCTGCGGCGATAACGACTCGCCTTTTTAATCCCTTTGAGAGCTTAGCGAAGTCTCTATCCCTGTATTCTGTTAATTGAAAGAGGTCGAGGAGTTCCGTTATTCTAGTCTCTCGTTCCTCAGAGGGTACATGGTATAATTTTGATACGAATCTGAGGTTCTCAGTTACAGTGAGTTCATTGTATAGATTTGATCGCTCTGGAACAACGCCTATACGCTGTTTTACCATCCTGATACTATCCGTGACATTGTAGCCCGCAACATATGCACTACCACGGGTGGGCTTGGTTAAACCCACCAACATCTTGATGGTGGTTGTTTTTCCTGCTCCGTTTGGCCCTAGAAAACCAAAGATCTCTCCCCGATCCACACTGAAACTAATGTGGTCAACTGCTTTGACCTCACCCCAAATCTTGGTTAAGTCATTAACACGTATCGAACTCAATCTATTCACCTAAAGATACAATCTTTCTCTTAACGGCATTATACAGGTAAGTGTACCGAAGTCTCCAAGGCTTCCCCCGAATTCCCTGAGGCTAAACTCGAAATCCTTGATTTTCATAAAAGTTCGCCATAAAAATATTTAGTGGTTGAAAAAGCGGTTATTCCTTAAGGTGTTCTTGTATGCCTTTGAGGTTCTTATCTGCTTCCTCTAGTTTTCCTTCCTTGATTAGTTTTCTAGCGGTTTCAACGTGGTGTTGTGCACAGCCTTTCAGGTTATTAGAGTGTTCGCAGCCTTTGCATTCATGATCAGACATTTCAATCATATTACATACCATGCAATAATTTTATAAGTTTTTTGATAATATTACAATGTATCATGTGCTGTAATGGTGGCCACTGCAACCCGAAAACAAACAAGATTCAACAACTTCAACAATATTTCAAGGCCCTCCACTGTCCAATTAGATGGGATATTATAGCCATCATAGGACACGAAGAAAAGGGAACAAAGGAGATATACCAAGAAATAGTTGACAGAGGTGAGACACTAGCAAAATCCAGCCTCTACTACCACCTTGGAGAGTTGAGAAACGGGGAAATAATCGAGGTATCAGGATATCTTGAGGAGGGCGGAGGAGCCCCCGAGAAACTATGGCGATTGAAGACAAAGGAGATCAAGATCAACCTGATTGAGGATCTCAAATAAAATGAATATCATGAGTTATGCAATTGAGGCAAAAGAATTAACAAAATATTACGGAGACTTTCTCGCAGTTGACCACATTAGTTTCAGTGTGGATCGGGGAGAGATCTTTGGTTTTCTAGGGCCAAACGGAGCAGGAAAAACAACCACTATTAGGATGTTAACAGGGATCTCATTGCCGAGTTCTGGTTCAGCGGAGATAATGGGATATGATATAATGAAACAATCAGTGGCCGCTCAAACCTTAATGGGAATCGTACCGGATATAAGTAATATTTATACGGAGTTAACTGCTTGGCAGAATCTAGATTTCACCGGTAAATTATATGGCATCCCAAAGGAGAAACGGGATAAAAAGAATAGAGAACTTCTTGACCGATTTGAGTTATATGATAGAAAGAATGAGAAAGTTGAGGGCTATAGCAGGGGTATGAGGCGAAAAGTCTGCATAGCCATGGCTTTAGTGAATGACTCTAAGATATTGTATCTTGATGAGCCCACATCGGGGCTGGATGTCAAGAGCGTTAGAGGGATAAGAGATCTGATCAGAAGCCTGAACGAGGAGGGATTAACAGTGTTTCTAACAACACATAATCTGAAAGAAGCAAATCAGATGTGTGATAGAATCGCAGTAATTAACAGAGGAAAGATAGCGGCAATAGACACACCTGAGCGACTGAAATGGGCTATGCAGCGAAGTCAATCGATTGAGATATCATTCGAAAACCACAGCGATACAACAACATTGGATGAACTGCCCGGGGTCATAGATAACGAGAAGAGGGGAGATAAGCTTCGATTAGTCACAAGCAACCCGAAAGAAACTCTGAGAGGATTATGCAAGTTAATAGAGGAAAATAGCATAGATATTTTATCATTGAACACACGTGGGGCTAGCTTAGAGGATGTGTTTTTGGATCTTACTGGAAAAGAGATGAAGAAGGAGATAATCAAAGGAAAAAAGGGTCGAAGATGAGTAAAGTAACATTATTTGATGAATTTAAGAGGAGCTGGGCCATCACGTTAAATGATATGAGGGTCTACTATCTGCGACCTCCTAGTCTAATGTTTGGTATACTCTTCCCGTTGGCCTTGTTTTTTAGCTCAGTGTAGGTCGTGGAATGCCTGTGGAGAGGCTTATTCCTGTACTTTCTGCACAGACAGTATTCTGGGCCAGTAGCAGCATAGGACCATCATCTATCCCCATGGAGGGGCGTATGAGAACCTTCGATAGATTTCTCTCCGCGCCTATTAGCCTATCATCTGTACTTTGGGGAAAAGCCATGGGAGTTATGATATTTGGCGTATTCGTTACTCTTCTATCAGCGAGTTTGGGGATAGTTATTACTGGTCAATCATTGTTTAACCTAGGAGCATTTATCTCAGGAATAATTTTATCATCACTGGTTTTCTCATCTCTTGGAATATTATTCGCTTCCATACCCACTGAGAGTCCAGGTGAGATAATGATGCCGTTTAACCTTGTGAGGATCCCTTTGATGTTTGTGAGCGGTATGTTTATTCCGTTGAGTGAGTTGCCTGATATTGCTATCTACGCGGCATTACTTTCTCCGCTAACCCATACACTAGATCTCTTTAGATTAGGGATGGGAGAGTTCTCATATTTTGGTTGGCAGATTAATATTATGTTGCTTTTTGTCTGGTCTATTGTGTTCCTAATAATAGGCAGATATTTCCATATAATCCAGATGAAAAAAACTTGATAGAAAAAAGGGAGTGTATTATAGCACTTCTTTGGCTTTATCAGTCAGATCGTAGTCGCCACTCGTCTCGGTGAGGAACTCGGCTTTCACCAGCTCCCGTAACCCGCTTCTTACCCTGTACATGGCTTGACCTGTTGCTTCTGATATCTCCTTGGGGGTCTTTGCCCCGTCTTTAACTGCGTTTAGGGTTTTCAACCCGCTTGTAGTGGGTTTGCCGTCAGGAGACACGCATGGCATACGTTATCACAGGTCCTTGAAGCAGAGGTACCAGTCTTTACAGTCGTAGCCTTCCTTGACCCGTTTCTCAGCGTCTTCTGCTGTGTGGGGTGGTGGTACTACTACGGGGTTTCCTTTCTCCCAGTTTGCTGGTGTGGCTACTCCGTGTTCATCTGTTGTCTGTAAGGCGTCTATGATCCTTAGGATCTCCTTCATGTTTCGTCCTGTGGTTAGTGGGTAGTATAGTATTAGTCGTAGTGTGGCTTCTGGATCTATGACGAATACTGTTCTTACGGTCTCGGTCTTGCTCTGCTCTGGGTGGATCATGCCGTATAGGCTGCTTACGTCTTTGTTGAGGTCCGCTATGATGGGGAACGGTATTTTTACTCCCATCTTCTCCTCGATGTTACGTACCCAGGCGATGTGGCTGCTTGTGCTGTCCACACTGAGCCCCAGTAATTCTGTGTTTCTCTCCTGTAGATCTGGGTATATCTCCGCGAATGCCATGAACTCTGTTGTGCAGACGGGTGTAAAGTCTGCTGGGTGACTGAATAGTACTAACCATGAGCCTTCATAGTCGCTTAATCTTATTGTTCCCTGTGTGGTGGGTGCTTCAAATTCTGGTGCTTTCTCCCCGATTAGGGGTAGTTTTGGTGTTATTGTTTCTTCCATTAAATTCACCTTTTTGGCTAGGTTAAAATCCGGGTTGGTGGTTGATAAAGGTAATTAATAATTAATCAATTCAGGTATTCGTGTTTATTCTGCACTTTTTACAGGTTCCGTAGATGTCGATGTGTTGACCGGTCACATCGAAGCCCTGTCTCCGGGATATCTCGTCGATGAAGTCTTTTATCTGGTTGGCTTCGATGTCCTGGATTGTTCCATAGCCTTCGCATATTAAGTTGATGTGTAGTTCTAGGTTTGGATCGTATCTGGTGGTTCCTTTGTAGGTTAGTTCACGTAGAAATTTTATGTCTTTCAATAGGTGGAGAGTATTGTATACGGTGGAGAGACTGACTGTGGGATGTATTCTTAGTACTTCTTCGTGGATGTCTTCCGCTGATGGGTGTTCATGGCTTCTCAGGACTGTTTGAGCGATGGCTATTCGCTGGGATGTTGCCTTGTAGCCGTTGCTTCTCAGGACTGCCACGATCTGTTTTCTCTGATACATCTCTTTTCCAGCTCGTAATTGAGAATTGTTCTTAAATCGTTTTCTTGTTTTTGGTTTAAACAGAGGGCTAGGAGTTAGTGTTTTCTTTATTCTCTTTCCCGTGTTTAAGTTGCTTGTGTGTAGGTTTTCATTGTCACCTTGTTTTTGTGCTCTTGACGCACACGCATCTCTTTATCGTTTTTAGCCGAGTATTGATTCATGGTTAATAGAGTATTTTCAAATGTTTTCCCCTATGAGGCTCCTGGGTGTTGTCTTGAATGTCAGTTTCTTTATCAGCCTAATCCAGGGGAGGATGTTTTTGTCTGTCTTAGGACATTGGATCGTATAATGCATGAGATTGACGGGGAGATCGAGTGCTGTGGTTTTGAGGAGATGTGGAGTATGTGGGTTCCCGAGTTTATCGCTGAGCTTGATTGCTACGTTTAGGGTTGATATGTATTCTGGGTTCATATTTCTTAAATCTGTAACCGGAGTGAGGATTGTTTATGGGTGCCAGTAGGGTCTTGAAGGGTGAACGTATTACACGGGATGAGAAAAAGGGTCTTCGTGGGACAGTGAATCTTTTTGTGAACGTTGATCTCGAGGATCGAGATGATAAAAACCGACGTGATGACTGGTAGTTTTATTCTTCTTTTTCTATTTTTACAGCTGTGCCTGTTGCTGATACTAGGGTTATGTAACTTTCTCCCAGGTCGCTGGTCTCTAGGTCTAGTCCTATGAGGGCGTTGGCGCCCATGTTGCGTGCTTTTTGTATTGCTCGGGCTACTGCGTCGGTTCTTGCTTTCTCTATCTCGGTTGTGAATGCGGTTATTTCGCCGCCTCCTATGCTCTGGAGGGCTCCTTTTAGTACTCCGCCTACGCCTCTGGTTCTTGGGCTGAGCCCACTTACTATACCGTATACGTGGGTGACGCGGTATCCGGGTATGGTAGGGGTTGTGGTTACCTTGAATTCTCCTTCTGGTACGATTGTCATGGTTCTATGTTAGGGTTTACTGTTATTAAACCGGTTTCAAGAAGTGTAGAGTTAGAAAGGGTTCTATGATATGGATGGGGTGTTTTATTGAGGTGTGAGTTCAGGTGTTTCCTTGCCTTCCAGGGCTTTTTCGGCTTCCAGTTCTTCTTGTATTTGTTCCTCTAGCTCTATGAGGGCTTTAACGTCTTCTTTGAGTACGCTGCCCCATTTCATCTCTGCGTGGAAGGTTGCGTCATCGCTGAGTTTTCTTACCTGGCACCGGTATTCCCCGTTTACTATCCCTTTGCAGTCGTCTTTTCCCTGGGGGATTTTTCCGCATTTTTGTTTACATAGATCCAGGGTCTTGCTCTGTATCGTGTATACGAGTTCGCTGACTCTGTAGTGGGGTGAAACATCGGGTGTTAGGTAGTCTAATGTTGGGGTTTCTTTTACCAGTCTTCTGCTTGCGCTGGTGATTCGTTTTCCCAGTAGTAGGCACTGGTCTATGTCGGTTTCCTCGATTTCTTCGAGGGTGGCTTCCAGTGTCTTGATGTAGATGGGGCTTGATTCCTCATCCTCGTCCATCATTACTCGTAGTACTTTTTTCTGGTCGTTTTCCATTGTTTCTAGGTCCAAGCTCTCTGTTTCTGGGTTGTAGCTGGGGTTCTCGTATCCGTGGAGTGTCTTCATTATTTCTACAGTGTATGATTGCCACTCTGATCCGTATTCAGTTTCCATTTTTAATAACGCTCTCAGGTAAGAGCACTATATATAATGCTTTGATGACTAATAAAGGGTATTGTTTCTATGTATAATTTGTGATAGATAATTTATGATAATTAGTTTATTGTTATTATAATTATGTGGGTGAGTTTAGTAGAGTATCTTTACGTCTACTGCGCGAGGCCCCTTGTGGGATTCCTCGATCTCAAACTCAACTTCTTGGCCTTTCTTTAGATATGAAGTGTTCGCCAAGCTACTGTGATGTACGAATACATCGTCGTCCTGGTCTTCTACTTTTATAAATCCGAAGCCTTTGAAGTCAAGCCATTTTTTTACTGTTCCTTTCATTTTTGCACCTCCGTCTGTAGAGCTCTGTGTTAGAGTGGGGGTATATGCGGGGGGCTGTTTTTAAACCCCGGGGCTGGTGTATACTTTTCTGGTTTTTTCTTGAGTTGGTTAATGCTTGTCGTGTTCTTGGGTGATGTATATATTTTGTTTGAGTGTTGTTTTTTCATGCTTTTGGTAGCATTTTTGGTGTTTTCCAGTTGTGTGAGTGAACTTTTTGGTGGTGTGGTGGTTTTTAGGTCGTTTATTGTACCTGTGGAGGATGCAGAGTAAATCAGGTTCCCCGAGGTAGCTGGTCTTTATCAGGGTCGATGAAAGCAGCTTATGAATATGAGCCTGTACCATGTCTGTGGTGAATCTGGATGCTGAGGTTATTTTTATGCTAGAGTCAATAATTTGGATTAGAGATATGACGTTGTTCGTAATAGAAGACTAAATGAAAAAGAACTGGAATACTTTTTGGATTATGATGCCCAACATACAAGAAAAAGTAGCGGAAGTATTCGAAGATTAAATCTAATTCATAATTATATACTACCATGTCTATTGTGTTTGTATGTTTAAGAACATCTTAGTGGCTATTGATGGATCTGATCCCAGTCTCCACGCTCTTGAAGTAGCGTCCCAGATAGCCGTAGATGACGGAGCAGAGCTCACCATCCTGACAGTAGCCCCCTACCCGCCACCCATGTTAACAGAAGACGCCCTACCAGCCTACCTACCCAAGTACCAAGACGACCTACGAACCAGCTACAAACAAATGCTCAAAAAAACAGACCAAGACATCAAACACAGGCACCCAGACCTCAAAACAGTGCCCATTGTCATGGAAGGTAAACCAGCCAAGACCATCACAGAGGCAACTAAAGCCAGAGGCAGCGACCTCATAGTGGTCGGCAACAGGGGAACAGGTGGCTTACTCACATGGATGCTAGGCTCAGTGAGTCAACAAGTAGTCAATAGTTGTACAGCCCCGGTACTCGTAGTAAAACACCAGGAATACTGCGAAATAAAATAATCTCATTCTCTTTATGACACTCGACTATGAATCAAACAACCAGCTTTATTACATATAACCCTCATTGGACTTCATACGAATATACACCAAACCGACTATACCGGCCAAGATCACGATCAATCCAACATACAGCCACCTAGAGCCCCCACCCTCATCCACTGTCTCCAATCCCACCACAGAAACCACCCTACTAACGGTATCCACGTTCCCCATCCCATCCAGTACCCTCAAAGAGACATTAAACTCACCAACCTCATCATACCTGTGATAAGCCTTCTCCCCCACACCGACTACCCCATCACCGAAATCCCAGCGATATTCAACCACAACGACATTATCCGTGGAAGCAGAGGCATCAAAAACCATTGTAGAGTTCTGCGTCACAGAGGAGTTACATTCAAACCGTGCCACCGGTGCAACAGTATCATACTCTTCAAGCACCCGGTAGAGTCCAGAGTCACTCAATATCCCCCGTAGCTCCAGGGAGCCATTAAACACCTCTGGAGCAGACACCAGATCCATGGTACCCCCCGTTAAACGGTACAAACCCAGTCTCTCCTCCTCTTCCACAGGGTAAACCACCACGGCTTCCCCCTCCCTTACATCCCCAGTAAACGTGAGGTTAAAAACAGGGCTTCTACCACGGTAACCAGACGGAGCCTCGCCTCCCAGCAACCCTAGATTAAAAAAGCTGCCAGACACCAACGCCTCCCCGAACAAGTAAGAATTATCATACGAGTAACTATCTCTGGCAAAAACCTCACCAGTAGCATTGTTATCCTGGAAGAGATTCTTCGACGAGAGATAAGCCCCAATAAAAGTAGAGGTATTAACGCATACATTACCCGAGACATTATTACCAGATGAATCAACCAGTAGAACCGCCTTCTCAACACCGATGAACCGGTTCATCTCCACCCTGTTCTCATGAGAGCCATCCATCCTCAAGGCCACAGAAACCCCGTTAAACATGTTTCCAGTCACCTTGTTGCCACCGGAGCGCATCAACCCCACACCCAGCTCACAGTCACTGAAACCACATGAACTAATCGAGGTATTCACAGAGTCCATCACCGTGACGCATCCATAACTATTACTGGAGAAAGAACACCCACGAACCTCGGCAGCTACTGTCTCAACACAAGAAACACCAACGCTGTTATTCACGAAGACACAGTCCTCAACCCGCAACCCCCGGCAACCCACCGCCTCCACACCCTTCACTGCGTACCCTACAGACAAAGATGAGACAGTCACATTATCCACAACAACAGAGATCACCGGACCCCTACCAGATGAGACGAGAAAAGCACCGGATCCAGAGCCCATTAGGGCGATGGACTTGTTAATCACTATGTTTTCAGTATAAGCCCCCTCCTCCAGCAACACAGTATCCCCATCTTCAGCCTCGTTAATCACTGCTTGAATATTCGAGTACCCTCCGCACTGTTCTGGACACGTGGATAGCACCTCGGCTTCGATAATTGAGGTCGGCGTCAACAATAATACCAATAATAATATTCTTCTCATCGCTTAATCACCCTAATAGTAAAAATCCTTGAAACACTCCGAGCCCCGTATGAGCCATAAAATGAGTCCTCAAAATTCGTAGAGGTCCCCCACTTATACCTATACGGCTTGTAGGTAGACTCACCAGTTTTCTCAATCTTGATAACCCCCCTCCTGAAACCCGGGCCATACCAGTATGAAGGGTATCCCCTCAAGGCGGGGTGCCGGTACAGAACATCTAGACTCGTAAGCTCCGTGTATGGACGCATACTCTTACCAGAGTAATCATAATCATAGTGTCTTGGAACCGAGCCGCTACCTATCTGAACCTTATAATAATCACCCGTTCGCTCGTCCTCGAAATGCTCATAGTCAATCCACGAGTACACAGAGTCAAGCATATATTGACCAGATAACCTGAACGGAATATTTACCGGGTTAATTCTAACATAGAGGTTATCCTGAGCATCCTTCTTCAACACCATATTGATGGTGGTCTCGTCGAACTCACCAACCACTCTACCACTATCACTTACTGACGTGTACTCATCCTCAGACAACAACCTGTAATCATCACAGTAGTAATCCCCCTCAAACCAGTGACCATCACAAGTAGTCCACGCATGATTCTCATGTTCATAAAAATCATTACTGATATCAAAAATGAAGGATGAGTCACTATCCTCTTTACCCCCTTGTCTATCCCAGATCGTCTTTGATTTCATCGAGTAATGGTACTCGCCTTTCTTCCATCCATCATAATGATGCTCCCGATACCAGTTATAGCTCCAACTGACATCCTCACCCCAGGTAATATAAACGAGGAACTCGTCAGCCTTGACCTCCAGTATAGCCTTATCCACCACGTGATCCCCCATCGCGAAACCGGGGAACTGGGGATCATTCAACTCGAGGTTATATCTGAACAGGACACCGATCTGGCCCTCCTTTTCACCAGCGATGAAACGTAGCCTCGCCTCACCATTCGCATCAGTAACCAGTAGCCCACCCTCAGTCTCACCCAAAGGGAGAAGCTTACTGTCCCTGATATCAGAGTCATCATAGTATATCTTTCTCCCAGCCAGTGGAACCTCCTCGCCATCCTGCTTTGAGAAGAGTTTCACATGAATAGTTGTCTCCTCCAAGGGACCAAGGTTGCTTTCCTCGGCCCAAGCCTGCAGCGTCACCCCATTGATATCAAACCGTGCCGTTCGTTTAACCCTCTTATTACCCCTGCCGACAGCGTGAACATCGATCTCTTCGGTATCAGAGTTAATCCCCCGGTACAGGGTATAAGTCGCCTGAGCCACCCCATCTCCGTTAGTTTTGGCGTAAACATAGCCCCCAGTCTCCCCATCCGCCTCAACCCTACCCCTAGGAACCGAGCCTGAGATAGCCTTACCAGCCGGGGAGAAATAAATATTCATATCCTCAACTGGTTCACCCTTACAATTAGTCGCAGTAACAGTTATGGTTAATTGATTCTGTCCCTGCTCAGCAGTCACACTATCCTTTGATAAATCTATTACCAGTCTAGGGTCCCTTGGTGGTAGGGAATGAGATATCTCCCAGCTGTTAATAACCTGCCCTAGGTCACCGAAACCTGTTGCTACACTGAATATCCCCATATCAATGGACTCAGTGACGTGCTGCCTGCCAACAACCAATGCGTTATCAAGATCATACAGGGTACCGGACACGATCGAGGTGTTTCCCAGAGAATCCAGTTTTAAGCTTAGCAGATACTCGAAACCGACCTTTGAGGAAAGATACTCACCCGCGTTTCCCTGTTCCTCAATATTGGATTCTAACTCCTCCAGGCCATCATAGAGACCAGCGAAACTATTCACCTTAACCCCCGGAGAGAACCGCTTAACCATGTTAGCTAGCTTCGCAGAGAAGAACCGATTCAAGGTACCCTGCGTATCGCCCGGGTACTCGTCTAATAGGTCGGAGAGCACAGTATCCCCGAAATCTACGGTCACATACACTATGGGTTTGGAACAGGGAGAACCCGCATCCTGTACGGGAACATATCTTGGATTATACGAGAATGGGTTTAAAATGGTGTCAAGTTCATCACTATACAACAGGTTTTTCTGAGTTTCATCTGTCTCCCACCAATTAACACCAATCTGGGTAGAGGGCATTACATCGATCACTTTGTTACTGTACCCTAGATCAATATCATGATACACCACAGGTTCAGCCCCAACCCTAACCACACTTGGATGAGACACATAGTAATGATTCGTATTAGAATACACCTCCATAGATAATACGTACAAACCAGGAGCCAACACAATAGAGTAAGTCTCATGCTCCTCATCAGTGATCTTCGTATACACGGATTCAAGCGTGTAAGCATCACGTACCCTGACCTCAGAGTAGACAATATCCCCGTCTATCTCGGAGTGGATCAGGCGACCTCTTAACTCGACAGGGTTTCTCGCCACATCAAAGAACGCCAGATCATCATCCAGCAACGTATCGTTCTGGTCGAAAAGAGACGCACGTATAATATACGTACCATTCACCCAGTCCGGGGTAATAATAGTCTCAACTAAATCTACGTAACCAGAGTCGCTAGCGGTAAGCTTGGTGCTTGAAGCATAGCTTGAGCCCTCCGGGTAGTAGACCCGGTTCTCGTTGGGATCCTCCACGGAGAACTGGATACTGTTATTCATCAGGCGATCTGGGTTCGTATACGCGTACCCAATCGATAATGGAGCCCCATCAGTCAACAGGTCACGGCTCAGGAAAAGCCTAACACTACTATTACCGTGAAAATACGCGTTATCATTACTGAGCGAGAGCGGTGTAGTATCACCTTTCAGAGTGACCTTCCCCACCAGTCTCAGGAGACCTGTCTCATTAAATCTACTCGATTCAAATTGCCCTGGGACGATTCCATTATAATTACTCATCAAGTATAAATCATCAAGGGGGTGCGGCTCCGGTGAAAAATCTGGATAATAGTATTTACCCCCCTCAGGAGTAATCAAATACAGATAAGAATCATACTGGGTGTGATTGGTTACTCCTGATATACTGATAGATGCCTCAACATGGTCTCCAATAGTTATTGCTCTATCCGTGAATGATACCTGGATCTCGGGGAGGTTTATTGGATCATCATAACGGATGACTACATTCCTTATACTCCAGTCAATGAGACCAGTGGAGGCACCAGGGTTACTTGAATGAATAAAGGACAATATGTTCTCACCACCTGAGCCAAGAGAACTCCGGTTAAGGGGAAGAGTATACTCTCTCCAACCTGCGCCTAATTCAAAGGAGCCAAGATATTCGCCGTCACCCACATCATCTATCTCGGTACTAGACCCAGGTGTACCCCGTAGAAGGTTGTTAACGTACAGGTCTACATCACTTGTTTCATCAGCCCATCCCTCAAATTGGAGAATACAATCCATATCCCGTGAGATAAAACTCAGAGCGATATCATCAACATACTCTGGTCCATAGGTCTCAAACATATCCAGGTTAACTGGAATAACCGTGAAATTGTACACACCATACCCTATTTTATTATCATAGGATTCACCGTAGACTTCTAGTGAGTGTTCCCCCACGGTAAGCCTTTCTAGAGATATCATATTCCGGTTAAGGTTTTCAGTCACACCACCATCTAGACTATAGCTCTTCCTGAGCAAATCATCCGAGTCAAATATCTCGAAACTCAAGGCTCTGCTACTGCTGGGCATAGACTGAAGGGGCGTTATCGCGATCTGGAACTCAGCCTCCTCAGGCGGTACTTCGGGCATGGGGGGACGAATAAGGGGGAGGTATGAGCTTGGCTCCGGTATATCAACATCAAAATTTACTGTCTCATGGTCTTGGTTATCGAACACATCCGCTACGTGTATCTCTATTGTGTGATCTCCCTCGGATAACCCATTGATAGTTGACTCCACTCCGCCGGGGGTGAACCCAGTATCAGGGCCATTATCCAGCACATACCACCATCTATCCACATCGAGATCAGGGGAAGAAACATTAATCGTCAATGAGTCACCAGATAAAGTCATCCCCTCCACAGGGTTAACCAAGAAAATAGTCGGTGGAACACCGTCATTCACCCAGTCGTCACTCGTGGTAAGGGGCAGAAAATCTCCACCAGACCCGATCTCTCCACCTGCAGTATACGGTAGATCCGTGTCCCCTAAGCCATCATAATCCGTGTCTCCACCGGAGTAGTCGCTCCACCTGTTACCCCCCAGATAGTTTCCGCCGAGAATGTTAATACCCGGTGTCTTGGTGAGGTTCCAGTTCTCAGCGCCATCCAGGTCTCTCGCGTTTAGATCGTTGTCAAAAACATTATCATAGATGGTGTTTCCCGTTGTGGATGATCCTAGCCATATACCATAGTATTGCCGGTCAATGGTCTCCCCCTTAATGATGTTTGTTTTAAACAGGTTACTATGCGAGTCACCGTCAACCCGGATCCCCATCCCACGGTGCCCAGAGCTCAACGTATCTCTTCCATTATCTATTATCTCTGAGTCGGTTACCTCACAGTCCGTGGAGTAAATGAGCTCTACTCCTATTCGCTCATTATTACTGAATTCACAACCACTGGCTATGATGGAGTCACTGCGTATTCCAAGGAGACCGACGCTGCTATAGTCATCCCCTATGGATTCATCATCACCATTGTTCTTCAGACGCGAATCAACGATGGTAACTCCTGAAGACTCATAGACCATAACTCCAGCCAAGTGGTTACCCCAAGTATACACGTTCTCGACAGTGGTATTCTCAACGTTGAATAACAGGATCCCCTGACTGTTCTCAGTTAACACCAATTCACTTACACGGATATTCCTTCCATTCACAACGGCAAGATAACCCACATCAGGAAGAGTAACACTACTCAGAACCAAGTCATCCTGATCCACGTAGTAATGAATCTCCTTTCCCTCAACCGTATTACTTGTATCAATATCATGAACAAACAAGGATGGATCAATCGGGCCAGCGTAGCTTGAGTGCATCTCGATGTGAAAATTATAGTTATTATGGTAGAGCGTGTTCTCCCTCATGGTCACATTTTCCGCGCTGATTAGAGAGACTCCCTTGTACATCATCCTGACAGTGTTATTAAGCAAGGTACAATTACTGACAGAGTCCAGAAGAATCCCTGAGTGATCCCCCATATCCGCCAACAGCTTGCCATTGATAGTATTATGACTCACCTCGCTACCGCTTGAGTCAAGATGCAATGAGATGGCATCGTAGTTAGATGGAAAAGGCGTAGATGGGCTGCTCTCAACACTAAATCCGTTCCTGGTTATCACTGATCCCACTACGTTTTCCTTGATGGAGAGCTCATTATTCACAAAATGGTTGTACTCTACTCGGTTATCTTGGCAGGGATACTCGTAAATCTGCAACCCGTAGGCTCCAGAGTTATTCACCAACCGAGAATTAGAGACAGTGTTCTGGTTCCCACCTTGAATAACCACACCCTTCCCGTTATAGTAAACATCAGATCCATTGACAAGGTTATTATCTGACCTATAGAGGTGAACCCCCACACCGTTTCCCTTAATATTACACTGGGTTATGTTGCAGTCATTGCTACCCGGGTTAACATAGACCCCGGACTGGCTATCTAAAAGCTCACAATCAGTAACAAGCGTCTGACCACAATTACTCCAGAAAAAACCGATCGGATAACCGATGTGAACAGCATCATAACTATTCCCAGCGGTGATATTCAGGTTCTCGAGGACACAGCCCTGTGATTTCACGTGTACTCCGTGAGAGAGGTTAGCCTCTATCTTTGGATAATTTATTCCGGTTAAGTTGAGTTTTTTCTCAAGAACCACATCCTCAACATAGTACCCCTCATGAATCACAATGGCGTCATCAGAGATGGAGGCATTAACCGCCTCCATTATCGTCTGATAATCAGCTTCAGGGTACTCAGCCAAGTCATCATCTACGTGCCAAACAATTGGCGCCCTAGGGGTATCAAAACTGGTTATATTGCTCGATGAGAAGAGCCCATGATCATCTCTATTATACGAGTATGCCTGATAGTACACTGTTGAGTTAGGGGTTAAACCTGTTAATTGTATTGAGACAGAGTCCGTACCATTAAGGTAGTCACTCCAAACACCATCCGACAAGTTTGACTGATAACCATAAAGCACCCTGTGATCACTTGAAGCCTGATCAGTAGTCCACTGGATAACAGCGGATTGGTACGTAATATCAGTGTGAGTTAAACTACCCGACGTAATAGTTGGAGCGGAGGCTGGTGGAGGCGGCATCAACGGGTAGGGATCCTGAGCACCACCGGGGCCATCAATAGTATACGGTGTATCACCAATACCATCCTCATCAGCATCCACCCCCGAGTAATCGCTATACGTGTTACCCTCGTTTACGGTATCGTCATACCAAGTATTTGTACTGGGGTCATTCATATCAAATGCATTGTTCACAGAATACCCGATATCATAATCTAGGATGTTATGGTGAATCAGGTTATTAACCACCCCGGAGTCTAGGTATATTCCGTAACCAAACTCTTTGGGTGTATGATCTGTGATGTTGTTGTTATGAATCTCGTTCTCAGATGAACCCGAAACCAAGTATATACCGTAGGTACTATTCTCGATCTTATTATCGGACACAACATTACCACTGGACTCAACTGAGACCCCTGCACCAGAAAAAGCATCAGTAACGATAAAACCACGAAAAACCACCCCATCAACCGTAATAGAGACCGCATTCAAGCCACCCTGGCTCTCTATAACAGGCTCACCGTCACCAGTAAGGGTCAAAGGCTTATCGATAACAACGTTTTCGGGATACACTCCCGAGTAAACGATTACAGTATCCCCGTCCGATGCAGCATCAATAGCTGACTGAATCGTCAAATAATCGTAGCCACTTCCCACCTCAAGAGTACCACCATGTACCAATGGCACCATTAACGCAAGAAATACCACTAAGAATAAGCTACCTTTGAAACCCCTTATCATAGTCTTAAATTTAAGCATAAATTTATAGATTTATCCCCGATTAAGACATAATATTAGACAAGAATTCAAGACAAAGTATAAGACCCAAGAGAGACCCCCCAAGGAACTCACCCCGAGACCCATCTAAAAATGAACCAGAAGATACAAGAAATGGCGAGAAAACAAACCTGAAACCAACAATGCTAAAGCCCAGAACATGCCGCGTCACCATCGTTTATTAATTATAAACACTATACAAACAAGAGACAGATGGAAATAAACCGGGGACAAGAGATAATACGCAAATACTACGCGAAATCCATAATCGGAATAATACTCAGCGGAATACTAATCCTAGCAAGCCTGTATCAGCTTGAGATCATATTCATCTGGGGGATACAGAAAAGACTAACCTTCGAGTTCCCATTCTTCCTCTGGACAACAAACCTCTGGGTCGCCCGCGACATATGGTACATGATAATGATCATAGGATGGATCCTTGGAGCCTACTCGGGCTTCAAACTCGGCGAGATAAGAGAATTCGAGAACCTCATAGAAGACCCCAAAGACGCCGAGATAATACAAGAAATAATACAAGAACACCGAAAAAACAAGGAAAAAATAACATAGATTCATTAACCCAAACTCCATACTAATATTATGGCTTCTACAAGGGCATACGCCTTATCCCAGATCATGCAGATCGAAGACCAGATAAAAACAGTCAGCAACAGCCCACGGTACAGAAAAGTACAGCAATACACCAAAGACCTCCAGGACAGCCCAGGAAGAAGCCTTATAGAAGTTGAAGACCCCGAAAACATGGGACGTATAGAAAAAATACGCAAAAACAGCCCCCAGGCCCAAGAATACCTGAAAACCTACCTGCTACTCAAACAGGAGTACGATGTACTATTCAAAGAACTCCACCAAAGAAGAAACAAATACAGAAAAAGCCTCTTCAAACAAACATCAGCCCAGCGAATCAAAACACAATAAAAATTCATGTCCTGTA
>CAZLHA010000003.1:0-40225 GCA_964559155.1 uncultured Candidatus Bathyarchaeia archaeon | reverse complement strand
TCTCCTTTCAAAAGCAGCGGCATCTCGAGTCGCATTGAAATGTTGACGATTGAAGCGAGCTCACTGTCGAGCACGTACTTTGTGGCACCTTGAAAACTTCCCGCTACTTCTTTGGTTTTTAACATGTCATATCTCCGTGAATCGGTTTGTTACTTTTTAATTTGGTACCATACAAGTAATACATACATCCGGCATAGTCAATAGCCGGGGTAGCCCACGGCTAATTTGTTCTATGCCATGGGCAGGTGGCGGGGAACTTCCTCTGCCTCATTCTCGCAGCCCGTCCTGGGCTGCTCCGAGGTGACCGACATCTTAAAATCATCCATGATTTTAAAAAAGATGCCGGCCAAACCCGGCATAGAAAGCTCCCCGCACCTGCCAGTCCATAGTTGACTCGTGGGATAAATTTACCGGGGCGTCTTTGTAGCGCACACCACAATTTCAATCGCACTCCCACATGGGCAGTGATTTTAAGAGTGTCTCATAAGCCATCGCTTCAGACTGGTTTCAATCCACGCTCCCGCGAGGGGAGCGACATGTTCAGTCTGTTCCGATTGAAAAAGTTCAAGCGTTTCAATCCACGCTCCCGCGAGGGGAGCGACATCGCCTCTTTGACCTGATAATCAACCACCCACTGTTTCAATCCACGCTCCCGCGAGGGGAGCGACCTGCTGTAGCTATGGACAGACCCATTCGGGCCGACGAAATAGCGCCGGTCCTCATAGTATTCTCCTCCATTGTTTGCTCTGGAGGGATCCCGACTCCATTTTGTTGTGACCGAATAATTTTCTCCAGCCGACAAATTAGTCGACTGAAAAAATTCGGGCCTGTGGGGCCCGTATTCATCCTGCATACAGTCCCACAGATCCCATTCCATCTGTTCCATTAATGATTTCATTTTATTACCTCCTTTTCTGTGCCGGTCTCCCGGCATTGATTTGGATGCCCGGCTTGGGCGGTTTCAATCCCGGTTCAGCGTTCCCCTTGACCGGTGTTCCAATAATTAGTTTATAATTGATATAAAATTTACTGCCGCTCCTGCAAAAAGCGCGGCGTAAATCCCAATGATTAACGCTGCGTAAAATGTTACCTTTAAAATCCACATTTTTACACCTCCGTTATTGGTTTATGGTTTTTTTATCGCTCATGGTTATACTTGTATCAAGGTTTATTGCACTTGTCAAGTTTTAAAATAAAAAAAAATCAAAAAAGTTTAAGTTTTTTTTGATGCGCTCAAAACATACTATATAATAAGGTATTGGCGCTTTACTGTAGCCAAAAAACCAGCACAAAATATTCAAAAATTGAACGCCTATTGTTTCATAATCTGATATTGAATGAATGGCTTTATATATTCATGCAATAAATCCAATTCATTTTATAAATCAAATTCAGGATTTTTCCGTTCAGAAACTGAACCGCCGCCCAATCGGTAAAAACCGCCCCTAGTAGTGAGGCTGAACGAGGGAGTTTTGGGCCTGAACGAGGGAGTTTTGGCCGCCGCCCGGCTTTCTGATCGAGGCATTTTTTAAGGCGGGGACCCGGAACGAGGGAGTTTTGACATTACAATCTCTGATAGAGGGAGTTTATTGCAAATTATTTTTTTGTTGACAAAACTATATTTTGTATGTATAGTGTCACCATGAAACGAATTAATTTGTACCTGCCCGAAGATCAGATCGGCTGGTTAAAAAATGAATCGAAACGAACAGGCATCAGCATGTCCGAACTGATCAGGATGTGCATTCACACATATCGAGAGAGGCAGCATGATAGAAGAAGAAGAAAATGAAGATGAGGATGAAGAAGAAAAGGTAGAGGGGTTCCTGAGCAGAAAGCAGATAAAGGCTCTAACAAGTAACGTCAATGCTGTATTGGAAAAGCCCATCACCTCACGAGGAGAGCACAGGCTTCGGGACTTGGCTCAGGCGTATTATTTTTTGAACACCGGGGATCTGACGAGCAAGTCACTGCGGAATCTGGAGATTGTCAGAAAGAGAGTCAATGACATTGATGAGAAAAAGGAAACCGTGTTCTTTGAATCAAATACAGAGACAGGCACACAGATCAAAAGCAAGACACAACTGCAGGTGACGATGGAGATCCTGTCCAATACAAAAAATCTGCCGAAGACAAAGAAGAAGATCATCGAACAGATTAAAGAGAACTCTCCGAAAAGGATGACAAGCAGAAACCCCAGCATGATTATCGAATTCCTTTTAATGGCAGGTTTTTTGGAGAAGGAACCCATGACAAAAAAAATAAAAACAAAATTTAAATTACCCTACGAAGGAGCAGGTGACTAATGCCAACAA
The DNA here is from genome assembly GCA_964559155.1 of uncultured Candidatus Bathyarchaeia archaeon. Classification (GTDB taxonomy): domain Archaea; phylum Thermoproteota; class Bathyarchaeia; order TCS64; family TCS64; genus RBG-16-57-9. Next base: position 37,910 of record CAZLHA010000003.1, on the reverse strand, counting down.
TGAATCTGAACATGGCCGACAGGATGTACGACTTTCTGACATTGACCGCCATCTACTACCAGAAGCAGCCAGATGAATTGATCTTTGAGCTGCTCACAGCCTTTTTCGATCAGGATGGGAACGACATAGAGGGGTTAGCCTACATCATAGCCGGAAGGGGCTACAAGGCGTGGAAAAACGAATGTAAGGCGGTACGAAAACAACAGGACGCTGCCTTCGATGAGGAGATAAAGAAGTATGGACCAAAGAATCCGCAAAAACAATCCGAGTATAAAAAGGATCGGTTCAGAAAATACTGGGAGGAGAACAAGGCAACCATGAAGGAGGATTTTTATCGGAATTTTACAGGGTTCCTGAGAGATCAGGGATTAAGGATAGAGGTAATCGAGAACGTGGTCGATAAGACCAAAAACATGATTTTATGGGAAGGGAGAGAATCACTATGAGTGAAAAAACAAAAGCACTGACACCAAAAACAATTATTAAGGACGTCGAAGCAACCGTACAGAACTATGTGAACGAGGGAAATCTGGTTCTGCCTGACAATTATGCCGTTGGTAATGCCATGCGGGCGGCCAACCTGATTCTCAGCGAAACCAAGGACAAGAACAACAAACCTGCCCTTGAGGTTTGCACGCCTCAAAGCATATCAAGGGCTCTGCTGCGGATGATCGTCCTCGGGATGAACCCGCTCAAGGGACAATGCTATTTTATCGTGTACGGAAACCAATTAACCTGCATGGAATCTTATCATGGTAAGAGAAACGTGGTCAGAAGGCTAACCGGATACAGAATGATAGCACAGGTCGTTTATGAGGACGACACATTTGAGTTTGAATATGATGCTTCCGGCGGCAAACGCATCTTGGAGCACAAATCATCCCTCAAAAACGTCAGTAACGACAAGATTATAGGCGCTTATGTTGTTGCATCAAGAGAAAACATAGACGGCACCTCCAGCACTGAAACGGAAATCATGACCATGGATGAGATACGGACAGCATGGAAAAAATCCAAGATTAACCCGGATAAAGAAGGCGCTGTTCACAAGGACTTCAAACAGCAGATGTGCAAGAGAACTGTCACGAACCGGCTTGCCGTTAAGCTTATCAGCGAAACGGATGATAACTCTAACCCGATCATGCAGAAATTTGCCATGGAGGAAGAGGCTGTGCCGGAAGCTGAAATCATGGGAGAAGAAGAGATACAGGAAGAGATAAAAGAGAAGGCGAATCAGGAAGAAATCTCTTTCGATGACGATCCGAAGGAGGATGAAAAGCCGGAGAAAAAAGAACAGGCACGTGGCCGTCCGAAGAACGCCATGAAAAAAGAAGAAAAGCAGGAAGAGAAGGATGATGCTTCTGCAGAAGATGACGACGATCCGTTTTAGGTGGATGGAATAACGCAAGGAGGGCAAAATGACAGTAGAGGCAGAGAAAGCAATTCAGTTTGAATGTGAAGAATGCGGAAGGGTACAGTTTTCCGAAGATACCCTTTGCTATGGACGGTATGCTGACCGAACGGTCAAGGAGGATCGGATTGACTGCGAGAAATGCGGTCATGAAAATCATGTGATTGAAGAATTATGATCAGCCGTTCGCACAAAGAAGAAAGGAGGTCGCATGATAAAAGTAAACGGAAAGCATTATCCTTTATGGAGCCAATTTGTAGAAAGGAAGAAAGATTGGATAGGAGGGATATTAGAAGATTTTGGGGACAATATGGATCAAGCCTTGGGTTTGATTAATGGAAGCATGAAAACAGAAATTACAGATATTTTGTTGGAACCAAACGGGAAAGACAGCGCAAAATTTATGGTCGTGGGGAAAGATTTTTCTTGTGGTTTTGACGTGCGATATGGAGGCCTCGACTCAAGTGAAACAGGGTGGTTGGGGTTTTTCGGCTATGGTGATCATAGGTGGAGAATACAAAAAAATAGATGAGTGTAAAATGGAAATAAAAACCATAGCATCCGGGTCGTCTGGAAATTGTTACAAAATTTCAGACAAAAAGAGTGAACTTCTTATCGAGTGTGGGATTAACTTTAAAAGAATAAGGGAAGCCTTCGATTTCAGACTATCGCAGGTTGCCGGTTGCTTAATCTCACACGAACATCTTTGACCACTCTAAGGAGGTAAGAAACGTCATGGATGCGAGTGTAAATTGCTATATGACAGAAGGAACCCGCAATGCACTCGGCGTATCAGGGCATCGTGTAAGATTGATAAAAGCATTGGAAAAAATACAAATCGGAACATTCGATGTGTTGCCATTTTCCATATCTCATGATGCGGCGGAGCCCGTCGGCTTCCTATTAAAAAGCAAGGCTTCAGGAGAAAAACTATTGTTCATAACTGACTCATTTTACTGCAAATATTTTTTTCGTGGGGTCAATTATTTTATGTTGGAATGCAACTATTCCATGTTACTTCTTGAAGAAAACATCAAGTCTGGGAAAGTACCAGCTTTTATCAAGAATCGAGTAATGAGAAGCCATTTTGAGATCGAGAACGTGAAAGAGTTTTTCCGGGCCAACGATCTATCACGGTGCCGAGCGATTCATTTGCTGCATATAAGCAAAACAAACGGAAACCCGAAACAATTTAAAAAACAAATAGAACAATTAACGGGGGTGCCAGCTTATGTTTAATACAAAAAAAGCGGAAGAGACCTTCAGAAGCTACCTGTCACAAATTGGGATAATCGCTCTATTAACGATAGCCCTTATAGTATGGACAGACCTGCCGATCTCATGGCCGATAGCCTTAGTACCGGCAGGCTTGCTTTCTGTCGTATATCTGCCGTATATTGCATTCCTGCAAATTAAAGGAAGGAGGTAATCATGTCACGACAATACACCAGAGAAGATGCAATGTCGATCCCGGAGCCGGAATTCACCGAAACTTGGAAGCCGGTGAGCCATGCAACGGTAATTGAGAGCATAGATAATGCTGTCGCAGAACTGAATATGAAACGTGTTGCAGAAAGATACACCCTGACCAAGGAAGGTAAGAACATGTTCGCCACATACTCGCTTGAGGGGCAGTATAGAGGCCGGAAAGATTATGGTATTCAGATCGGCTTCAGAAACTCTATCGAGAAACGATTTTCAATCGGTATCTGTGCGGGCACAAAGGTAATAGCCTGCTCCAACCTGTGCTTTTCAGGAAAATTCATTGATTTCAGAAAGCACACGAAAAACCTGAACGATGACGAGCTTGACAAGATAGCGTTGTCCTCGACTGAACAGGCTGTGAACGAATCCAAAGACCTGATCAAATGGCAGGAGAGCCTGAAAAAGATTAAGATAGGATATTCAGGATTTAAGGAGATCACGTTTGAAGCAATGCAAAGAGAAATACTGAGGCCATCCTCGTTTAAAAACTTTTTGGATTGTTTTGAAGAAGAAAGAGGGAGCACGATTGACCAGAAAATATCCCTGTTTCACTTCCATGCATCTGCCACAAGGCTTTTCAAGCCGCTCGGTCTTTTTTCTTTAAGCAAACATACCAACGGGTTGAACGATATGTGTCAGGAGTACGTGGAAGCGACAAAACAGGCTGTTTAAGACACATGCTTTTTGATACGTTATACGACATGGGCAGGACACCAAAATCTTCTGAAAAGGGCGAGAAACGAATGAGAAAGATATTATATTATTTCCCTTGCGGGTGCATATTTGATTCGGACAGAATCCGAAGGAAAACAGGATCAGCCGTAATCTGTCCGAAACATGGGGGCAAATTTTATAAGAGGACGGTTGCATGTACGGTCTGCGGTGAGCATTTCGAAGTTCAGAAAAACAGCGGCGCCCCACCAAAGAAATGTAAAAAATGCAAAGACCTCGTAACTGTTGAAGAGCTGGCTGAAGTGCTTTGTCTCACAGCAGAAGACATTTATCAAAAGATAGACGATTATATCCTGTTGCCAAAAATCCATGAAGAGGATAGAATCTTCTTTTCAAGAAATCAAAAGATCAGGCTTATCAGAGAGAACACGCTTGGTAATAATCTGCAAAATAACAACTACGGCGAAAAGATACAGCCCGGGTGCAACAAATGGAATTGTAGATTCAGAACGGAGTGTCTTTTGACCAAACATTTTTACAAACACAAGAAAGGTTGTGATCAATATGTCGCATACAGAGACTGAGAAAGACAGAGTGACTCTATTAGAAGAAAGGTTGGAGGCTCTGGAGAAACAGGTGAAGACGAATCGGTACATAATTGCGGCGATGGGAAAATTGATTAAAAATACATTGTCACAAGTTAAAGTGCTGGTAGAGGGAGTTGTGTCGACAGATAAGAATAAAGACAAAGACAGGACGATTAATTAAACGGTTTGCCCTTGGGCGACAACAATTAAAAACAAAACTGGTTTGTTCTATTGTTCTTCGTTGCCCGGGGGCAATTAAAAAGGAAAGGAAACAAAGATGACAGAAATTAAGTTTGACAGGACGAAAGCAAGGCAAAGTATAAAGGAAATCAAGGATTTAAAGGAATTCATAGAGATGAGACTTCAAAGTGAAATCTCCAAAGTCGTATCGGAAATACATGGAAAGTTTGGAGTAACTCCCAGTGGTATCTGGATAGACTTGCTTGAAGTAACTTCTTCAGGGGATGATATTAAAAGCTTTACGCCCGGAAGAGCGTATGTAAGCTTGGATCATCTTGTGGACCTTAATTAATTTTGATCAAAAAATCTGCACAACCATCGCAATAAAAATACCGAGAATCCCAAGGCCCCAGACACCGATGACCGCCCATTGCCTCTTTTTGAACGTCTGCAATTCTTCCTTTGCCGCCTTCTCTTCTTGCAGGCGTTCAATGTCTTTTGTATGTTCCTTCCGAAACTCCCGCATCATTTCTGTGTTTTGTTTAATGTACTCTCTTATTTCTTCACGCGGGCAGGACTCTTGAAAAGATTGTATGCGGTGGAGCATCCCATCCGCGCTGGTCAGTTTACGATATTCAGCCCACAATGCATTCGTCGATTCACGGAGATCCCCCATTCTAACTCTTTGCTCAACCAACTCCTGCAAACTATCCGTAATTCTGCACAACTTATCCTTAATCTCGTTGATGTCCTCGTGAATATGTCCTATCTCAGTATCGGTTTTTCTGCGGTATCCATTTTCTGTTGCTTCAGCCATACAACCCCTTATAATTTCATCTTATTCATCATTTTATCAAATTTCGATCGAGAACCAAAATACCAGCCAACAGCAGTAAATGTCATATAAAACACACCAGTTACATACATCATAATAAGATTGTACAGTTGCTCCTGAGACAGCATAACCCCTGAATTCTGAAGCTCAAGATAAATAAAGACACCCTGCACTGTTGTTGCAACACACAAATAAACAACCATCGTGGGCCTGACCATGCCCCGACAAAAGTCCACAATGGCCATCAGAACAGTTGCAAACTTACTAGATTTAACTGCCTCAGACGATAAATACTGCCTCGAATCCTGGCCATACGAAGCAACCTGTGCTTTAGCATCCGCCTCATCTTCCGATACTTGTTTTTTAGTTTCAGCTTCTTCCTTTGCAATCGTCACATCCCTGGCCGTCTCCAGCTTGAGTGTTTCTTGCTCTAACTTCCCCATTTCAAGGTCGTGAGCATGTTGCTGTTTTAATTTAAAAAAATCCATAACTGACGATAAAGCAGATCCAATAAGACCTGTTGCTCCGCCAGAAAGTATAGATGCTATTATATCAGTCATTTGCTTGTCTCCTTATTTTGATGACAAAAGGCTCTCGGTGCATCAACCGCTCAAATTTTCCAATAGCCAGAGATGAAAGAAAGATGGCCTTTTGTCCCTTGTGAGTTCCATATTTTTTGCCAAATAGAGGACATCCAAGCGAATGCGTGTGATATCCCTTGGATTTATCGCCGGCCCATACTCCTGAATGAATACGAATACCAGAGCGTTCGGGAACATTAATTATCTGATATGTCTTTTTCCCAAAATGAGGTGAAAAAGTATAGGCCACTTCATATTCCCCCGCTGGGATGCAAGACACGTTGGTTCTGTTGTCTTTCCACGGCAGCTCAAGAGCGAAACAGGCCCATTCGGCGTGAGGAACGGACACCCTCGAAAGGGTGCCCTGTTCTGTTGATGGACCGGATGTTATAATTACTTGTTTCAATTTAGACCGCCACCTTGAGCCCCTTCAGACCCACCTCTGCACATGAAACGACACCACGCTCTACTTGGTCGCTGGTGAAGCCCGTAAACCCATTATACGGGGCATGATCCGGTTTTTGCCAGTCATAAGCAGAAGTCCAGAATTTTTTCCCCATCCGATCAACAAAATCCTCTTCAATCATTGGATATCGCATAGCCATGCCGCGAAGATCGACATGAGCAGAAAACCACTGCTGGCCGCCTTCGATATCAGGGTGGTGATAAACCCAAACTTCTGCGTTACGCCTTTCAATCGTACCCTCTCCCCATTCTTCCTGATCTCCGATTCCCATGCCAAGGATCTCTTTCATTTCATCATTCAGAGTTCTTCGCTTATGCCCGGCAGATCCCCCGCCGAATACTTGCAGAAAAGACTCCATTGCTTCACCTTGCCATTCATAACCGCACTTCGGACATTTCATTTCACACCTCTTCATTTTTTTTAACATTAAAATCATCAACTACATCTTTTGTATGTACAGCATTGCAAACCGCCTGCACAAGATTATCTTCTTTGCTGTTGCTCTGTCCCGGATTAACCACATGTCGTTTAAAAGACCTGCTTAATTCCTTGCCGTCTTCTAAAATCACTGTGGCTTTTCGTACCTGTACATGGCGATGTGGACCTACTATTTCAATTTTATCAACTATTTCTTGTTTTTCTAATGTCATTTTGTTGCTCTCCTTTATGAAGTAAAGTATGTGGCACCAACTATTATTCTTGTATCTGCTTGTAATTCCTCTGCTGAATCAGTAGCATAATTGGTACCGTCTCCTAAAAATACCCTCAGATATGAACTAGAAAATGAGTGGGTAACAAAGTCAGCCACATTGGCTGCACTCACCCTATCCATTGTTACAGCAGAAGCGAAATTTTCAGATTTTTCACTTAAATTTTCTATTGAAAATGGGAGACTGATGCTAAACCTCCCTTCAGGCGATGAGACAGAATCAACCTCCAGTCGTCCTGTAATCGTTACCTGTCGGCCTACTTTTGTATAAGCCAAAGTGTCTATATCTGACTTCAATGTCACCGTACCACTTGTGTCACAAGTAATCGTTGCAGTGTGCGTGCCTTCCTCATAATCATCTAAATAGTTGTCCGAGCCAGAGCCACCAAGATAGATGCCGTCTGCGGTGATGTCACCTGTAACAATATCACTCAACACCCAAGCACCGGTGCCGCTCGAATTATCATCCGGGATGATTATATTGGGTGATGATTCAGCGCCGGATTCTGTTTCGTCATAATAAAAAATATGATGGCCCGTGCTGATAACAGCCAATGCAATCTTACCAGTCTCACAATCGGCCACTGGATAATTATCAAGATCTCCAGCGCCACCCCCGGTTAATCCCGTTCTTAGTATAGCATCTTTACTCATTGCTCACCTTCCTTTTACCTTTTACCTTGTCCATAGTTTGCAGCTTCTTTTACCGGCTTCATCAATTCATCATCCTTTTTGTACAAATCAGCCACAATCTGGACTTTTTTTTCTGGTGAAGTAAACCGGGAACCTTCCCCAGATCTCTCCACAATTTTGTCTGTTACTTTGCGGGCTTTATTTGTCAACAGATTAACCAACCATTCAACGGGATCTGCCATGTTAGTAAACAAAGCGGCTTCATTTTCCTTCGGTATTTGTATTTGACGGATAATACCGCCGTCATCCTCCCGAAATTCTATTATCATATTGCCTCCTTTGATTAAGCAAGTTTCTGTATACAACAAAATGATCTATTGTTTGAACTATCCACGCCTGGGTTATCTGTTGCTGTTTGATAGGTGTATAGTTCCACATAATCCCCTTCATCAAGATCGAGAGCAGCAATCAATGGTGATGGTGGATAATTATAATCAGTGATTGCGCCGGGCAATAAATCCCCACCCACCTTTACTTCCGTCCCATTAACAAATATCATAATAGCCACCTCGTCTAATGAGCCGATGTCGCCGCGAGTAGTGATTATGTGTAAAGAAACAAGCAATTTACTGTCATCATCACACGTATACCGATTGTTTGAAGTATTGAAATCATTGCCTGTGTCCCAAAGTTCTCTATCAAAATTAATTTTTGTATCGGTGCTGGACGAGATGGACTGATCACTGGAAAGCCACACGTTACAGCCCTCTTGGGCGGTCATGTTAACCCTGTCTGCCCAGTCCCCTTTCTCACCTCTGTAATCAAGTGTGCCCGCCGAATGGTCGTATTTTATACCAGAATTTCCGCCATCATAGTCCCCAAAATAGGCGTCCCCCTCATTGGTCCCCCCGTACACCAACTCCAGCAGCTTTGTACCACTCGAATTGTATCCATGTATTTTTGTGTTCTCAATGATCAGCCCTCCATTACTGGACGGGTTGACAGACGTTTTTAGCTTGCCATTTGTTCCAAGTTTGACGTTCTTTGTCACCTCCGTTTGTTCATCGCCAGAGGAAGTCGCGCCATCCGGCCCCTGGATAATCATGTCCCAAGATTCGGTCGAGTCATCCTCGCTGATAGTCAATGCAGAAACGGAAAGATCGTCAAAGTTTGAAAAAGCCATTAGAAAAACTCCGTACAGCTTAATTTAACTGTTAAATCAGCGTCTATTTCCATTTTGTCTATCACAACATTATACGCTGTTTCTCCTTCATATAATTCTCCGGATATTTCGATCACCTGATCCGGATTTCTCCTGAGCATATCAATATATGCGTCAAAACCGATATCTGCTTTTTGATTTATGGTCCGTTCAAAATACAAAACACCCAACTTTTGAGCATCCTCTGTGTCCTCAACAAATTGCAAATCAAGCGTGTCACTGGTCGGATTAGAAGATGCCGCTCCTCCAAGCCCCACCTTGTATTTATACAAAATATGCTGTGGTTTGCCGTCTTCCGGAAACTGAATATAACCCCCGTCATACTGATCATCAGAATCCGGGATATTATCGTAACTGAAGGAATCCGCTATAATATTTGATGATGTAAGCGTAGCTTGCTGAGTCGAAACCAAGCTTCGTACTTCTCGGTTTCCATTTGCATCAATTCGCAAACAGGCATGGCATGCTTTCAAAATCATGCTGGCCCATTTATATCTATTTTTCCGCTCAGTAAAGGCCCCGTTAAATTCTACAGGCAAATCCCAAAAACTCGGGTCAACATTAATAGTTGAGCCATTGAAAATAAGATCCGCTATGATTTCAGCCGGGTTTGTTTTGTCATCAGTATCACTCCGAGTGTATCTTGTCGAAATTGGCTGAAATTCTCCACCTTGTTTAAAAAGCCCATTGGCATCAGCAGCACCATCCTCATCGGAATCGGCTATAATTGCCTGAAAAACACGATAACTATCCTTTGTGGATTGAGTGAATGAATATCCGGCTGATGTCCAGACGGATTGAGGCCAATCATAGGGTGGACGCACCTCGTTGATTGTATAAGTGCCGTCTGTTTCTCCAAGAACGTAATACCGTTGATCTGTGATATAAGCGGAAGGCAACGGAATATAGGCTGTGCCAAAAGGAATCGGCATACAATAGCCAAGATCGGCATCTCCATCAGACATCCAGACATCTGATATAAGTACCGTATCAGGGTACATAACCTCCAGATCATGATATGCGAAGGCATCCCGCAGAACCAGATGCATTACATCATAAATGACCTTGGCTGAGATGCAGGTGAATTTGAACTTCCGGATAAAATCGGAATTGGTTCCATCATCTACCCAGATCAGGACATTAATATCTTCTCCAATGTATGTACTCGAACTGAACGAATCACTCTCATCCGGAACCTGTATCTCAATATCCTCCAGCACATGAATTCGCTCTGCCCCGTTATAACTTTTGGCGATCTTAATTCCATCGAAATCCGGGTTTACCTTGGCTTCATAGGCTTGTCCAGCAATCGTAATGTCTTGAGTGCTCCAATAATCTCCTGTACCCGGTATTTCAAAAACCCATGCGAAATCAACTGATGACGTCGTGAGATCCACAGCATGATCTTCCCATCCGATAGTAGCGGTGTCTTCCCATCCAATGGCAGTAGTGTCTTCCCATCGTGTTACAACATCACTCATGCTTTGTATCCTTCAACCTTGAGTTTTATCTGTTTAATTTTCATTCTATATCGGGTTTCTCGTTCCAGCTTTGTCCAGAATCGAACAATGTATGTGTTGGTATCATTGCTATGCGGGTGCGGAAATTCAAATGTCCGAGCCCTACCTTTGGCTTTCGCTGTATCAAAATAAAAATCAAGAATTGTGTTGGCATCAGCGTCCGTCAACCCGTTCCACTGTATCGCAAAGAGAAATATCGGAGTTGTGGATCGGGTCAGAACAGCCACGTTAGTATCGTCAAATTCCACCGTTTTTTGTCGAAACGATCCGGATTCAACCATAACCTTCTGAGGGGCTATATCGAGCTGTGTTGCTGTATAATCCGCTGTCGTCGTTGAAAGATAATCTGCAAGTTTTCCTGCCATATCAAGCCGCCTGTATTTGTTTGATTATTTGTTTGCCAAACGCCTTATTATATTTGGCTTCTTCGATTATCACCTTTCCTAATACCTTACGATCAACCTGAAGAACGATTTGAGTCGGGCCGCCTGATGCCCCTTCGATCATGCCTGCTGATTCCTCGTTGCTGTACACCTCTGCCCCCTGAGAACCAAAATCAACTATCTCAGGCCCTTGTTCTCCAACCACACTCAAGCCTGTAGCATATCCGCCGGAAGCATATCCTTTCGTACCACCGGGGCCAAACATAGATTCCCAAAGATCCATAATGGCCTGAGATTGAGTGGCAATCTCCCAAACATCTGATTTGGTAATCCCTTCAATACTGGAAAAATAACCAGACGCCAATTCGTCTCCGCCTTCTCCGTATAAGGTGGCTTTGTACCCACCAGTAGAAAGCTGTTGAATATCTACCCCTGAACCTTCACCGAGCCAGCCTTCTCCCATCTCAAACCCAGATCCAAGACCGCCTTCAATTCCAATCTCCATAGCTTCCCTGTATAGATCCCGCAAGCCGGTCATGCCACTTTCACTCCAGCCTTCCTGCTCCCACCCAGGGGTTGTGGTGGTTTCCATCAGATCTTCAAGGGCTTCCCCTAATGCATCTGCCATGCCTTGCGCCGTTGCTGCTGTGCTTTTTTCAATCTCGTCCAGTTCGGCATTTGTTACATCTAACTGATCATACAAATCACTGAGGGTGCGGCCATCAGAAATATTATCTTCCAGCTCTTCTATATCACCCAGAACATCTGAGGCACGCTCTTCGTAATTCCCAAAGCCTTGTGCGTACTTGAGATATTTTTCAGCGAAAGCAGTGAAGTTCTCAACTTCTCGCTCTCCACCAGTCTGGGCCTCTTCAAATAACTCCTGATATCGGCGTTCAAAATATTCCATGCTTTGAACAGCCGCAAGATCACCAGCACCAGATATGTTCTCAAATAGATCCTCCAAAGCTTCCATTGCACCAATAGTATCTTTCAGCGCCTCTATCTCATTTCGCAACGCTTCCGCCATGTCCTCTGTTGCATCTGCTGCATCTGCTGCCGCCTCGTCAATGGAATCGAATGCTTCGCTCAGTGAGCCCACATCGTCTAACAACTGAGATGTAGAAAGCCCTAATGATGTAGCAAGGTCAGCTATTTCGTCCGTAGATGCTCCCACAATCCATTCGATGCCGGAACGGATCTCCTCTTCAGACGGAATTCCTCCATATATCTCCTGCCAATCCAGCCTTTGTGCAATCTGTGATAATTCATATTCCCCGGATGTTCCCGCAATTTCAGCTTGGGCCGCTTGTATAGAGGCGGCGGACAATCCCTCAACAGCTTTTGCCGCATCACTTGCGGTCAAGCCCAATTCTGCAAGGATCTCTTCCAACACTTCCAATTCTTCCTGTGATTCTGTGATCGTTTCAAGATCCAATGATTCAATAAGATCCGGGAGAGCTTCTGCAACAGCGTCCAAGCCTCCTTCTTCATAAACCTCTCCAATACCTTCGTTGAAAGCCTCAAATACATCACTATATAACGATTCAGCGATAGCCGATGCGAATGTGCTTCTTAACCCTTCAGAAAGCAATTCCGTTATGTCTGTGTCACCAGTCAGAGCAGATTCAAGGCTGGATGCGGTTATGCCTGATATAGTGGCGCCGAGAGTTTCATTCATTGCCTGTAATGCTTCATCTACTTGCTCAGTGGTGGCATTGGCTTCCTCAAGAGTTTCAACCAATGAGTCCCAAGCGTCCTGAGTGTCCCGCATACTGGACATCGTTTCTGTAGCAGCAAGAGCCTCCAAAACGCTGTCTATCTCAGAAAAAGCAGAAGCCATTATTTCAAGGTTTTCATAGGCCTCTTCTGTGCCTAAGTTGAACTCGTCAATTTGTCGATTCAAGGCATCAAGAAACTCTGACTGGGAACCAAAGGCATCCATAATATCGAGCAAGCCGGCAAAAGTAGAATACAAGTCTTCTTCTTCATCCTGGATATCCTCGAAGAAAGACAAATCGAAAAAGCCCTCATCAAGCTCATAAGATGAAATAAGATCAGGCAATGTCTCGCCAAAAAGCTGATCCAGAACCTCAAGAGCGGCCCCTTCAAGATCATCCTCATATTCGAGGAGATCAACGTATATATCACCAGAATCAAGATCAAGATCAGAAAAAACTTTCTGTAGATCCGTTGCAAGAGCATCATCTATTGCAGTGAACGCCTCATCAAAAAATTCATTAAGTGCCGAGACGATTTCTTGATCGGATTCCTGCAGGTCCCCCCAATCTATCATGAGACCCCAATCTTCCAACATTTTGTCACTCACTGATTCATGGTACCCTTCAATTTCATCTGACAAGCCTATCCACGGTTCAGGATCTTCACTGCCGAAAAGATCATTAAAAATTTCCCCTATCTCATCGGAAAACAATACCAAGGCGGCAGTAAGACCAGCCGTTGCAACAGCAGATAATGACAATCCTGCTGTGGCCCCCGTTCCAGCCTCGACAGCCCCAAAAGAAGAGATTTGTGAAGTCAGGGTAGACAAAGAACTTTTTAGTCCGCCCATCAAATCTCCGACACCTCCAAGGACAGATCCCAACAGACTATTTTCTGACGCCATTGAGCTTATTCCGCTGGACTCCAGGAAATCACTCAGCCCCGTCCCTTCTCCAACATCGAACCCCATGCTGATCATCAGATCATAAGCGGCCATCTCTGCAAAAGCGGATTTCATCATATCAAGGATGGAGTCCGCAAAGTCCTCCCAGGAATCCAGCCCTTCATCAAACATGTCCTCGAACGTATCGGCCATTGCGTCATGAATATTCTCAGTAACGTGATTCCATTTTTTCTCCATCTCGGACGTTGTTTTTTCGGTGTGCTTGGCGACTATGTCCGCTTTCTCTTTTTCATACTGCTCAGTTATTGCAGCGGTATCTTCCCCCTGCTCTTTTGCATGATCTATAGCGAGATCGTATCGTTCTTCTAATGCTTCAAGCTCCCAGTCAAGCGTATCATCCAAGAAATTTTTGTAAGCATCCTCTCTTTTCTTGAAATATTCATCGTCATCTTCGCCAGCCCCTCCAAGGCCGATTGCTTCCGGCAAATCACCGTAATCAAAATTTTCAGCCGCCTCTCTTAACTCTTCAAGATTTTCTTTTAATTCAAAAACCCTGTTCGCTTCTTCTTTTATTGTTTCTGCGGCTTCTGATCCGGCTTCAACTCCAGCTTCTTTTAATTTATTATAAACGTAAAGCTCCTGATCTGTCTGATAAAGAGCCTCCCGTTCTCTTTTTAATTCGTCAATTACCTTTTTAACGCTATTGTCTTTCTCAAGCTGTGCTTCTTTATCAAAATGTGCGTTAATAAATTTTTTGATTTCTTTTATGTTGGCTTCGTAAACTTTGGTGCCCAATTTCATTTCAGCGTTATGAAGGGCCAGCTCACGCTCTGACATCCCCAGCGTTTTTGTTTCTTCGACATATTTAAGGATTAACTCATCGAGATCTTTGCTCCACGCACCCGCTTCTCCCGATGTATTGTTATATGCAGCCCCGACTTCTTTTATCCTTTCAGCACTCTTTTCATTCAGGTCGTTGAAGTAAGCCAAATCAGCCAACGTCTGCGGGTCCATGAATTCTTCGTCTCGTAGCGCCAACCTCTGCTGCTTAAAGCTGTAAAGCTTGACGCCAAAATCTTCAAGCGCCTGTCCAGCCTCGTTATAAGCTTTTGAATTTATGCCGAACATACGAGCGGCATCTTGCAGATTATTGAAAAGAACATCAAATTTATTTTCAGCAACATCAATATAGTGAGTGAGATCCCCTATCTCAGTAAACTGCTCGGCGACAACTCCCTCGAAATTTACGGCGGCATCTTTAAGCTTCTCATTATACTTGTTTACTTTTGCTTCAAACTTATCCTCATCACCAAAAAAATCTGCCCAAGACATCTCGCCAAGCCTGACAGCATCTAATCCGGTGAAAAAATCATCAAGCTCATTGAGCAAGTAAGAACCGCCACCAAGCAGCAAACCACCCTTCGCGCCAAAAAGAAAAGTGCCAACAAGCCCCATGCCTGTTGCGCCCGCGATTTCCGGAGGTAAAGAGCTGAAAAGCCCCATCATCTTTTTCATTGTGTCGAACATCGCTGCAAGTGCAGAATTATCAACATCAATATTAGCTATGCCTTCTATCGCATTCGCAATACCATCTGTCATATCGACAATGTCAAGACGATGCTTCCTAATTGTATCAGCGACAGCTTCAATCGCTTCCTCGATTTCGTCACTATACCTTTCCCAGATGGCAATACCGACAGATTCAATTGTTGCAATCAAGGTGTCGATCTCACCTTTTACATCTTTCCGCAAGGTCTCAGCGAAATTGGCACTCACCCCGTCTGCCGTTTCAATTTGTCTGATATAATCCGGAAGCGTACCATCAGCATAGGCCTGAAAAACTTTATTGACGTCAGCAGTTTCTTTGTTCAGGATTCTCATCCTGTCGCCTTGGTTTGTAATCTTCGTGGCGATGTCCTGCATTATATCGCCGACAGGACGCAGCACTCCCGGCGATTTTTCAAGCTCAACATTGTATTCTTCAAAAACTTTTTTAGCCTCTACGGTTGGGTCATTCATGCTCAACATAACGTTCCTGAACATACGACCGGCTCTCTGGCCTTTTATACCTTTTTCGGCCATGATGCCTATCCAACCGGCAAGTTCCTCTATCTCAAGGCCCATAGTCGCTGCTGTCGTACCTGCGTATTCAAAGGCCGTTGCGGCTTGAAGAACATTGGTATTCGATGTCAACTGAACTTTTGCGAGCGCGTCATTAACACGAACGAGCTCATTTGCAGCAAGGCTATACTGACCCATAACATTCGTAGCGATGTCTGCTGC
Source organism: uncultured Candidatus Bathyarchaeia archaeon (assembly GCA_964559155.1). Taxonomy (GTDB): domain Archaea; phylum Thermoproteota; class Bathyarchaeia; order TCS64; family TCS64; genus RBG-16-57-9. Next base: position 22,317 of record CAZLHA010000003.1, on the reverse strand, counting down.
ACGAGCCATGTCTGTCTGTGAGGTTGTGGCGAGGTTGATCACTTCCGGTAAGGCTGCCATGGATTTCTGAAGCTCAAGACCACCCATTGTCAAAAGCTCTATACCCTTTGCGGCCTGAGAAGCACTGAACTCAGTCGTAGCACCCATTTTTTTTACGACATCACGAACAGTATTCATTGTATCCGCTGTTGCATCCCCCAACAACTGGATTCTCGAAAGGCTTCTCTCATACTTAGCGAAATATCCGATGCTTTTAGAGGCAGCATATCCAGCGCCTGCCGTTGCAACGGTTAATTTTTTGAAACCTGAAGTGACAGCGGCAGTATTTTTTTGCATCTTGCTAAAGCTGCTATGAACCTGCTTGACCCCTTTCTGGAACTCGGTCATGTCCATGCCGACTTTAACATATATATCACTCAGTTCATAAGCCATCGCTAAATCTCCTCGCCACCTTTCTTAATCTTGACACCGGGCATGCTGCCAAGCGATGCAATCAACTCGTTACTGAGCTTCGCTTGCTTGTCTTCTTCTGTGTCAAACCTGCTTTCGAAATCGAACATAAAATCCTTTGCGGTAAATGCTTTGGGCGTCTTCTTGCTGTTCCTGTTTACGTTCGCAAGCAATGCCATCTGGTTCGCCATTCTTAAATCATCTCTCATTTCTCCGAATGGTTCGACCATTTCATAAGCCATCCATTCTTCTATTTGAGATGACGTGAGCCTTTCTAATAAATAATCAGGGTGCAAAACTCCGAGCGCCAAGCATAGGCGAAAGGCGAACCTTCTTACTTGGCGGTCTCGGAGTTTTTTGCTTTTTCAGCCCTGTTCGGGAAAAGCCCGTTAAGCTCGCCGACCTTTTGGAAAATCCTATCTATGACGACACCTGACTTTTTTCCAAGCTCGACAATATCTTTTTCAGTGAAGAGTGGGTTTCCTTCTTTGTCAACAATGCATTTGACAAGCAGCCTTGATCTGAAATTATCCTTTGCTGGCTGGCCTTTTCGTGACATTGTTTCCAGCTCAAAGTTATCCTTCGCTGTTCCTGTCATTTCCTGCACATAGATGTCGCCACCCCATTCTTCGATGTGCATTTTCTCTCTTTTGATGTCTTTCGCTTTAAAAATCTGGTCTTTTGTTAAAAGTGACATGATTAGCCTCCGTTTGAATTAAAAATTGTTAAGAACCGGAACCTGACTCAGGCGTTACCTGACCAGTAACCTTGATCGAAACATTGCACGTAATCTGAGAATCCCCGGAAATATCCAGAGGAAGCTCCGTTACGAGACCTGAAAATTCGAGACTTGTGTTATCCGTGTCCGGGAGCATAATCTCATAATCCTGTACTACATCACTTTCAAAGTCTGTCTTCATTGTGTCGTAATCTGACCGATTGAAGTTCATATTGAAAGAAACGGTTCCGGGGTCTCTAAAAGATGCAATGAATTCACGATAACCGCCCGTAGAGGCAAGGTTCGTTACATCAATAGTTTCTCTGCTCATGTTGGGCCCGGATATGGTGAGAACCTCGCCTATACTAACCCAAGCAGATCCTGTCCATTTTCGGAATAATGCTCCAACACCCGATACTGCATCACTCATGCGTACCTCCTATGTTTTGTGTTAATTCTTCCCCAGCAACACATTATGCCGACGTTGCCAGTGTCCTAAAGTTCAAAGAAAGCATTATGCGATTCTTACTGTCTCTGCCTGCTGGCATAATGCCCGAATTCGCCAAGATAAAAATATATCTCGTTGAATTCTGAGTGTGATTAACCTTCTTGTGCAAAAAATCTTTTATTGTTACTGCCGTACTCCAAGCATCATCATAATCAACATCCCTTACAACTATCTGTATCTCCGGCTTGCTCAAATCAACCATCGGATGCGGGGCTTCCGTGTCCCCGTCATCGTAGACACAGACGGCATCGTTCGGAGTGTCGGGCAAAAAAGAATAGAATAAATCTGTGCCAAGTGTTCTACCGACAGAAGAATCTTCAAGCATTTCAGCAATGTCTTTTGAATTTGGCATTATCCCGCCTCATTAACAATGTGTTGCAGTACAGCCGTTCGTTTGTTTTTCACGGCCTTTTCCAAAAACTTGGGGCCACCATTATTTTTACCGGCGAAAGGACTCTCATGTACTATCGGTGCGTAGTATGCTGTGAAACCTACGATGGCAGCCGGATCTTGCATTGTACTGGCAAGAATGTTTTGTTTTTCAGCGATGGCTCTTTCATGGTGTCTTGATAAATAACCCGCCTTTTTACCTGTCGCGTATGCTGCATCATGCGGAAACTTCGGAGAAACCCCGGAGCCTCTGATGGACACGCCCTTGTTCTTTTGCGGCAGGGCGTAGGCACTGGCCCTTAAATTACCCCAGTCAACCGGACAATATCTTCGGCCCATGGCAGTTCTTTTAATGGTCAAGGCACCTTTGTAAACACCTTTTATGCCCCGCTCATGGATGTCTTTTATGGCGTCGTTCAGGTCGTCTTGGGCTCGTTTTAGTCCTTTTATTTCTACGCTCATCAGTCTTTCGGCATGAAAGCCGTCTCCTTTAGGTGGCGGTAGTTTACAACCACACCTTGATAAACATTATGTTTGCATCGTCATCCAGATATTCATATTTCGATAAAACTTTAAAACAATTATTTTCTATTGTGGTTGGATCGGCTTCTTCTGCGGCGGTCAGATCAGCTTGTGGCCCGAGATAGATGTATTCATCGAATGTAACCGCTGTGTTCTCAAGAAAGACCTGTGTGTCAGAAACTATCTCCATCCCACCGGCCTCTTTGACAAGCTCTCTTTTCTTCTGTATCTTTGCATTCACTTCCACAAGAGACGAATATGAATTGCTGCCGTCTCCGGATGTCCCTGAGATCGCCCAGTAACAGACGGTATGTTTCAGATTTTTCAGCATTATGTTTTTAAAAGCGTTCCAGTCAGCCATATCACCATGCCTTTAATTTAGCGCCCTGTCTTTTGCCGCCACACAATGTATTGTATACATCCAGTTGCATCACGGTTCTTCCGTACCTTGTTGTTGCCAGATATTCAGCTCTTTCTGAGGATGTTTGAGATCGAAACTTAATGGAGGTGTCCCCCATTTTCATTTGCTCCATCTCTCCTTCTGCGCTATACGATGAAGAAGCGATATGGGCCGACAACCATCGCTCTATCTGCTCAAGATGGTTGGCTCCGTAGCTGCTCGAGGGAATATGGTCTACGATAAGATGAGCTGCGTAAATATATGGATCAAGGTCGGAAATCGCAGAGCTTTCTTCTGACGTCAACAACTCTCGAACCTCACTGTCGCCTGTTCTCCAATCAGATTCTTCAGCCATTTGCTGCTCCTATTTTTAATTTTTGCCTTGTTTTCCACAACTTAGGCTCTATGAAATTCATAACCTCTTTTTGATTCCAAGTCAAGCCAAGCCATTGAATTGTATCTCGCATTTGATCGTAATCGCCCTCGATTAATCTCTCAGGCCACACGAATTTAACATCGTTCCAAGCCTTGCACATCTCAACCATGCGCCTTTCATGCTGATGCACCCACCATAGCCAGCCTTCTCTTGAGTTTCTCGCACCGATTTCTTTTAATGTCGCCTGACGATGAAAAGCTTTCATAAAACTTGTTTTTAAACAGCTACTGACAATATCAGGGGTTTTTCTTCTGACAATGATAATCTTGGCTTCCGGAAAAGCGAACTGCCATGTCGGCCAGCAGAGACAAATCTTGGCGCCCTTGTACATCCATTGACCAGACTTGTGCCCCTGCGATTTCATAACCTCTATGATGTCCCTCCCAAAGGCGGGGTTGACCGGAAGGTTGTTAATATCCGGTAACGGGTATTGACCGAGACGATCAGCACCTATTGATTCGAGATAAGGCTTGACGATTTTATTCCGGACATGAAAGTTTTCAAACATACCTTTCTGATTGTTTTTATTTGGCCCGGATGTATCGCCCTTGAACGCTCCACAGATATAAATGATACCAGCGATCATAGATGTGCCTGACCGGGCGGCGCCTGTAATCAAGATTGGTTTGTCTGTCAGATCGTCCATATTAATCAAAAGCTCCATTGAATTTTGGGTTGGAAGAGATCCTCTATCTTCGCCCCCATATCATTCAGCCTCTCAGCCTCCTTCTCGATAATTTTTTTCATCATAGCGTATGAATTCAGGAGCGGATTTTTCGCAGCCTGAGAGGACGTAAAAACGACCGGGATGTTATTTGCAAAAGCCCCACGGAAAACATGATTCGCAGTCGAAATGTTATCCCGGATTGCCATGTCTAAATCTTTATTACAAGCCTGTATCCCCGAAACAGCAGCAAGATGGACAATCAGATTTACATCTTTAAAATCCTCATATTGCAGGACGTCATAGCCTATCTTTTTATCAATCCCTTCAAAGACAATACCTTGGTATCGCAGGAGATTCTTCAAATTTGTGCCGATATACCCTTCTGACCCGGTTATTAATATCATATCATCTCCAGTGTTGTATCCGCCATTGCTCTTGTATTTCATGCGGCCTAGGCTTGCCATGACAACTGACTATCCTTGCATTCTTTGGTAACGTGTTCCTTGGTTTTATGTGCCTTTTGTAACTGTAAATCTGATCTTTGAAAACATCCTGCAAATAAACCAATTTGCCTTTTAATTCCGGATGATACCGATATAACCATCGCTCCCGGCCCTCGGTGAACTGCTCGACACCTTCCGGGTCATCTCGAAACTCATCCCATATCCAGTTATAATCTCCGGACCCGGCGTTAAAAGCCACCATATCCCCGCCGGACAGTTTCTCGCCAACGAAAGTAGAGCGAGTCGCAAGAGGGCCATCGTATGAAAGAATCTCGTCCATGTTTCCGACAACAACCACGTCAAGGTCACACGCAAACACCCGGCCTTTGATTCCCAGATCCTTATTGAACACGGAATATTTCGGCAGACAGCCTTTCCAGCTCGGAGATTCAAGCCGATGAAACGTCATGAACGGGGTGAATGGCTCAAGAGTCGTAATACAATGGACGTTTATCGGTATCGTTGTATTTCGCTTGAACATACTATAGAAGGTGGAAATATATTGCCGGGCTTTGCTTTCGTCCGACCAGCCTGGTCGGTCTTTCCCCGGCCAATAAAAACAGACCACGTTCACTGCATTTTTTTTATCCTTTTTTCCCATTCATTTTTCCTCTTTTTTAAAGACCAAATAGCATCGTTTTTTCACCCGTTGATTCTGAATAACAGATAGTTTCCCGAAATCTTTTATGACCTCCGTGCAATCCCGCACAATCAAATGCCCTTCGATTTGACCTTTGCGAACCATCCATTCGTGGAAAAGCAAGCCACCGGGTGAGAGGGCGTCAACAATTTTGTCGATGCTTTCATAGTAGTGATCCTCCGAAACACAATGATCTATTGATTCCTGACTGAACATAATATCTACGCTTTCTTTGAAAGGCATGCCGGTAAAATCACAAACAATCGGCGTGACGTCATCAGGTAGCTTGTTTAACTTATCATCCACTCCGGAGAAATAACCAGCAAGAATATCTACAAGATAACGCTCCTTGCCTTCTTTGAAAAAATAAAGAAACCCGCCGTATTTCCCGCCAGCAATGTCCACGACAGTGTGGATTTTGTCTTTTCCATAATGTTTTTTGATAATTCTCATGACATCGAACTTATTATACTTCTTGGCAATCTGGTTTATATAATGTGATTCCTTGTGCTTATACCAGTATTTAAGACCAGACTCTACTGTCCATGGATTTAATTGTTCATCCATTGTAATTATCTTTGACCCATTTTAAATGTTTAAAATTCTCAGGCATATACCGCCTGCCGTTAAAAAAGACTATCTTGGCATCATTGGGCAAAACATCTTCTGAATTCAATCGTTTATAATCATACAGTCCCGAACCGAACGACTTGACCGAGGCATCATGATCTTCGCCAAGTCTATAATTAATCCATGCTTGGTCAGTCCCTTTGCTCAACAAGAGATTTTTTGTCGGCTTCACGGTATCCTGCTTTATCGCTTTCATCTTCTGTTCTGAAAAATCTTCCCATAAAAAACTGCATGTTCCGGGTCGCATCATCCATATCGCCCCACAATACGGGTTATTTTCTCCGGGACGATGCCAAGTGACAAGATCCCCCCTGCCTTTATGTGCATTCAGAAATGATGTGATGTCATCCACGATAACAGCATCAAGGTCGATGCATACGATATAATCAGATCCATCCGCTATCTCTCTGTTTAAATCTCTGTCGAAAATTTTCAGCCTCAAGTAACAGCCGCCGAGTTTCTTGTAATCATCCCATAGAGGGAATGTATCGACCTTGCTGCTTATCTCTTTTTCATCGTCTGTGATGCACACGAACCGGAACCTGTCCCGATAATATTTCGACACCATCCTGTGCAGAATATTCACATGCTTGCCGGAGAACTGTTTCAGCCTCCGAAGGTGTTGATATTCCTTATTATTAAATTGCCATTTGAAGCAGACGAATGTTATCAATTTTTTTCTATGATCTCCTGACAAAGATTAATGTATTTTTCTGCAATGTCCCGCCAGTCAAACAATGTTTCGGCCCATTGGCAGCAATCGAATGGATTGATATCTTCAATATCGTTTATAGCCTTGATATATTCGTCTTCATTATTGCAGAGATACCCGGTTCTCCCATGACAGACATATTCAGGCATGCATCCGACATCATTGGTTATGACAGGTGTTCCGCAGTATGCACATTCTATTACAGTAGTGCTTCCCATTTCTTTGCATTGGTCATCAATCGGATACAGCAGAGCTTTCGCATTGGCTATTTCCATCTTTTTTGCTTCACCTGACAGCGGCCCGACATACTTTATGTTTTTCCTCCCGCTGATGATCTTTTTCAGGCGTTTTAAAGAGGATCTGTCGCCACCCGAAGGCCCAACTATGTGTAAATCTATGCCTGTCTTATTCGCAAGGTTAATGGCTGTCAGAAGGCCCTTTTCTTTAAACCCTCTTGTGATATTCGACATAAATAAAAAATAATCCTGTTTATGCCCGACAAATTCAACCTCGTCCGGATGACAGCATTGATATATTACCGGCCAATTCTTCTTTTTATAATGCGCTCTGCCAAAATAACTGTTCGTAACAAAGTTTTTTAAGAATCTATATTTCCCAAGCTGTTTTTTATATCCAACGATCCGACAAAGATGAGGAAAAGCTCCTACGATTTCACCTGACAGGCAATAAGGATGATTGCCTATAACGATATCAGGGTTTAATTCTTTGAGTTTTATGAGCAACGCATCAAGATCGAGGGGTTGTCCCCCTGCTCGTACAAAATTGTTGGCATAGATTCCAGATGTTGATTTCCCCGGTGCAAAAATCCAAAGCTCGTGCTGAGGGCCATTCTCCCTGCACACTTCATCGAGACCATGTGCAAAGCCTTCCCAAAATCTTGGGGCCCCTCCATAGCCGGATAGCCCACGGACTTCATTGACAGGAAACGGACTATACATGACAGCGGCAATAATCAAGCGCAACACTCCTTATTTTTAACGAACATTTCGATAGGATAATTCACCATCCTGTAATCGTGATCCTTGTTTTTCATGTATATCTTTTTCAAGGCCTTTTTCTTGATGACGGTCGTTTCATCGAGCTGATAAACCTTGTCTACCCTCTCGGCCAGTCTCGGTGAGAGAAACCCCTTCTTGAAGAAAGACTCCTGCCATTCAAGACTCTGATGATATGCGTATAACGGATGGTGGCTCTTTACTCCAAGCCTCGGGAACGCCATGAAATGCCATATCTGTCTGCCGAAAAAGCTCTTTGTAATAATGTCTGCCAAATGCTTGTGATGAGGATGATTGTCAATATCTCCGTCAAGCCCATGGGTTAAGTACAGGTCATAGTCATAGAGGAAATCCCCGGGTATCTCCTTCGAGATGGCAAGTTCAAACTCGTCCCTGTCAAAAAAATATAGAACACGGCCTTTCTTGCTTATCCAGAGAGGGATATCAAGGCTTATCGCCCGGTTTGCACCGAGCTCATCACAGACCTTGAAAAAATTATCCTGCCATCTTTCTCCTTTGTGAGTGACAACACAGACATCAATCTTGTGAAATTTGCTCTCCTGATATATCAGCCCTCCGCAAGACAACAATTCATCATCCGGATGCGCTGTTATAATTAATATCCTGCTGTTTTCACTTGATGGAATCATATACCACCGCTCTGTTCAGGTCAACATAATGCTCGCCATGCCCGTAATTTTTAATATCATAGACGGTCAACTCCAGCCCAAGATGCTCCTTGAAAAACTTATACGATTCAGGCGCCTTTTCCCATTTCAGCTCAGGATACCCGAACGAAACAGCCGTCTTCGCTTTCTTTGACAGATATTTGTCAATCAAATCTATGTGTGTTTTTTTTAATCCCATCTTCTAACCAAAAACATTTTTGATTTTACCATCATACTTGGGCTTCCACAGCCTCCTTGCCTTATCTATCCTGACATCTGAAATCGGAACCTCCATGAAATCACATATTTTCTTACACGTTTCAGCGAAATTATTGGAAAGCTCGTCATACGAAAGAACAAAATATTCGTTGTTCGATTCGACCGAAACATACGCCATATCTTCTTTTCGATAAGCGTCATAGAAGTCATAGCCCCAGTCACCATAAGCATGCCAGCCCGGCTTCGCATCTTTTTTGTCTCTTTTCAGGAAAATTATCTTGCACCGGGGAAATACTTTTATCCAGAAAGGAAGGGTGATGGTTGTTCTTGGGTCTTTCCATCCCCACGGCACATCAAGTTTAATATGAAAACCCTGATCGAGAATGCTCTTTGCAATGTCTCCTCTTACCTTCTGAATATATTTATAATCCCTCAGAAAAGGCTTTAATATCTCTCCTCTTTTTGAGAGATCCCATGGATAAGGAAATCCTTTAGCTTGTATGATATGTTTGTTTATTTTCTGTATCGGCTTGTATTCATAGAACGGGCGCTTGCCGACAGAGAGATCCGTGCCCAGAAAAAGCCCGAACGTCTTTAAAATGCTCATCACACTGGATGACCCTTCATGCCCGACGGTATGGAGTAAAATCGGTTCAAATAATCTGCTTTTTCCATCTTCAGCAAACAGCTCTTCATCTTTCTTTACCATTGGCTTATCTCCTTTCTGAAATCTTTTAATCTGTCAAATTTATTGCCTCGGTTTCCATGCCATATCGTCGAATCATTGCTCAAACGTTTATCATTGAATTGAGTAGGCAAAGGCCAAAATTGGACTCCTTTGTACTGTTTACTCTGCATCAAATGATTGAAAATCGCCTGAGAATGAGAATATGTGCGTTCACTATCGGCCCGTTTAGGCAGTAACCCTTCAGGGGCCGGAAGCCCGTCCATCCAAGCAGAGATAAAGTCCCGGGACGGCTGAGTGTTCCGAATGAACAACACGCCCATATTGATCTCTTTATCGTATTGCTTGGCGTTTCTTTTCAATACCCCAATATCCAACTTGAGGTCTGTCATGTATTTGAAAATTTTCAAAGGTGCACGAAGAAGACAATCAATGTCGAGATATACAAGAATATCCCCTTTCGGGATAGCTACCTTTTCCATCGCAAGTTTTTGCCAAATAAAAACGATCCGGTTCCATTCTATTATCCCCTTGTAATGCTGCTGATTGGTTACTTTCCCGAAATGAAAAGGAAGGATGTTTACCAGAGGATGAGCGTTCTTTAAGGTCTGTACCTGAGCGTCATCCAGATTCATCCCGAGCAAATAAAACCTGCTGTCAGGATGATGTTTATAAACACTTCTCAGCATCATGGTCGCAAATTCGAGATACGTATCTGTATCATTGTAATTCTGACAATCTTTGGCATAGGCCCATTTATAAGGACTGTTGAGGCATAAGCTGGAACAAAAGTGTATCATAAAAGCTCCTTAACATTCATTTTTTTAAAAGCTGTCAACCTGCTATCAGGGCTTGCGTTGATAATTTCAAGACCGGCTTTCTTCGCATCTCTGGCGATATCCTTCTCGCCCTTTATATGACGATTAAAAACCGGGTTTGGCTGCTTGGAGTTATCTTTTCCCCTGTTAGGGCCTTTCTCGATATGCCCTGCATGCCAATGGATATTGTTTGTATTTGCACATCGGTTCATATCAAAGCCAAGCAGGATAATTCTTTTGGCTCCGAGATGATATGCAAGATTGATCGCAGCGAATCCGGAATTGTGGTTCCAACTTATAAGCGGTTTGTTCAAAGTCATCCCGGTTCCTTTCTTTTTGTTCTTCGGAATACATTTAATATGCTTGAAACCTGTCCGAAACTCAGGGGCGCAGGTGGCAATCAACCCGCTGAACTTAATGACCTGAAAATGATGCTGTGTCCACCATGACTTGTCTCCAAAAAAGAGAACATCAATCCAATCCCCGAGAAACATAGAATTGTTGACCGCTATAACCTTCTTTGAATGTATTGGCTCAAGATATTTGCCAAACTCGGGATAATCATACGGGTATTTCGGCTTTACGTTTGACGGAATATTGAATTGTTCCGCTATGCTATATCCGCCACCGATTATCCAGCATTCATCATCGTCCCAAATCCTGATTGGTTTCCATTGCATCAGGCTTCTCCGAATGCAACCTTTGCGATATCCTCTCCCTTTTCGCCATCTTCAAGCAGGGCAAGGGCTTCATCCTTTTTCAGATATCTGCTGTTGATCGGCTCTTCGGTATCTTTGCGAATAACATTGTACCGGCCAAAGCCTTTGTGTACGATTTCAAGGCCAGCATCTTCGGGCTGTGTCTTTTCCGCAGGGTTGTCATCTTGGGGAGCGGCGCCGTCAGCTCTTTCAAAGATACTTTTATCCCCGGGAGTCAAGTCTTCCGGATATGCCCAGAGAAGATCGCCCTTGTTATATTTTTTACCGTCTTTATAATGGATACCACCGCCTTTTTTCCGCCATTTAATCTTTACCTGTGTCATAATACAATCTCCTCTGTCTCTTTTGCGATTATCTCGTCTATCGCTTCGTCGAACGGCATTTTAACAAACACATCCAATGCAGATGCCGTGTTGGCATTGATGATCTCGACCCCTCTCTCTTTGGCTTCCAAGGATATCTGTTTGAAACCCTCGAAAAACTTACTGTATTTCGGCTGATTGTTGTATGAATATTTCTTGGGGTCGCGGGCACGATAAATTCTGTGGAATCTGGATTCGCCATACGGGCTGTTCTTCATGTCGAATCCGAACAAATATATCTTTTTAGCACCGGAAATAATAGAGAATTCGATGGCGGCAGCGCCTGAGTTCTCGTTCCAGCACAGTTTTTTCGGGTTGTCGCTTATCCCGGTCAGCTTATCATAATTTCTCGGGATAAAATAAGAGAGGTCGCTATTCTTGGCTTTAGGACACATCGTAACGATTGTGGTGGTCTTTTCGACATCTTGCCCCCGCATATACATATAAGGATCGCAATCCCCGGTGAAAACGAAATCAAGATCATCAATATTAATGCTATCATGAACGACATTCACGCAAATTGTCGTTATGTTTTTAGCGACCTCCCCCAAGTTTTTATTTTTTAAAGACCACCCGCCACCGATTATGGCGACTCTATCCAAAGTTTGTGTTTTGCCGATATCCCATTTCAATTCCAAATCTCCTATATAAAAAATGTTTGATTAACATATTCTGTGAAAGAATTAAGCCAGTTTTACGATACCGCTTCTGCTGTTCTGATCTGACCGGATCTGCGGCACCTGAATCGTCATAACCTTGAAATGATGAATCATTCCACCCTGAGTGTCCCACTGAACAACCTTGATAGGGAGGCCGTTGATAAGCCGCACGGTCTCGGATGTCATCTCGACCAGAAGCACTGTGTCATCAGGCATAGTGTCAACAACCTTGACATCAAGAATGCCGCTTATTTCGAGGATTCTCTGTTTGATCGTCTTCGGGTACTGTGAAGAATAATCCAGATCCATCATGGTTTCATAATCGGTCGGGATATAAAGCATAAAGGGGCCATATTTTCTCGCACCAATGGCTGCCTTTTTCATCTGCCTTACGTCGTCGATTATGGCTGAACCGGCACCATCAGAAGCATCCCAGTTTGTAGAAAGGGAAACGCTGTTGATGTCAGGATGGCTGATGTAACTGTAAATCGTACCACCACCGAATGCATAGCTTGTGTCCGTGAAGAAGAGGGTTTCGAGCTTTTCCGTTACCCGTCTTGCAGCAGATTCCGCCATGGTAGTGTCGATGGAATCGCCCATGTTACGGCTCGTCTGCAAAAGCCGTTCATCAACAGTGAAATCACTGTAAATGATGGGCAGCGGCAGATAGTTCGTGCTGTAATCAGGCGCATCGTTCTTGCCCTTTGCAACCGGCGACATACCAATGTCGGCCTCTCCGGGATCGTTCATGTCATGATACTCAAGAACTGTTCGACCCATTCCGTTTGTAATGTTGTATTCAAGCCCTCGGCTTGTAAGATCACCAACACCGACAAGTCTTTCTCTTGCGGCTTTCATAACAGCCGTATCGAGGTCTTTCCATTCATCGCGCCTCAGCGTGGCATTACCCACTATCGTCTGAGGAGGAATGTTGACGGCCTTTCTGTCATTGCCGACAACCCGGGTCACATAAGACCCCTGATCCTCGCCAACGAAAGGACGCATATTGTCAACGGAAAGCCCTGCGGCCATATACTTCTGAGCAACCTGACCAAAAGGTTTGCCGGACTGAATTGCATCAATATTCGCACTCATGTTTTTTGCTCCTTATTTTTAAATTTCAATTACAATACTTCAATGAGTATTCTTCGACCCCAGTCGCCGATCATCTCGCCAACACCGCCGGAGCTCTCTGCACCGCTTGATCCTGAAAGGTTAAGCGCCTCTCTGGCGATACCCACGATTGCATGTGCATAAATCGTGGTGTCAGAAACCGACTCGGCAGAGCTTCCGCCTTCAGCAATATCAGCGACATGCTTCTGCAGGAAACCATTCCCGGCAGACTCAAGGAAATCACCGATGCTGATATCCTCTCCGTCATTCAGAACAGCGAAAACCATATCACCGCGCTGAGGAGTCCATACCTGAACCACATCGTCTGCGGCATAGGTGTCATCAAGACCTTCGCCCTGAAGATTGTCCTCAAGCGCAAACTTGATAGCTGCGTTCTGTGCAACGTTTGAATGATGCTGTACCTTGCCTGCAGAGGTGATCTCAACAAGAGCGCCGGGATAAATCGTGGAGACAGCGGTCAGCTCCTCCTGCGCTCTCTGAGCTTCATTCTGCTTAACAATTACAGTTTTATAAGTAGATGTACTCATATTAATAAGCCCTCCAAATTAAAAGTTAAATTATTTGATGCTGTCCATGGTCACTTCTTCAAGGGGCGCCTGCTCGTTGGCAGAGAAATCAACTTCGCCTTCTTCGCCAAGATAAACCGGCTTCTTGATAGCGTTAGCAACCTTTTCAAGCATGTTAAAATCCATCTTGTCCAACTCGTCGTTGGTAAACTGCTTCGTGTTGTCAAGGATGGTTTTCTTGAACTCGCCTTTTCTCTTGTTCAAGAGCTTCTGGCCGTACTCGATGCCTTCTCTCAGCTCAGGCGAAAGATTCTCCGGCAGTTCATTCACGGACTGAATCTTTTCCTCTGTTTCAGCCGAGGTGCCCTCTTCATTGTCGGCAATGAGATCAAGCCATTTGTCAATCTTTTCTTCAGACTGATTCTTGAGATATTCTCTGTCATCTTCTGAGAAAACCTCATTGTCGATAAGAGTCTGAACTTTTTCAGGGCAGCAAGATACCTCTTCGTTGCCATCAAGCTCTTTGTCTTTCTTTTTATCGTTGCTCATATCGTTTGTTACCTCCGTTTCTGTTTCTTCGTTAGAAGAAGTTGCTGTTCCAATCTCCTCGTAAGAGACCTTTTCCCTTACGGGTACGGGATCAGACTCCCAAGAAAGATCCCCGTTTTCTGACAGGGAATACTCTCTTTTTAAAAGTCTGTCCTCCCGGTTTCTGTTCTGTTCAAAATAGATGACATAATCATCATAAACTTTCCGGACGTAATTCACCTTCTCATTCTCTATATCCATCTCATCTATCGACCGATGGACAATATCCATTATCTGAGAATAATCCTTGCCTTCCATACCGGCAAAAACATTCTCTTTATAGATGTCAGGGATATGATAGAAAAGGGCAACATCCTTCTTTTTCTCCTTATCCATTGCATCACCTCCTTTTGCATTAACTCTTATGCCACATCCGTCTTCAACGCTGCATGCGCCGACAGCATGCGGCAATATTGCAAGATGATCAGGCTCCATAGAGACAACCCGGTTGCCTTCGACATTATGGAAAAGGCCAGTGCTGACCTCTATCTGATTACCATCTAAAACCCTTGCGTATAAATTCGGACTCAGCCTCAAAAGCCTGTCGATTGAAAACCATGCATAGCCTTTAATGGCTGGCACACCGTCCGTTGTTTCTTCATAATATGTGTTCCTCAGCCAACCGAGAAAGTGCCCGTCATAAATATCGGAATCATACCCTATCGAAACAAGATCATCGCCTCGCCTCGGATGGTTCAGCGCAAGCGGCACCATGTCCCATTGTTCTGCATACGATTGCAGGATGTCCTGCTCATAAAACAAAGGGCCTGCGCTCCCGCAATGCTCGCCCTCGACCATGATCGTTACAGGGGCCACAAGACATTTTTCCGAACCCATGTAATGCGTTGAAGCGACATACCTTGAATTGCTCACAATATCAGCGGAGACTAAGCCTCTGGCGTTTCCTATCTGCTGAGAACAGACGGCGTACCGTTGATCCCTGTCAGGGTATTCTTCTTTCATTACATCGTCGGCCATGCATCTTTCGATGAATTCTTCGCTGCTCTCGTCCTGTCTTTTTGATGGTATTGGCATATTTTTAATCCTCTAAAAACTTACCCATTGAATCGGCGCATCATGATACGCCGGGAAACTTGCAGTTTGCGGCTCCCCGAACCGGATAACGCCATCTCGGAGAAACCCGATTGCTTCATGTGCATCATCCCACGCAGGTTTCTTAATCCGGCATTTCATCGCTAAAATGTGCCCTAAGCCTTTCCTGGACAGGAAACCCTTGAAAATATTGCAGGCATCGTCGCAGGTGCGGGTTTCTTTGTCATACTCGTACTTCCACGCCTTACTCTTATGCAGCAGATACCGGATTGTATCAGCGTCCGGCAGGAGGTACTGAAGCCGCTTGGCCGGATACGGATCAGACGTGTATGGCCGGATAATAGAAACAACATCCCACCATGGTACGAGCTTGCCGGTTATTTTGCGGTTTGAAATCATTTCTTAATTACCGGCTCCTCAGTGACCTTCACCTCTCCAGTTATTGGCCGGAGAATGCTGATCTCTGCCTTTGTCATTTCACCGCGCTTAATTCTGTCCTCCAGTGCTTTCTTAGCCTTCACCGGGTCAGTCTCCGCATCTTCAGGCAGATAGCCGTCCGGGATTTCAACTATTCGATGCTTGGATAGTGTCACAGAGCCCGGCTTGCCTTTGACAAGGATCTCTCCGTCCGGGGCTTCGATTATCCGAAGGCCTTCTGCGCTTGATGCTGATCGGCCTAATTTTTTGGCTTGAGTTATCATGACACTCCTTTTATTTCTTTATTTTTGTAGTAAAGGTAATGCAACGCATCTACAATCCGGATGAACTGGAATTAACCTTTCAGCCTCGTCAAGCGTGTACGGATTCTCTCGTTCAATCTCAATGCACTTCTGACAAACACCGTGCCCTGCTGTCTGAAACTCTGCCCTGATTTTTATACCCATAACCTGCGCGGCCCTATACTCTGCCATATTCGCCATGTGATGACTTCTGATCGTTTCCGTTCTGGCGAGCAGCACAGACCTTTTCTTTGTAATGCTTTCGACATTCTTGTTAATATTCGAGGCAATCTGTCTTGGATGAAGCCCTTGGGCCATGCCATCTGCAAGCTCACGAGAGACCTGCTGCCCTGTGACAGCGGTGATGCCTTTTAATTCTTCGTATGCTCTCATATAGATCAAGGCTGTTCTGTTTATATGAACCTGCTGAGACATAACCGCGCTTAACCCGCCTGCCTGTTCTATCGTTTGGACGGGATATCCTGCGTTCACCAGCTCCTGACGAGCCCTGACAACACCTTTCTCATAAGCGGCGCCAAGATATTGATCCATCCAGCTTTCCTGATAGAACCGACCTCCTTCTATAAATGCGGCCCCTCCTTCGAGGATGCCGACCCTCATCTCATTCGCAAACCAAGCCATGAACGCCTGTATTTTATCCTTGTCAAGGTTAAACCGAAACTGTCCGGGAGAGACTTCGACATTGCCTATCATCCCGAAAACATCCTTCTCGACAAGCGCATAATTCACACGCCCTCTTAACCACCGAAAGCATCTTCGCATCTTACCGGAAAACTGATCCCGGATATGAAGCGTACCTGTCGGGTCATAGTCGTTGATGTTCAGGATTAAAGCCGGGTTGCCCATTATACGTCCTCGATCTCTTCCATTTCAGCCTGCTCCCTTGATATCATGCCACCTGACTCTGTGGTTATCTTTTCCACAACTGATTCTTCAAGCTGCAAAATCTCTCTCAAGAAAATATGCGGCGGGACGACAAGACTTGAATTGATGCTTTCTGAATATCTCGCAAGGGCTTCAGCCTGCTTCTTGGCAATGTCTGCCACCTCTTTCTTCGACGGCATCCAGAGGTCGTCCCAGACCACCTTGTACGGGGCCTCCGGCAGATTACCATATCGAATCATTGTATCGAAGAAATTCCGGATAATATCGACATCGACAAAGTTCTGTCGTCTTTCATGAAGCTGTATATTCCATGCGCTTTCGTCCTGCGTAGAAGCGAGCTCACCTCTTTCGGAGCCTGTCAGGATTCTCATTGGTATACCTGTCGTGGCTGATATCCCCTGAAATTGTATCCGGATATGATTGATCGGGTCCGAGATATGACCTGAAAGATTCTTGACCTCCATGCCTTTTAGCTGGAGGAACCGCCTGAGATTGTGAACATATTCATCAAGCTGTTCTTCGATTTCATCCTCTGTCTGAGGCCCTATTTCAGCGTCTTTGTCCATTACGAAAGCTTGTCCGGGGAAGGCGCCTCGCCAGAACATTTCGCTCGACCCGCCCATAACCCGTTCGATGTCTATCAACCTATTATAAACCGGCTCAAGCCGTGGCGCCCCGAAAACACTATTAACAATAGGGTTCTCTACTATATGCACCACCCTCGAATGATGAACGGACACGTGATATGATTGTGTCTGCTGGTCTCTCGGGGTATCGAACGCAATGCTGTATTTCTCGGGCAGCCCGTATCTCGGGTCGCTTACGTCCCTGACATACGATATTATGGATGCGGTATCAGAACTGTATGGCCTCATATATATAAGGTTAGCCCCTTGTGCAACAGGCTTTTGAAAATCTCCCATATTGTTGACATCATCAAAACCGAGAAGAAGAACTCCGTAAGTACCGATACCAAGAAGCGTATCAATCCGTTTCATTTTCTGCCACAAATTATGTCGTTTAATTATCTGCCGGGCAGCCTCTTCAAATCCCTTATCGTCACTCTGGATGCTTGGAGATGTTTGCCAGCATCCCTGAACAGGGGCAAGAACGATCCTTTTGGCTATCCCGTCCCGCTTAAATCGAAGATAATAATCTTCATAATCAATCGTCGTCGGATATCCGAGCGCAGTATATATGTTTCTGTCGCCACTGAACGTGTCCTGCCCGAGCAATGAAGAAAGTCTCTCACGTATAATGCTCGAAAGCGCACCAAAGCTTCTCGCCAAAGCTCCGGTCGTTTCTTTATCTTTGTTCTTGCTTTTTTGTGCCAAAATCTCTCCTTACGCGGCTTTTATTTTCGGGCCGACATAGTTTCTTTTACTATCACCCCTTGCTCTTCTGCCCCATGTACCTGCGGATCTTGCTTTCTTTGAGACAACCCCAAAAGCACCGGAGCATGCGTCAATCTGATCTTTTATCTTTATGTTCGGGAAATATTTCATTTCATAAACAAAATCTTTGTTCCAAGAACTGTCAATCATGTAAACAAGGCCTTGGTTCACAGCAACAGCAAATGGATCAGCCCGCTTAACCTTGTCTCCGGTCGGGATATCTTTGTATGCCCTGAACCCTTTACTGACAAGCCTTTTAACGGTTGACTCCGCGCTTTCTTTACCACCACTCCCCGGCTCCTGCTCCGTGTATATCAGCACATCACCACCATCTAAATGTGCAGTAGAGTCAATGTTCTCTTCTCTGCGGTCAACCGGCCATTGCCCTCTCTGGACATCCTCTATGCAGAAGAACGCCCGCTTGCCTGTTTTGGCCGACCAGTAAGACATTTTAATACCAACAGAATAGGCCTGTGCGTTCTTGTTTGTCGTTTCCGTACCGGCTTTGTCCCAGTACCTTACGGTTATAACCCGGGTCGCCATCGGCTCCAGTTCGCTTACGTCCTGAACACTCTTGATGTTCTCCGGATGAAATAATGCGCCGCCCTTTGGTATGGGCCGTTGCAGAATCTGGCCCGCATAACCAAACTCTCCCAGCTCCTGTCTCATCGCCATGAGGACGGTTCGGGGCATTCTGATCGGATCGAAAACCCGTTCCTTGTTCTGATAAAACTTCTTCAGAGCCTTGGGCTTGATGTCTTCCGTATATTCTCCCGGCAAACAGATATGACGGATATTTTCTATCCCTTTTTTCTGCTTGATATGTTCGGACGGATCTTCAATGCCAAGTCGCTGCATTACCAGCACCAGAGGTGTTACGAGCTTGTCTGTCTTTCGTGTTGACAATGTTTGCGTCAGCCATCTGTTAGCCATATCGACATCTGTCTGGCTCAGGCTGGATTCCGGATCAAGCGGATCATCTATGATATGAAAATCACCGTGCATGCCTATCGGGTTACTGCCGACCGAGGTTGCGTATCTGTACCCGCCATTCCGCCATCGGCCTTTGCCTCCGGTTCGTGTGAACTGAATCTGAAATATAGACTTTGTATCTTTGTCCTTTTTAATTTTAAGATATGGAAACAATGACTTGTACTTGGTGGATCGAACGAGCTCCCGGCAATCTCCGCTCAGTTCGAGCGAGAGCGGCCATGCGTGACTGCCGCAAATAAACGACAGCCATGGCGCCTTTGTCCAGACCCATGCAGGGAACATTCTTGTAGCGATAGTGCTTTTGGTCGTGCCGGGTGAAATGTTAATAATTATATCGTATTTTTTTGGGGTTCGGGATACGACCTGTTGATAGACAGCTTCAAATTCCTGACAAAGATAGGCAATGTGCCAGTTATAAACACAATCATGTCCTTCTGTGCCGCTCTCTTCCCAGAACATCTGAAAGAAGGCGAAGAAACTCTGACGACATCGTTCCGCCAAGATATTTATTTTATCCGAATCACTGAGAGTTTTGATCGCCTTTATATCGTCCATACGCGTCTCGATTTATTGAAAAAATCAATATAACCTATTCGATTCATAACGACTTTTTAAAAACGTGTCAACAACAAAAATAGAAGTTTACAAAAAATCGGCTATATGTTACTATTGATATTAGTAATGTTGACAAAATCAGGACAAAAAATTGAAAAAGCAGACTAAATACTCACAAGCAGAAATGGCCGAGTTCTTGAACATTTCACAGCAATATGTCAGCGTCATTTTAAGGCAAAAAACCTTCGTATCGTACCCAAAGGCCAAACGGTTTGCAAAAAAAACTAAAACCACCCCTGTATTTTGGTTTAACGCAACCAAAAACGAAAAAACGCGGGCAATCACGACCGCAATTAATAACAAAAAAAGGAAGGAGAGGGAAAATGGAAATACATAGAATCAAAATCGAAAACTTCAAGGGCCTCAAATCTTTTGAGCATAATTTCGACGGGCAGGATATGGTCATATCCGGAACGAACGGAGCCGGTAAAACAACGATTATGGACGCCGTATCATGGATTCTGACGGACAAGGACAGCACCGGGGCCAGTACATCATCCTTTTCCATAAAACCGCTCACACCGGACGGAGAGCACATCCACCGGATAGAAACGGTTGTAACCATTGAATTAAACGATGCCTCTTGGGATGAAAGTGTTGAGCTGCAGAAGGTGTTTAAAGAAAAATGGACAAAGAAAAATTCATCCGAACATGACGAGATCACGGGGCACACGACAAAATACCTAATTAACGGATTCGCCAAAAAAGAAAGCGAATACAAAGAATTCGTTTCAGAGAATATCATATCCGAGGACATGCTGTGGTTACTCTCTGACCCCATGGCGTTCAATTCGTTACACTGGAAAAAAGCGAGAGAAATATTGAACGAGATGGCCGAACCAAAAAGCGATTATAAGATCATTCAGGACGAAGGCTTCGACTCGCTCGCAGAAATCATGTCGAAGGACGCCACAATAGATGACCTTCGCAATAAAATAAACAGCCAGAAATCCAAGATGGAAGAAGAAAAAATCGCCATCCCGCACCGGATAGATGAGCTTTACAATGCTATCAAAGGAATTGAGCAGGTCGAACAGAAGGATATTGATACGCTGCATGAAAAAATTGAAAGCTTGGACAGAGAAATCACAAGGTTAAAAACCAACTCTGGCGGGGATGTCGGCCAGAGAACGTATGAAATTGACGAAGAAATAGACCGGCTGCAGAAGAAGATACAACGAAAACGAGAAGAAGAAAAAGAGGATCTCTCTGCCGCAATAGGCCGGACAAAAGATGATATTGGAGATCAGCAAGAGAAAGCGGAAGAATCGTCTGAAAAAATAGATGAACAGGAAAAGCGTTTTGCCGACCTCACCGAGCGGATCGAACAAAAGAAAAAAGAATATTACGAGGAACAAGGGAAGCTCTACACGGAAGAAAGCCTGCTCTATTGCCCTGAATGCGGCCAGTATATGCCTGAAGAAATGAGGGCGTACAAGATGCTCACCCTGAACGAAAAAAAGGCTGAGAAGATTGACAGAATCGTCCAGGAAGGCAAGCGGCTCAAAAAAGAAAGAGAGGCCGCCCGGGAAAAAATATCGGCCTTATCCGCTGCCGGAGAAGACGCGCTCAAGCGCAAAACCGAGCTCAAAGCAAAGCTGCAACAACAACGGGAGCAATATGAAAAGATTGAGGAAAAATCTTTCAGCGAAATCGAAGATAAAATCGAAAGCCTCGAAGAAGAAAAAAACAATATGAAAAAAGATGGTGCCTTGGAACAGGAAATTAACGGCCTCGAAGACAAGAAAATGACCCTCAAGGCCCAGATGTCTCAGCTTGAAAGAGCAAAGGCGGAATATGAGGCCGGGCAGAAATCCAGACAAAGAATAGGAGAGCTCGAAAAAGAAGAAAAGGCGCTTGCCAAAAAGATCGAGATGCTCGAAAGGCAATTATATGAGGTCGGAATCGCCGAGACCCGAAAAGCTGAAAACATACAGGAAAATATCAATTCAAAATTCAACCTCGCAAGATTCAATCTGTTCAAGGTGCAAGTCAATGGAGGCATCCGGCCTATCTGCGAAACAACATATAACGGCGTACCATTCAACAGAGGGTTGAATAACGGATCAAAAATCAATGTCGGGCTTGATATAATATCAACACTTTCATCTCATTACGGGGTAAAATGTCCAATTTTTATTGACAATGCAGAGAGTGTTCTTGATATAATAGATACAGAGTCGCAGCAGATATATTTATTTGTTGCAAAGAACAAAAAACTAAAAGTTGGGAAAGCCAATGAATAGAGCAGAGAACAAAAAGAAAAAAGCCGATACGCACCTTCCGTTTATGGTCGAGGATGAAGAGAAGAAGAACACCCGTCTCAAACACAACATCCAGAACATCGTGATGGAAGTCAAAGATGAGAAGCTCGGTGACGATGCGACAGAAACGCAGATGAACAGGAACAAGATCAGCGCCAGCCGTGAACTTGCCGCCGAGACAGAAGAGGAAGGCGAAGAACCGGAGGACAAAGAAAAAACCGGCATTGAAATCATGGCCGAAGGTATCCTCGCCGCCATGAAAAGAGGATGCACCAAAGAAGAGCTATGTCTTGAGCTCGGCCTGACGCCTTCAAGGCTGACAAAGCTCGAACGGGAACAGGACATCATCAGGGAAGCCCTCGAAGACGGTGAAATATACTCGAAGGCATGGTGGTTAAAGACGGGCAGGCTGGCATTGAATCA
>CAZLHA010000002.1:0-40597 GCA_964559155.1 uncultured Candidatus Bathyarchaeia archaeon | reverse complement strand
AGCTACAAGCGATTAAGCAGGATAATGGTGAAAGCCAGAGAGCAGGGTGACGTGACCCTTAACTGTATCGAGGACCGTAGCCGACGTGTGCTGGGTCGTGGAGATACGGGTTATGAGTCAGCTGAGGATTATCTGAAAAGGAGATTAAATAGCCTACAGGATAGTTGGAAAGGTTTCTCCATGCCCATGTGGGAGGACCAGCCAGTATACCTCCTGATTAGCCTAGAAAAAGATGCCTTGAGCAGACTCGTAAGCAGGGTTGGTAACCGGTACTCTGTTAGGACGTTCCCGACACGAGGTTATCCGAGTTTTAGCTATGTACAGACCATGGCCAAGTATATGGAGACCAGACTCGGTGGAAAACCAACAGTAGTTCTCTATTTCGGTGACTTTGACCCCAGCGGCGTGGATATTGAAAGAGACTTGGAGGAAAGACTCACCCGTTATGGTGCAACCCAGTTCAAGGTAAAGAGAATCGCCCTGACACTAGATCAGATAAGAGAATACAATCTGCCACCCATGCCGGTTAAGAGAAGTGACGCCCGTTCTGAGAGCTTTCTAGCCGAATATGGTAATAAATCAGTGGAACTGGATGCTTTAGATCCTAATCTTTTCCAAGAGATTGTGGAGGAGGCCATAAGAGAAAACATTGATGTACCAAAGTGGAATGCAAGGGTCCAGAAGATCAGGGAACTCCAGCAATGGATAAAAGGTAAGCTGGATGACATCGAGAAAATAATTGACGAGGAAATAGATAGCCTAGAGGATGCTTAGTTTCTCTATCTCCCTCACGAAAGCTTCTGATTCATCCTCGGTCATTGCTCTCAAGGGTGCCTTTGGAACCCCGCAGTCAACGCCTCTGAGACGTAATGCTTCATAGTGGGGGGCCAAGGGTGGCTTCTGGAGCTTGCTTCTCAGCATGTTTATCTCGAATTGTTTCCGTTTGGCTGCCTCTTGGTCACCTGACTTGATAGTTTTCAAAAAGTCCGCGTAAATGTCTGGGAACCCGTTGGCGTAGCCTGTTATGGCTCCCTTGGCGCCCATAACCATCGCCGGGTAAATATAACTATCTGTACCGCAGATTACGCTAAAAGTATCTGGGAGTAACCTGAGATAGTTTAAGACATTAATAAAATCCCTGCTGCTATCTTTCACTCCCTGGATGTTAGGTACTTTGGATAACTCCAGCATCATCTCTGGAGTTACAGCGTTGAGGGCTTGTCGTGGTATATTGTATATGTAGACGGGTAACTTCGTTGCGTCTGCAATTGATTTGAAGTGATTGAGGATGCTCTCCTCGTCAGGCTTCATGAAGTAAGGTGGAACAGCTCCAACCGCGTCCACACCGGCTTTCTCGGCTTCCACTGCGAGACGTACGGCTTCCCCTGTGCTGGATGCTCCAACGTGGGCCAGTAGTCTCACCCGGCCACGGGCTGCCTTGGCTGATAGTTGATACATCTCTATTCTCTGATCTGTACGCATTACTGTGCCCAGTCCAGCTGTACCGCAAAGAAATAACCCATCCACACCTCCCTTCACCTGAAAATCTATGAGAGGCTTTACTGCTTCTTTCTTCAACTCACCTTCCACTGTGAAAGGCGTTATGAGGGCTGTGATAATACCTGATAATGGCTCCATGGGTCATATAGGGTTGACTCGATTGTTATTATTTGTGCCAAATCTTATCCCGGTGAAAGCACAGTTTGGTTGAGTATTATGAGCCCGGATGTAATAGGTCTCGGAGAACCCATGGTGGAGTTCTGCGCAACAGAGGTTGGTAGATTAGGGGATGTATCATTATTTAAGCGGGGATGGGGTGGAGACACCAGTAATTTCGCCGTAGCAGCGGCTAGACAGGGGCTTGAAGTGGCGCATATTTGCAGGCTTGGGGGGGACGAGTTTGGACGAAGTTTCCTTGATTTATGGGAAAGAGAGGGGATGGATAGTAGCAGAGTATTGGTGGAACCCGGTGGGTGGACAGCCATCTATATAATTAGCCTTATCGAGGGTGGAGACCATGATTTCACTTATTATAGAGCTGGATCCGCTGCTAGCAGGTATAATGTGGATGATCTTGACCTTGATTACATTGGTGAAGCTAGTTACTTCCATACAAGTGGGATAAGCCTCGCTATTAGTCCAGAGGTAAGAGAAGCCGCCATCAAGGCGCTCCAAACCGTGAAAGAGAACGGTGGATACAACAGCTTCGACATAAATATGAGAACCAAGCTATGGGATATTGTGACAGCCCGAAGTAGCCTCGCTGAGGTTTTCAAGGTATGTGATGTGGTTTTCGCTAGCATGGAGGATATAAACACACTGTATGGGATCAAGAGCCCTGAGAAGGCTGCAGATCATCTCAGGGGATTAGGAGTTGACACCGTGGTTGTGAAACATGGGGGTAGAGGGTGCTTCGTGTCAACGGATGGACAAGAGTTTACCATGCCCGGGTACAAGGTAGACGTGGTGGATACCACTGGCTCGGGTGATGCCTTCGACGGAGCATGGATAAAAGGAATTGAGATGAACTGGGATCTGGAGAAGACAGCCAGCTTTAGTAATGCAGTAGGTGCTCTAACGGCAACTGGACTAGGAGCCGTCGCACCCATCCCTAGCTATGATGAAGCGGTTAACCTCATCAGGGAGCAAGATGGAGTATGGTAGAGCAGGATATATTGAAGGCACGTATCAACCGGGTTATCGCTGCTACCCGTTTCCCCTTTGTGGGTCAGGATGACTGGGATGAAACCCGAATCACCATAGCCAACGATCCCCGAGACCCTGAATGGTTCTTTGCGACAGAGGAAGGACCACTTGCTCCCAGCGTAGTGGTGCTAAACAGGGATGGATCAGTCCGTGAATGCGGAGAAGTTGAGCTTAGTGAGAACTACACAGATGATCACGTGGAGAAATGGCGAACCATGAGCCGGTTAACGGGTCCCGGGGTAAAGTACAAGAAATTCTTCCTCTATGTCCCAGAGGGGAGCGAGGATGAGGCGTTGAAGTTACTGGAGGAAAATGAGATAGAGTACGCAGGACTCAGATCATGGAGGCTGGATAACTGGAACCTAGTGCTCACGCCGGTAAAGACTCCTGATATGGCCAAGGATCATCGTTGAATGTAGTAAACCTAACATACATTTTCTTTTAACACGATTCACCCGAAAAACATGCGTATTCAGGTGAGAATAAATGAGTAGACGGGGATTAACGGGCTTGGAGACAGCCATTATATTGGTGGCTTTTGTGATTACTTCTTCAGCTTTCGCTTTCGTGGTTCTAAACATGGGGGCGTTATCGGCGGAGCAAGCCCAGTCGGTTATAAGCAGCAGTATTGATGAGTCCAGCGCAGCATTACAGATGGACTCTGAGGTTATTGGAACATTCGCTAACACAACAGGTGCCCAGAGCACCATATGTCTCACCAAGGCTACTTTCTATCTCAGACTCAGTCAGGGAGGTACCCCCATTGATATGGATGATAACAGGGTGGTTATCACGTATACTAACCCCAGGTGTCATGGATCCATCTATGACTCTAACGGTACTGTGACCACCATTACACCGGTTGCCGGTGATGGAGACTCTATGCTTGAGGCAGGTGAAAAATTCAAGGTGGTAATCGACTTCACTGAGCTAGATGGAACCAGCGTGGATCCAGTACAGGAGGATAGGAATAACATCTATACGCATCCATATGAGGAGCTCAGGATTGAGATACAGCCCAGTGGTGGAGCTAAACTAGCTATAGAGAGAAGCATCCCCATGGTGACTAATACTGTGATAGGTTTCTAATCTAACCTATCATAGCGGACCCATTTTTCTTGAGCTAGATCATAGACCCAGACCTGTCTAGGTTTCTTCATAGCTAATTGTTTTAAGGAGAATAACTTAGCGGCCGCGTCTCTATCCGGGAAGGCGATCTGTCCAGTGCAGTTATTCACGAGTTCAACGGCTGCGGGGCAGTTCATGTCTACACCGAGAAGTACACCCTCCTCTGGGTCGGGGTCTAGGCTGAAGGGGAATTGTCTACAGGAAACTGGTCTGGAGGCGTATATATTACACATGTTTTCCGCTAGATGGGGGCAGACTGTTTCTATTAACTGATAAGCAAGTATCGTGAAGTTCACGCTGTCCGGGTGTTTACCTGAGCCGAGGTATGGCTCTATGGCTTCTTCCCTGAAGTGTTCTGTTTCCTCTGGGAGAAGAGTTAAACCACGGAGTACTCCATGGTCTCTGAAGACCAGATCACGGCAACATTTTCCACATTGTTGACAATTGAAATTCATAGATGCATGTATCATGTTTAGGGCCGTGTATAGGGTTTAGTATACGAAACACGTGAAAGATTAGACAAGCCTAAAATATTAAAGAAAAGGTATAGATGCGTTAGGAGAACCAATTGAACCTACTAATTCCAATAATTCTCAGCACGATAGCAGGGAGCGCTACAGGAATCGGTGGACTCATAGTACTACGATTCGGGGATATCAGCGATAGAAAGATGGGGTTCCTGATGGGGTTTGCCGGTGGAGTTATGTTGGTTGTTAGTTTCATCGAACTTTACGCGGAGGCTATAAGCGTTTTATCTCCGTGGAAAGTTACTCTTGCATTCGCAGCGGGAACACTGTTTATGATGGGTATAGACTTGACTCTACCCCACATCGAATTCGGCTTATGGGAAGAAGGGGTACAGGACCGTCATTTGTTCAACAGTGGCTTGTTGATAGCGGTTGGGATGTCGATTCATAACCTGCCTGAAGGTATAGTGGTCAGCGCTGGTTATGGGCATATACCAGAGCTGGGTATCCTTGTAGCTATAATGATCTGCCTACATAATATCCCTGAAGGCATAGCCACGGTTAGCCCATTAATTAACGCCGGGGTAAATAAGTGGAGGGCTGTGGGTCTCGCTACTTTAAGTGGATTAATGGAAGCCTTGGGGGCGTTAATCGGGGTTATCATAATCGCAAGCGTAGGCATGAATATTATTGGCTGGGGTCTAGGATTCGCGGCGGGGGTAATGACCTATGTGACCATCGATGAGTTGATCCCTATTGCTCATGAATACTGTACACTTGACCATAAACACATGGTTTCTAGTGGTTTACTCTTGGGAATGTTATTCGCCATGATTCTTGGACTAGTTCTTCACGTTTAGAGGAGTCGGGGGTTTTTAGTGAGTTGTTCGTAACCATCCTCCGTGACTACAACATTTTCCTCCATCCTGACACCACCATAACCAGGTAAATATATTCCAGGTTCAACGGTGAATAACATCCCTGGTTTCAATATATCGACGCTGGTCTTGCTTAAAGATGGAACAGGAAAGCCACTTAATGGATGACCTAAGCTATGAGGATAATCAGGGAACCCATGTTCCTTCAATACTTTTCTAGATATTTTATCCAGTTCCACGCATCTTACACCGGGTTTGACATTGTCTATGACTGCCTGAACTGCTTCATCCATGGCTTTCAGCATCCGCTCTTTCTTCAAGTCTTCCCCCAAGAGATATGTACGTGTCTCATCAGCTGCATAGCCACTCACGGTTGGGCCCAAGTCTACTAACATGAACTCGTTTTTCTTTAACTCTCTGGGTGTAGGCCATCCGTGGCTGTAAGCTGATCTGGGTCCAGTTGATATTATTGTCTGGAAACTTAATGTCTCGGCTCCATTTCTCTGCATGGCGTAATTAGCCTCAGCCGCTATCTCGGTCTCTTTTACTCCAGCAGCCATAGCTTCTCTCGCTGCGCTGCATCCTATATCTGCTAGTTTTGAGGCTTTTCTCTGATAGCGTATTTCCTCAGGGTATAGGCCGAAGAAGACCTCGGGTATTATGGTGCCGGTTATATCTACTAGCTCTCCTTTCATCTCCTCCCGGTAGTACTCATAGTCGGAGTGATTCAGTGAGCCTAGATTAACTCCTATCTTGGATCCGTCCTTCAGGTGTTGATTAGCGTACTCGGTTACATGTTCACCTGTTTTTTCTCTATTCTCGATGAGTTTGACGGGTAGCCAGCTCTCCTCCACTGTGCTGTTATAGTCTACATTGTAGACGAACAGTGCGGGGTTTCCATCTATGGGTATGGTTAGCGCGGTTCCGCTGGTGGTGTCGGCTATTCGTTTGAATCTCGGCCCCATTCCCGGTCCACCATATAGCCACACAAGGTCTAGCTCCTGCTCAGCCATCTTATTCTTGAGGTGGTTGTACCGTTTTTTACAGAAATAAACGGGATCAGACATAGGGTATGATTCGTGGAATTGTTATAATAATCCATCCACAGCTCTATGATTTTGTGAAAGGCAGTAATAAAACGAATACACCGATCACGATTAGTAGCAGATAATATAGTGAAACAAGGATTACCCCTAGTAGGATGATCCTTTTTACCCATTTCCAGAGGTTCACAGAAGAAAAAAAGGTATTTGAGGTATATTACTTTTGACAGGCATGAATGAAAGCCTGGAAGAGCTTGTTCATGTCTTCATTGTCCATATGCTCTGGATGCCACTGGACGCATAGCTTCCATGGCTCGGATTCAATCTCCAACACCTCAACTACGTTATCCCCAGCCCACCCTGTTGCAGTGAACCCGGGAGCCGGGTCTTTACAGGCTTGATGATGGAAGGTGTTAGTTAGCACCTTATCTTTTCCATATAATCTATGTAGCGTTGACCCTTGTTCAAGTCGTACATGATGGGTGCCATACCATGCCTTAGCCTCCTGACGATGCTTCAACGGCTCATCAATCTGGCTACCAATATCCTGAATCAATGTGCCACCGGCTGCCGCGTTCAGGACCTGTAGTCCTCTGCATATCCCAAACACGGGTTTGGGGCCATCCAAGGCTATCTTGGCTAGTTTGAACTCAAAATCATCCCTCATTGGCTCGATACCGCCCTGTTTGGGTAGGGGCTCCTCCCCGTATAGTATAGGGTCCACGTCTGGTCCACCTGTGAAGAGCACACCGTCTACACTCTCGTATAATTGCTGGTACTCTGCCTCGTATAAGGGCGGTATTACTATGGGTGTTCCACCGTTTCTCTGGATAGCCTTGGCGTAGGCATCGGGTAGATTATATCTCTTATTTTCACTGCTAAATCTTGAGGTTATACCGATAAGTGGCTTCATAAGTGAGGATATGTATGACGGGATTTAACATTAATGAAGAAAAATGGATGCTAGTGATTTATCCTCATATCCTGTATGCACGGGGTAGGCATCTCATGTATCCGAACATAAGACTTCAACATGTTTTCAAGAACCTGGATTGGCTCACCAATTGGTTCAAGTCTTTTTCTGTATGCCTCCCCATCGATGGTTAGAACTAGGTTGGTGTTCGCTTCTTCTCCCACATCTAATTTACTGTAAGGGGCATAGAATTGGTTGTGGAAGCATCTTTCATAGTTGCCTCCACCTTGTATGAACTGTATTCCCTTGTTTGTGCATAAGAGGAATCCTCTCATGAAATCTATCCTACATTCATATGAACCTATGACCTCCTCATCTTCATCGAGTGGTTTCATTTGTTCTCTTGCAGCTTCGGGTAATTCAACCATTCTGTATCCTATTATGTAGTGGTTTGAATCGTTATTATCAATTATACCTATACAGTATATATGGTTTAGATACTCTACTGAAGAAACAGTAAGAAAGCTAAGTATATACAACCAAAGAGCATAAACTCTTTCAACTATGACTAAAACCTAGTTGATTTGATCATAAGAGTAAACCATTAATGTTTAAGTTAGAGAGATTAAAGAAGGAATAATAATGGTTCAACATAAAGTAAAGATTACTGTGCTAAAATGTATAGAGCCTTCAATGATCTATGAACAGGTTCCCGTTAATACGGAGAATAACGTCCCTCATGTAGCATGCCCAGTATTCAAAGAGGGGCAAACTTTCTTTGCGGAGAGTATGGGTACACCTCCCGAAGGGTTCTGCCCTAGTGCTTGGCATGATATTCTTGAATATGTTAGGGTCCTGCATCATGGAGGTAGCTTCTATCCATGGCTGGGGGAGAAGGAGATGATTAGATGCTGCACCGATGGATTAAGACCTGTAATATTTAAACTAGAACGAATGGACTAGAGAATAAAGTTAGGGATCAGAATCTGGGATTAGTCAATAGATCATCTACGGTTTCTTTGCTATAGCTGAGTAAAGATCCTAAGGATCTGGCGATCTCTTCTTCCTTCTCCTTCGTTAGTTCGTCGTGCTCTATCAGTGTTTTTTTCTGTTCTTTTAACTGTAGGTACTCCTTCAGTGTCTCCTTGGAGTCTGCTAGATGGATAACTATCTTGTTTCTGGTAAAGTCCGGGTTGAAGAGTAATGTCTCTAAGAAATCGTTATCTGTATGTAAGGTGACTCCGTATTCCTCTGCGACGAGCCTTACATCATCTATTATCGCATTATATTCTTCCGTGGAGAGGGGAGGACTAAGCCCCAGACGTTTAACACCGCTTCCCACCACCTCAGAGAAAGCGTAGATCATACCAAGGTTATAGCTACGTTTATCGAGTTTATCTAGGTCGAGTTTAGGCATGGTGAGAGGGATAGTTTCCAGGATTATTATCTTTTCCCCCGAGGGTACTCAGCTCTCGGTTATTGAACATTTTATCCTAGGAATACGGTCATAGATAGAACCGGGAAGAAAGTATGAATGAATTAAAGGACATCTATATGGGTCTGGTCACAGGGAAACTGATATCAACCATTTTGAGACGTTAAACAGGTTACTTATTCATCTTGAACGATCGTTCCAGAATGTTCTAAGCTGTTCTTCATATAACAACACAACATTATTCCCCTGGATCCTATGAGCTCAGAGTACTATCGACACTTCATTAAGAATTATAGTGATCGCCTCCGTCTCGAAGGTTTCACTGTGATAAATATAATGGAGAACCCAGAGAGGATGCCCGAGTTTAACAGGGTTAAGCCGGAGATATTTGCCAGAGAGGATAACCTAGAACGTATTATAGTGGTGAAAGAGAAAAGGGATTACATAAAATCCAGGGACACTCTTGAGAAACTCAAAAAATATGCAAGGTGTAACAAGTACACATCTTTCTGGGGTTTTATCGTTAAAGATGATTCATGGAGCCTCGTAGATAATATAATCTGATAAGAATAAGAGTAATCAAAATGAGTTTGAGTTATTCTAGCTAAGGTTCTTATCAGGTTACCTCAAAGAAATATTTGTAAATATTGAGTAAATTAGGGTACGATATAATTGTAGAGGCGTCTGAGGGTTTCATCAACAGGTCTCTAGAAAATATGCAGAAAGAGAAAATAATACCGGGTATCATCCAGGGAATATACCTGTTAGACACACCAGAAATACTAAAAGAATACCAGAAACTCTACTATGAGATCACACTAACAGAACCATTAAGAGTAGATGCCCTGACAAGCAGAAAAATAAAAATATTCTTTAATGCAGGGCTAAAAATCAGCTTTAACATCATCCAAGTAAAAACCCGTACCTCAGGAAGAATCATGAGTAGACCAACCTATAACAGGGCATCAAATCAACTTGAACTAAAAATACAGGAAATAAGACTAGACGAGGTAAAATTACTCAAGTCGATAGAATTACCCCGTTTTTTAGTGAACTCCATTAATGATATTATTCGGGGGGTTATCAGAAAAGGATTGGATGACCTAGATGTTATACCTGTTTCACCTATCGCTGGGAAACTAGACCTCCCTGAGATGCCCCCAGGTAAGGAGAACCTTCTACCCCTTGGCTTCGGTAAAGTCGAAGTACTTGATCATGACAAAGTATCTGTCGCATTTGATATTCAATTACCTGGAGATGGAGTCAAGACAAGTCAGGAGAGCATAAACCTGAGAAATGATTTAGCGGTTGCAGTCTCTGATTCAGCAATGAAAAAGGTTCTAGAGTTCTGGTGGGAGAGGACAACTTATCCTAAAAGACAGGGGTTTACGGGTAGAAACAAGATAAATGATATTGGTGAGTTGATTGATTACTTCTCAAATTATAGTATTGAGTTATTCCCTAAACTCTTCACCCTTGGCTTCGTGGAGCTTGACTGGGATCTTATCAATATTTGGTTAGACTATTCTGGAGTTATTGAGGTCCATAAACCAGTATTAATCCTGGAGGAAGATAATATTAAGCTTGAAGCCGAGGCCGTTGTGGATTTATCCGCTGTGTTACGTATCGAACTGGACGCAGCCCTTGAATTTGATACCAGCGGGCCCATTCCTGACATATTTACTCCATGGGAAGACGACAAGGTGGTAGGCAGAAGTCGACGAATTTTTAATACCCTGAGATATAATACGCGTCAGAAGCGTATAGAGCTTGTTAACGCGGAGTTAGGTATTGTTGTAGATGAAGAGCAGCATCTATTAGTGGAGATTAATGGCTTTGATCTTGATGTGGGGTTAGACTGGAGGCTGCCTAGACGAGTGATGAAGCGGCTAGAACGTAGCATCGAGAAAGAGGTGTTGGAGAGTTTTCCTAGAATTCCGTTAACTCCTTCCATTATTAGGCATCAGTTGGAAGGGAGTGATCTACTACTTGATCTGGATATTCAGTCGGTTACCCAGCTAAAGAATTCAATAGTCGTTAACGCGGATATAAAATATAGCGTTAACTAAAGAAGAATTGGCTACAATTTAGTTTTCTTGGGAAATAGCTTATGAAGTGTTTAAAGCAGACCATTATGACTATGGAGATAATCTAGGCGAACAATCTTGGCTATAAGATCTATCGTAGACCAGTTGGGTAAAAAGATAAGACATATCGGGAAACCACAGGATAAGCCAAACAGGATACCGTACATGGTGGTCTGGAACTTTACCAATATGTGCAACCTCAACTGTAAACACTGTTATCAGGATGCGAAAGCATCGGGGACACCGGATGAGTTGACGCTGGAGGAGAAAATCAATTTCGTTGACACCATGGAGGATGCGGGTGTAAAAGTCCCCATGATTAGTGGTGGTGAACCGTTGATTCATCCTGACTATTTCACTGTGCTGGATTATATGGTATCCAAGGGCATGCATGTAGCTACCGCCACCAACGGAACAATGCTCACCAAGGATTTCGCGGCCAAGCTCAAGGAACACGGGTTAGCTTATATCGAGATTAGCTTAGACAGCGTAGACCCTGAGAAGCATGATGAGTTCAGGGGAGCCAAAGGCTGCTGGGAGAAGACAGTTAAAGGAATAAAGAATTGTGTAGAGGCTGGAATATTTACATCTGTAGCCACAGTTTTCACGAAAGAGACTGTCGACGAGGTTGATGCAATGCTGGACTTGGCGGCTGAGCTGGGGGCACAGAGGTTTATACACTTCAACTTCGTACCAACGGGTAGGGGAAAAGAATACGCGGAGAACGATATTAGTCCAGAGGAACGTGAGATGGTGCTCAGCAAGCTCTTCAAACGCCGCAGAACAATTGGACTAGAGGTACTTAGTACAGCACCCCAGTATGGTAGAGCGTGTCTAGAGGGCAGCCTCGGTAAGTATCTTGAACCTGACAGGCTCTATGTGGAGACAAAAGCGCAGAAGAGCGAGCAGTTCTACGTTCAGAGTCCAACACATTATAACACAATGAGCGACAAACACCAAACAGTTCCTCTAGAGTCCTTACAGGGCTGTGGTGCGGGTCGCCAGTTTGTATGTATCCAGCCAAATGGAGACATTAGCCCATGTATGTTCATCAAGAGCTGGATTGAGGGCAATATCCGTGAAGAACCTTTCTGGGATATCTGGGAACGCTTCGCTACGTATCCTTGTTTCACTGATCGAGACGCCTTGGAGGATAACTGCGGCTCATGCCAGTTCAGGTACCTTTGCGGTGGTTGCAGGGCTCGCGCCATTAACTATATCGGTGAGCCTATGGCCGCTGACAGCGGATGTATAAGAAATAAAGATAAGTGGCAAAAAGAACAGGGATTAGCCTAGTCTTCTTTATCCAGTATCATCATGGGCATCCGTGCACGGTCTGGCGTGCATACTAGGTCGTGGAGTAGCTCTGGTGTCTGATCATCCATCAATCGGCGCATCTCCTCGGCGCATCCTCGTATTTCTTCGCCGCTCATTCTGCGAACATTGGGCTCCAGTACTGGACCGTTTCTTCCACATACTGGACATTCTTCCAGTAATGTAACCATGTCACCTGTGATGATGGCTCCAGGGTAACTGTTTGCGAGCGGGTCTATGAACGCGAATCTACCAGTCTCACCGTATTCTAGTGGCTGATTGTTCTCGTCAAGTATCATTGGGTGGACTAGGGTTGGCGGTAGGTGCAGGTAGTGTCCTTCTGGGCATTGGATGGCGTGCCAGTTACTCTCCACCATGGTGTAAAGGTCGATGTTGTTCTCATGGGGAATCCCCAGTACACGCTCAGCTTTATCTCTGAACTCTTCTAGGGGTATCTCCTCTGTGTCGTGGAGCTTCCAGCCCCCACCTGTGATGATGGCGCCTCGTTCACCGAAATCGAAGGTTCTTCCAT
This sequence comes from uncultured Candidatus Bathyarchaeia archaeon, assembly GCA_964559155.1. GTDB lineage: Archaea > Thermoproteota > Bathyarchaeia > TCS64 > TCS64 > RBG-16-57-9. Next base: position 28,094 of record CAZLHA010000002.1, on the reverse strand, counting down.
CTTCCTCCAGTTTATCGAAGACCCTCTGCATAATGAAGGGGGCTTCTGCTATGAATACTCTGTCTCCGGATTTATCCCGTTCCTCTAGCCACTTGATTACATTGCCCGTGATCTTGCGTGTGGTGCCCAATAGCTGCATTGCCGCGGCCATGACAGCATCGCTGAGGCCACGTATATCGCCGTTGCTGATGCGCATAAGTTGGGTTGTGATCTCCCTATCTATGGCGTACTGGACATCAGTGTAGACATCATCCATTAATTTGACCACTTTACCAACCCACATGTTGGTCTTTGACGGGTTTGGTCCACAGAGGTAAGCATAAGCTGACTCATCGTACCAGTGTTCCAGCATCTCGCTGATACCCATCTTCCCCAGGGCGTACTGGCTACGCATGTATGTTTTCTGGTCTTTCGGTATGAAGCTGAATCTTCCACTGGTTCCGCTGCTGTAGACCGGGCTCAAGCCTTTCTCGCTGAATACATCAATGAGTTCATCCATACTGGGATTCTTCTTAGTGATATCAGGTTTCTCCACCTTGTTGATGCTTATGCTCAGGAGCCAGTTGACGAACTCTTGTCCCTCCAAGTAGGCTTTGAAGAATCTGTGGCTTATTAGAGGTACTTTGGCTAGGTCGTCACCTGTCTGTAGCTGGCTTGGTTTGAAATCGAATTCGTTGCAGTAAATATGATACCATTTGCTGTTCTCGTACCAGTAGTTGAATGCATATTTGATCGCTTGGAGTCTCAGCTTATCCGCTTTTTCTATGGGGAGCTGGAATAGTGTCTCCACTCCGTACAGGGCTTCATCAACGGGGGTCCATGATTCCCGCGGGGGAACATAGCCGATCTCATGCATCTTCCTTGTTGCCTTACTGACCATACTGGTTGACCACGGCATAGTAGGAATCCTGTATAAAAAGGTAAACTGTTTGGACTCGTAACGGCTAAAGGATGCCGTTCCAGACTCAGTACTATGAAGGTTTTAGTGGTTTACAAGGGGCTCGCGGAGCGTATACAGGAGCGTTTACCTGATGATGTTGATGTAGTCTACCCGGAGAAGGGTACTGATGAGGAATTGGTTGAATTAGCGAGAGATGTGGATGTTATAGTCTCAACACGGTTATCACCTATTGTAGCGGAGAACGCATCGAAGATTAAGCTACTCCAGAAGACCGGGGCGGGGGTTGACGATATGCCTTTCGATGCCTTGAGGCCTGAGACCTATATGGCTAACACCAGTGGAAGTAACCCGTTGCCATTGGCTGAGGGAGCAGTAGCCCTTCTACTGGCACTGGCTAAGAGAATCGTGCCAAGGCATAGTAGGTTCCTAGAGGGGCGGGGGGATAAAAGAGGAGTACTGTTTCACGGAATGACAGCGGGGATTCTAGGCATGGGCTCCATAGGTGTTGAGGTTGCAAAGATGCTTAAGGGCCTGGGAATGGAGGTTATCGCTACTAGGAGGAAACGGGATGAGAAGCTAAGAGATGAGCTAGGTTTAGAGTGGCTCGGTGGCCAAGACGATCTGGAGCATTTAATGCGTGAATCCGACTTCTTGGTGATTACCTTACCATTAACACCAGAGACTAAGGGGTTAATTGGTGAAAAAGAGATTAGAGCGATGAAAAAGGGCTCGTATATAGTGAACGTGGCTCGGGGAGCAATTGTACAAGAGAGACCACTTTACGAGGCCTTGAAAGATGGTCACCTCGCTGGAGCTGCATTAGATGTCTGGTGGCAGCCTCACTTTTGGGACCCTCTGTGGAATACTGAGGATAAGCCGCCTTCAGCGTATCCTTTCTGGGAACTGGATAACGTCATCTGTACTCCACATAATATCGTGTTTACTGATCATCAGAGCGATGCATCACTGGAGATCATGGTGGAGAACATTAAACGAGTCCAGGAAGGTAAGACACCTATCAACTTGGTGGATAAACAGCTCAGGTATTAATGAGTGCCTTACCCTAGCCATCTTTTTCAAGAAGGTATTTCCCTAGAACGCCTTTTTTATGATCTAGATACAAGAAAAGTAGACGACTTTTCCTAGTTTCTTAGATTGATAATGAGTGGTGGGCCGGGCCGGATTTGAACAGGCGATTACCGCGATGTGAACGCGGTGTCCTAGCCAGACTAGACCACCGGCCCACTCCATCCCAATAAGAATCGTGTAAGATAAAATTCTTTCTCAAGACTGGTTTCAAATTACTTTGCTATATAAGTGCTGGTTACGATCTAGTAGTTGATTAATTTGGCGGAGGAAGGGCACGATATGAAGAAAGAGAGGATGAAGCATAAGGGAAGGAATCATCACGCCAAGATGGAGCAGGATTTTAAGAGACGCTTCTTCGTCTCATTGTTGATCACTTTACCTATACTGGTTCTCTCACCGACGATCCAGGACTGGTTTAACTTTACCGTGCCCAGATTCACAGGATACGATTATATCTTATTTGGACTCGCAACCATCATCGCCCTATATGGTGGCTGGCCTTTCTATAGGGGAGCAAAACGGGATCTTGAACGAGGGGTTCTTGGCATGATGGTCTTGGTGAGTATAGCCGTGGGGACAGGGTACCTGTTCAGTGCGGCCGCCACCTTCGTATTGACCGATGTGGTGGATTTCTACTGGGAGATTAGTACCCTTGTGGTTTTCCTCCTGTTTGGGCACTGGATGGAGATGAGGATGACCCGGAGAGCCACCGGTGCACTTGAGGAACTGGTGAAGCTGATTCCCCCCACCGCTAACAGGGTTGAGGGGGATGAGATCGTAGAGGTGTCCACAGGTGATGTTGAAGTCGGCGATGTGCTGCTTGTGCGGCCAGGGGAAAAAGTACCAATAGACGGAGTCATCATCGAAGGGGCATCCGCATTAGATGAGTCCATGATCACTGGTGAGAGTAAACCCGTAGCCAAGGGGGAAGGGGATGAGGCTATCGGGGGGACGATAAACACCACCGGGGCACTGAGGATCAGGATAGAGAAGACGGGTGAAGAGACAGCATTGGCTCAGATCATCCAGTTAATGGAGGAGGTGCAGGAATCAAAGCCACCCACACAGAAGCTTGCAGATAGAGCAGCACATTATCTCACCATCACAGCGATCACGGTGGGGCTGGGTAGCTTTATTTACTGGAACTATTTCGGGGGAGCGAGCCTCGTATTCGCATTGACCACTATGGTTACGGTTACTGTAATAGCCTGCCCTCACGCTCTAGGGCTGGCGATTCCTACGGTCACAGCCATCTCAACGACTTTAGCCGCGAGTAACGGGATACTAGTGAAAAACGCTGATGCGTTGGAGGTTGGTGAGAAAATAGCTACCATCATTTTTGATAAGACAGGTACACTCACAAAGGGAACTTTCAGCGTTACTGACATAATATCATCAGGGGATATGAGCGAGGAGGAGTTACTACGATATGCGGCATCGCTGGAATACGAGTCAGAGCATCCCATAGGGAAAGCCTTGAATGAAGCAGCCAAGGAGAGGGGGATCAAATTGCATGATACTCAGGGATTTGAAGCAATCTCAGGGCACGGAGTCAGGGGCACCGTTAACGATAGTAGGATGACCGCCGGTACCCTAAAGCTAATGAATGATATGGGTAAAAGCATCTCGGCTGAATTGTTGGAGAAGGGTGAACGGCTCTATGATGAAGCTAAGACTCTGAGTTATATTGCAATCGAGGACGAAGTGGTGGGGATTGTCGCATTCTTGGATGAGTTGAAAGATAGTAGTCTCAAGGCTATAGAAGAGCTTCATGCGTTAGGCAAAGAGATAATTATGATAACGGGGGACAACGAGCGCACAGCCCGGGCAATCGCAGAGAAAGCCGGGATAGATGACTACCTCGCCGAGGTCCTGCCTGAGGATAAGGCTAGTGAGGTGAAAAAGGTTCAGGATGCGGGTAAAAAGGTGGCCATGGTGGGAGATGGTATCAATGATGCCCCTGCTCTCGTACAGGCAGATGTTGGAATAGCCATTGGCGCGGGTACAGATGTAGCCATAGAGTCCGCGGATATTGTACTGATTAAAAATGAGCCAGGTGACGTATTGAAGCTTATCAGATTGAGTAAGGCTACTATGCAGAAGATGAGGGAGAACCTTGTCTGGGCTTCAGGGTATAACGCGATAGCTATACCTGTAGCAGCGGGGGTACTGATGCCATGGAATATTACCCTAAGACCGAAAGTGGGGGCACTAATAATGTCAGCAAGCTCAATAATTGTCGTCGCAAACGCGTTACTGCTGAGAAAAGAGGAAATAGACTAGACGGGGGTTAACCAGTCCCTGTATTTGGGTACGTTGCCTGCCAATATCTCGGCATAGTATTCCGCTACCTCGGTTGTTATAGGCCCAGGGTACTCGTCCCCGAACTTTATGTCATCAACGCTTGTGACCGGTGTACACTCGCCGCCGGTTCCACATAGGAAAACCTCATCACATGCATAGAGCTCTACACGGGTAACATCCCTTACCTCAACCGGGTAACCTAGATCAGGTATAAACTCGATAAACGCGCCCCGAGTAACAGACTCCAGTATACTAGCGGTAACAGGGGGAGTAATCACCTTACCATCCCGAACCATCATCAAACACGCCAAAGTAGCCTCCGAGACAAACCCACGCCTATCAAGGAAAACCGCGTTATCATACCCACAGCGCCTAGCCTCACGGATCGCGTGCATACTGTTCAAATAATTCGCCCAGCTCTTAGCCTGGGGTGGCATAGCATCGCTGCTGATCCGGGTCCAGCTGCTCACCATAAACCTACGTTCCTCAGCAAACTTTGGGTTATCTTTGCCTAATAGCGTCTCAAAGGGCCAAACAGGTACCACTACGTGGCTGTCATCGCTACCCCAGGAGCCCTTCGGCCAGATCCTGGGCTGGATATACGTGTTCTCATCGTAGTCGTTTCTGATTATACACGCCCGTACAGCGGCAAGTAACTCATCCCGGGTATAAGGCATAGTCAAACCGTTTACCTCGGCGCTTCTCCAGAGCCTGTCAATGTGCTTCTCCCAGCCGAAGATGTTCAACTCACCCTTACTAAGCACATCACCGGCAGCGTAAGCTTTAATCCCCTCAAAGATACCCAGATGGATACTCTCCATAGGTGAGACCAGCGCCTCACTGGTGAGTATAACTTTACCATTCATCCAACAGTACTTTGAGCCATGAAATCCTGCACTCATATTAAAAGAAACACCCTGTGGAGATATAGCAATTTCTAAAACATAGTAGATTAACAAATCACCATGCCCGTTGAAGGATATAAAGCCTCAGTTGTAATCAGAGAGAAGAAATCCCGTGGAGGAAGCTAGACGATTCAAGGAGTGTCCCCACCTACTTGCCTATGGTCTGAGGGGGAGAAAGATAATCTCCGTGTTCATGGCCCCCGATGAACTAGAGTGGGGGATAAACTACTCGGAACTATTCCCAGATAGTGAATCAGAAACCATACTAATAGACAAAGTCTACTACCCTGAGGAACCCAGAGAGATAAAAACATCTGACACCCCGCCATGTGGACCAGAGTGCACAGATTGCAGATTCAAGATAAAACATGGATGCAGTGGTTGCATAGCCACCATAAGAGATTAACCTATAACCTCTTTGAAGACACGCATATGGTTACCGCCGAGAATCTTCATGATATCCTCGTCGCTGTAACCACGCTGAACAAGAACCCGGGTAACGTTAGGCGTCTTATCAACACTCTCCAGACCCTCCGGTGGTGCTCCTATGCCATCAAAGTCCGAGCCCAGACCCACGTGGTCGGGTCCAACCAGTTCCACTATGTGGTCAATATGGTCAACCATATCATTAATGGTGACATCTTCTCCGCCTTTCTTAATGAAAGCTGGAGCATAGTTCATACCAAGAACCCCTCCATGATCAGCTATCGCCTCAATCATATCATCTGTGCAGTTACGAGGATGATCACAGATAGCCCTAGCATTACTGTGACTGGCGATGAAGGGGGTATCCATAAGATCAGCTACATCCCAGAAGACGGTGTCAGCGAGGTGGCTTACATCGAAGATCATACCCAGCTTGTTCATCTCCTCAAGAGCCTCTACGCCTAGCTCAGGTAGCTTGCTCTCAGCTCGTTTGGCTCCTAACCCATCCGCGAACGGGGTTCTATAGTTCCACGCGAAGCTTAACATCCTTACGCCGAGCCTGTAGAAGACTCTTAACAATGCGATGTCCCCCATTAGGGGTTCCGCTCCCTCGATGCTGAGTAATCCACATACTTTCCCCCTCTTTTTGGCTTGCACTATCTCACCGTGGGTGGTTACTGGAACTATCTCGGAGTTGGCATTGATCTGGGTATAGAACTTGTCCACCATCTGGAGAGCCCTTAACGTGGCGTCAGGTACGATTGGTGCTCTACCAGTGTATATGGCAAAGGTCTGACAGGTAAGCCCACCCTCAATCATACGCGGAAGATCTAGGTGTCCTCTCTCGCTTCTTTCTCCCAGTGTACGTGCTTTTGGTTGTGGCCATGGATGCTTGAGGAAGTGCCCCAGTGTGTCACAGTGGGTGTCAACGATTATGGCTTCCTTGTGAAGTCTCATTGCTCGTTCTTCTTGAGCTTCATTTAATTCTATCATGGGTTAGATTAGGTGTTGGGGGTTATTACCTTTTTTCAATAAATGATCAATACTATATATTCACGAGAGACGCATCAACTGAACCAGAAATAGATGCGATGACACCTGTACGCTAATACTTTACTGTAACCGGAAACCCGATTCCTTTAGTCAATGTTTAAAAATGAGGCTAAGCTAAGAAGACAGAGTCCGAGGAAAAACGATGCTCATCCGTGAGGTAATACTAGAGAACTTTATGTCATACGAGTACGCCAGAGTACCCCTGAAAGAAGGGGTAAACGTAGTCTGCGGCCCCAACGGATCCGGGAAAAGCAGTCTACTACTGGGGATATGCGTCGCCCTCGGAGACACTTATACAGAACGATCAAAGAAACTCAGCGACCTCATCAGATGGGGGAGCGAGACAGCCAGAGTCACACTGATACTGGATAACACGGTTGGAGAGAACGGTTACAGACCAGTCCCCCAGTATAATATGGATGAGATTACACTCACAAGAACCCTGAGGGTAGATGGAAAATATGGTTTTAGGGTTAACCAGAGAAACGTGACCAAAGCGGAGGTAATGGGGCTTCTGAGAACCTATGGCTTCGACCCCACTAATATGCTGATAATCATGCATCAAGCTATGCCCAGCAAGTTCGCTAACATAAACCCCAAGGAGAGACTCCAGATATTGGAGGAAGCAGTCGGCTTCGATACCTTCCGAGAGGACGTGATAGAGGCGAAGAAAAAACTCAGTGGGGTGCTGAGCGAGGAGGAGAGCCTTGGTAATTTGCTGAATCAGGCAAGGGAGACACTAAATTATTGGCGTGAACAGAATGAGCGCCTTCAGGAGAAAAAGCAGTTAGAAAAGAGACAGACTTTTCTCCAGCAGGAGATGGCGTGGAGCAGGGTTATGTCCATGGAGGAGCAGGTGGAGAAACTCCAAGAACAGTTAAAGGATACAGAAAAGGAGCTGTTTGAAGCCGAGGAGGAGATGGAGCAGAACACCAAGCTAATAGTGGACAGCGAGCAAATGCTCCAGAATCTAAGAACCCAGCGGGAAGACCTTATCGAGAAACGTATCGAATCAGAGAGAATCGTTGGGGTAAGCGAACACAGCATCAACACAGCTAAAGACAGGCTCAATCAGCTGGAAGACAATATACTGGAGAGCAATCAACAGAGAAGACGCTTCGAAACCAGCTACAAGAACCTTTTAAACCAGCTAGAGATGGGCCCCACCAAGCTGGATGACTACTTCAAGCTCTTCGAGGAGCTAGAGGAGACACAGGTAGAGACATATGAGAGCCTGAGCAATCAGTTTAACGCCCAGAGGAACACAATCCAGACCCAGTTAGAGACGTATACCCGGCGGTTAACCACAGCAGAGGAAGAAGCCCAGAAACTAGTAACTGAGATAAATCAGCTGCGTGGAAGAATCGATAAAGCAAATGATCAATACATCGACAGCAGAATAAACCTAGCGTTACTCAAGGACCGGCGCCAACGCCTGAACCGCAGAGTAGAGTCGCTGAAAGCGGAGATGGATAGGGCTAACCGTGACCTGAAAGACGCTGAGGCAGAGGCGTTAATCAAAGGGCAGCGGATCGAGACAGGGAGAACCGGGGAAGAGATTCTTAACGAGATAAGAAAGACTCAGGGAATCCTCATGGGGATGTCCAATATACCTGATGAAGCTGAGGAGATGTACGAGAGCTACAACGAGACATTCAAAGAGATACAGCAGCGGATCCAGGAAGTAAAAGAGAACCGCCGTAAAATACTCAAGGAGATCGAGGAACGAAACAAGAAATGGAGACAAGTAACAGAGAAACTCCTCGACGACGTGAATATACGATACAAGAAGTTACTCAAGAGACTTCAAGCAAACGGAGAAGTCAGGTTAATCGACAGCCACGACATCGAAGAAGCAGGATTAGAGATATTCGTAGGGTTCAAAGGCGCTCCACCCAGCCGACTCGACCCATACACGCATAGTGGTGGAGAACGGAGCAGCAGCGTTATGGCGTTCCTGCTCTCACTACAGCAGAACGTATTGAGTCCCTTCAGGGCTGTGGACGAGTTCGACCTCCACATGGATCCCCAGAACAAGGAGGCTGTAAGCGACTTCATCGTGCAGACCACGGAAGGCACCGATGACCAGTACATGGCTATTACCCCTAGCCAGATTACCTTCAAGGAGAAAGATGTGCACATCATCATGGTTCATAAAACAGAGACGGTCTCAGAGCCCACAGTAGTGGAGGAATAAGATGAGCGAGCTTGAGAGCGTCATAAACCTATGCAAGATGGTTCAGAGCGGCAAGATAGAGCCATTTGACATCGACTTCGACTACGTGATGAGCGTCATCAAGAAACATTACCCTAACATTAAGAACCCTAAGGATTTCTGTTTGGACGCTGAGGCGTTGAGGGAGCTCAGTAACGTGCTTGAGCGCCAGAATCAGTGGATAGAGCATAAGTCTACGACACTGTACAAGGATCCATTCATGCTGAGTCAGAGCCTATTAGCGTTGGACATAGGGGCTATCGCGGATCTATTTCTCAGAACATGGCACCCGTTGGTGGAGTTAGAGCAGATGAGCGCAGGCACCCTGGGGGCTAGCCTCGGGTACTGGGGGGACCTTGTTCCCATCGATGAGAGATGGCAGGACGAGGAGGTAGAGGAGAGAGAGACAGGTAGAACCACCCGTGACGAGGTGCGGCGTATGGGGTTACTGCCGGAGGAAGGATTCACTGAGGTGATAGAGAAACTCTGGCAGGAGCTTGAGGAAAAAGTGGGACCCGGGGGGAGTATCGATTACTGGGACTGGATCGGTGCAGATACCTACGAGGATACTGTTAACCGGGCTTATCTAACCGTATTCATGGTGGGTTACGGGTACGCGGGCGTCGAATGGGACAAGTTAATGGATGAATACACTATTATCCATAAAGAGGAGCCCATACCCGATCCTGAGCAGGGAAAAGTAAGCCTACCAGTGCTAGTAGATTATGAGGAGTGGAAACTTTGGCGAAACGAGTAAGCAAGGCAGAGCAGCATTATCAACGTAAACTCAAGGACGCAGTACATCTACTATTCTTCACGCATCATAAATTACCCGGGGTTAGAGGCTGGGAGCTACGTAAAGAACTAGGATCCGACTGGCAGAACATCCTTGAGGTACTGGATAAACAACTACAACCATTTGACCTTCAGGTTACCAGAGTACTTGATGACCCGGATATCCTTGACCCCACCAGTTCTCAGCTTCAGGACGCCAGATATTATATCACCATGAGGGGCACCGTGGACCAGAAGACAGCCAAGACCATTGGGTGGCGTATAGATGATATCGCCGGGTTAGCTGTATCCGTTGCCTATATTATCTCCAAGCAGGGAAAATCCACCAGACAGGACGTGGAGAGGGTCTTGGAGGAGAAGCTTCCCGGGTGGAGGGTGAAACTCAATATTGATCGTTACATCAATCAGGGTTATCTTGGTGAGGATGATCAGGGAATGCTGTACCTTGACTGGCGTAGCAGAGCCGAGATAGACTCCAAGAAACTAGTGGACCTCGTGGTTAGCTACGGTAAAAGAGAGCAGGAAAAAAACTCTAACGAATAGTCGTGATAGTGTAACGACATTTCAATGGCTTTTCGCTAACGACCTCCATCTCACAGGTGTGTTCCTCTCCGTTAACAGTATCAAAGATACCTGTTAGAAATCCTTTTGTGAATGGATTCAGGTTCTCCATCTCTTCCTCCAACCCCATTTTTGTGAAGAACCCATTTTCCTCGAGTATAGTTATTTCATCCAGTTCTAGGGAATCTATGTCTGAGTCCTCGATAGTCATCCGCCCCCATCCAGCCATGTACATGTTCTCAAAGATATTCTTCAAACCCACTAACTTGTCTGGGGATTCTTTCAGAAGGTTTCCGTAACTAATCCCCACACCCAAGCCACTCTGGTACATGAATACACCTGTTGCGCTGCCGAAGTGTTCAGTTAGGTTTTCCACTATACTGTGGATAATTGTTTCACCTATTAGCACGAAACGGTAATCCACGTTTATGTTGTTCCATTCCCCGGTTTCAGGATTAAACTTGAAAAAGTCCTCAGGTCTCATATTTAGGGGTTGTAGTAATACAGTATAAACCATAGGATGAAAAAATTAGTCTCTTGGACCGACTCTGTTCTTCTTGTATTCATCGAATACTCCGGGACATGGTTCGCCCTCGTATGGTCCATCCCACCACTCGTATAGCACTGTGTCTTCTAGAGGTATGAGAATATGAGGTATTCCCCTAGGAGTCTTATGTACCGTGTTCTCCTTTAGAATGTGTTCCTTTAGTTTGTCATCTATTTCTGTAACCACGATGGCTGAGCCTCCGAGGAGCACAGTGTATTGGTCATACGGATGAATATGATCTCCACGATAGGCTCCCTTCTTTGTTTCGAGAAAGCTGCACCATTTACCGTTTACATTTGCACCGAATCCTTTACCTACTTTTGGTCTCGTTCCCCATTCCTCGACATTGAAATCCATGAACATCCCCTTTTTTCCACGTATTTTATCGCTTAAAGCAATATCTATGAGATTCTAGCAACGGTTTTCTGTTTACTAGAATTGTCTCAGATAAATGGATTATCCAATTATATGGGTATGATTTTATAATCTGTATCACATTATCCTTAATGAATATCCCTTTAGGTGACAAAATGGCGCAAGAAGACAAGATACATGGCGTAGTAAACGCTGTGGGAATGGAGAGAGACGAGAAAGAGTACAGAAAATTCAACCTAACCGTAGGGATCAAGGTAAAGACGGATAAGAGAGTCTCATACACTGAGGGAGAGAAGCTGATGAAACAGCTCCAGAAAGACTTGATGGGTAAAAACATTGAGCTTGAGATGGTCGCAGTTCCATGCCCCATATGCGGCAGGACATTTAACTCCCAGTTCGGTATGGAGCAACATAAACGTATGAAACACAAGGATAAAGAAGAAAAGAAGAAAAAGAAAAGCAAAAAATCCAAGAAATAATTTTTTTAAGAATGGAGCCTCGGGCGGGATTCGAACCCGCGGCCAACAGCTTACAAGGCTGCCGCTCTACCTCTGAGCTACCAAGGCGATGTGCACCAACTATGATATAGGCAATCAAATAAAGATTATTCTAAGAGAGCGTGTAAAATCACGCTAAGGGTCTAAACACCTATAAGCAGAGATGAATTGAGTTGATTTAACCTTGAAATTCGGGGTAATTACGGGTCTGTTCTTGCTTCTCATCGGATCCCAGATGATTGTTTTTACTGACAGTGAAAAGCCTGAGATGACTATGGTTTCAAGTAGCGAGTTTAATCAATCAAAGATCCAGAATCTAATACAGTGCAATAGTCCAGTAGTTCTATACGGGGAAGATGTTTCCAGTTTAGGGGATGTATTTGGTCCAAGTTTCGTGACCACGAATAGGACAGATACGAATACTGAACTCGTGGTGAGCGGCTTCTGGCTTCAAGAAGTGGGGGGAAATACCATCGAACATCAGCTAAAAATATATGATATCGATTACCGGGTATCGCTCAGGGGTAAAATAGGTAACTGGGTTGAAGAGAGCGGGATGATGTCTGCCCCTGAAGACTACCTTATTGAGGGTAGGATAACCAGTATTGAGTATCATGAGCCATATGGTTTCATCGAGACAGAGATGGATATCCTGAAGTTGGTCGAGGATGACTTAGAATATGACTGGTACGATGTTTCAATAAATCAACACCTAGTGCCTGGTTCAAACTATTCTTCGACAAGCTGGGAGTGGAACTGGCTAACCTATACCATGAACGGCTCACTGGGTAAATCAAACATACATCTATCAAACTATGATCAACCCCCAAGGAATGAACCGCCCAAAGGACCATTCAGTTTCCTCTGGAGAATAATGGGATTCGACATAAGAGATATACTACCATGGTTGAAACCGGAAGACCCCAGAATGCGAATAATAGATATGAGTGACTTTAGTCAAGAACTTTATAGAGTCAGATACTCTGCACCCGAAATATACATGCATAAAAATGAGCCGTTAACAGTAAGTCACCACTATGTTATACGGGTAACGGGGCACCAATCACCTGTTTTCTGGCATCAGACACAGGTAAAGTATACACAGTCAAGTGACTTCGCCAAAATACCCTATATCACCCCACCTCTAGTATCAGGTTATATTGAAAAGAAAAAGGAATTAAGCTAATGTTAGAGGCTTTCACCGAGTATCCTAGCTTTTTCTAGTAGTTTTTCGTTATCTTTCACCGGGTTGTTACCTGTTCCGTGGGCTTTCAGAGAGTCATAGATCTTCATGTTCCAGTAGTGGCTCATCCTCTCATTGAGCCACTCGACAACTTCTCCGTAGACATTAGGATTATCCCATCCACAGGAAAAGACGCTGATGAACTTGATGTCATCCTTTATTCGTTTCCTGTACTCGTCTCCGTGGCTCTTACTGTAATAGTAGAGTCTATCGATGAACAACTTGGCTCTTGAACTAACGTGATCATAATAGATTGGAGTTCCCAGAATTAATGCATCCATTGATTCAAGGTGGGGCATTAACTCTATGAAATCGTCATCAGGATAGATGTATCCATCTTCATCGGCTTCAAGGGGCTTGATTACCATATCGCTTAGATAGAAGAGATGAGTATCGTTTCCAGCTGTCCTCGCACTCTTGACTATCTCCTTAACCAGTTGAGCAGTATTACCGTTCTTACGTGGACCAGCTACTATGCCAATAACCTTCATACACATCAATTGTATCCGGGTTTTTATCAAAGTAACTACTGGAGATTCTTAATTGTATAGAAGCCCTTTTAGATTAGTATTAATTCTCTACAGCGTTAGACGAGAAAACCTGTACGGTGCACGTCCATATGTCTGTAAACGAAAACAAACTTGATGAACTGGAAGAACAGGCAGCTGAGTTACGAGAAAAGAGAAACGAGTTATTTGGAAAGATCGGTAAAATCAGAGATGAAAGAGATCGCCTGAATAAGAAAGCCAGAGCTACACGGGAACAAGCCAATAAACATAGGAAAGAGAGGGATAGGATCAACGCCAAGGTACAGGAGATTAAACAGAGTCTTGGACCCTTGTTTGATGAGTTATCCGAGACAAACAAGGTACTTAGAAAAGCGGATAGAGCTTTACGAGAGGAGTACAGGGGTTTGCCCAGTAAGAAGAAGGTCCAAGAGGATCTTAAACGTATCGAGTGGGAGGTTATGACCACTCCCACGCAGGAGATGCTGGGCCGAGAAGAGGAACTGGTTAAACGGGCATCAGAACTCAGGAAGACTCTTGAAGAATTCAAGGGAATCGAAGAGAAGAAGGATGTAAAAAAGGATTATCTCTCGGATAAGAAAACCACGGAAGCAGAGATTAATGCGCTCAGAGACGAGATCAACCAGTTGGCTGAGAAGAGCCAAGAACACCATGAACGAATGATTCTATTCTACGAGCAAGCGGATAAAGAACATGAGATGGCGGACGACGCCCATAAACGCTACGTAGAGAAGATTAAAGAGGCTGATGAGATTAAGAGCGAGCTCAGTGTAATTATGCCCGAGATCAACGCGTTAAGGGATGGACTTAAAGCCCATGATCAAAGACTCGCTGAGCTACGTAAGATGAACGCCCAAGAGAGGGCTGAGGCTAGGAAGCAAGCGGCTATTAAGAAGATGGAGAACGGGGAAAAGCTCAGCTTTCAGGAGCTTAAACTCATCTACAATGATGATGAAAAGTAGTTTAGATTCTATATATGGGGCAGGTCATACAATGTATACCGCCCATCCCTTTCCGCATCTCTTCACCGGGAATCTGGATCACCTCGATTCCGTGTTCACGGCATTCCCGCATAACCCTTGGGTTGCCTGTGTAGTGGAACGCTAGGTCTTTATTTATTGTCAGGAAGTTTGCAGCCATATCAACACATTCCTGGTCGTTTATCTCTAGTATGTCCCAGTTTTTTTCTCGCAACCACTCGGTGAAGCTTCCTCTCCAAGTCTCATTACTTGTCTTGAACACCGTGGGTACGCTTTCAATTACCTCAGGGTGGATTAAAGCTACTTTTCCAGGTAGTTCACAGAACTCTCCGTCGATGTGCACGATGCCAGGTGGCATGTTGAGCTGTATGAACAAATCTACCAGATTGTTTTCCAGAAGATAGTCGCTCATATGGTTTAACGCGCCCTGTGTTGCTCTGTCACATAGACCAGCGACGGCAACCCTGCCCTCTAGTAATGCGAATCCTCCTCCCTCGAAGCTTTCAGGCTTATGCATCTCCATTGCGATGGGTACACCGTTAGCCCTGTGAGCTGCTTTTATGATTGGGGTCTCTAGTCGTCTACTGGGTAGCCCCATCCTGAATAGTAGGGCCCCGTTATTGGTCATGGTGCTACTATCCCTGACGAACACTAGGTTGGGTGTATTGTAGCTCTGTTCTAGTGCTTCTTCGTTGTCGGAGATAAGGTCACGTACTAGTAGGGTCTCTACGCCGGCTTCTCGTAAAGCGTTTACTAGTTCCTGGTGGTCGTTGATGAAGCGTGTTACGTTTACTGGTTGATCAAAGTGGTGTGCAACGGGGTCATTGTTAGCTAATTCCAGTTCTTTTCCCGGGTGATGAACCATCACCCGTTTTAGGGTTCCTGATTCATGGGTTATTCCATACTCTGACATATCGTATTCTAATTGGGGTAGGACATAAAACACTATGCAGGAGCTGGGTTATGGGGTTACTTGGATTTTTTCTTGGCTGCTCTCTTCTCTGCTCGTGCTCTCCGTTTCTCGGCTTTCTCTCTTTCTTTCTCTGTTATTCGGTATTTTCGTTGACCGTCGTCGGCTTTGAAGCTGTTTATCCGCTCGTCTTTGAACATTTTTTTTAGTAGGCTGAATGCTTTTTTTTCTTTGACGTCTAGTTCATCGGCTATCTCTATTAGGGACATTGGTCCATCTAGTAGTAGGACTCCGATTTTGTTTCGTAGTGTTGATGCTGACATAGTCTTCAAGCACATCATATGGGGTTTTTTTATTAAAACTTGACGTGTTTTTGGTTCTTTTGGTATTTAAATTCACCGGTATTTGCATCGTTTTTTTGGTTGTTGTGATTTTTTAGTTTATGTGGGTTAGTGGTTTAACACGATTTGGTTAACCTTATATGGTTGACGAGGTTAGTTTGATCTGTATATGAATCAACTATGGATGGCTGCATTCACGTATGCATCCGCTCTGATATTACTCACAGAAGCATTCTCCTTGATGTACATTTTAACAAAAGTACCTAACTATGCGCTGGGAACACTCATGACTATCGGAGCCTATACGGCTTATACCAGCAAACATATTCTCCATTATCCAGTGTATCTCGGTTTCCCCGTCGCGTTTCTAGTAGGATCAATACTGGCGTTAATCATCAATACATTCATCATCGAGCCATTGATGAGAAAAGGCAGATCACTGATTGAGATGACCCTGGTAGTCATTGGATTAGGGATACTGTTAGAAGCCTTGATCCAAATTTATCATAAATACATCAGAGTTCCCCACACAAACATAATGCTCCGTCAATATGATTTCAAGATCGGAGAAATTTACAGCGTTTTTCCAGTATCGGCAATATTAGCTATATCATCGTTTCTACTAATCAGTTACATCTTCAAATCAACCCGATTTGGGTGCTCTGTAAGAGCGGTTTTGGAAAACATTGAGTTAGCCCAGGTCCAGGGCATTAACCCTACAAGAAGTGGGCGGGTTCTCTGGGTTCTCGCTGGCGGTTTAGCGGGCTTATCAGGTGCAATAATGACTATGTGGTTCCATATTACGCCTATAAGTGGTTCATGGATTATGATCTCTATTCTTGCAGCTGCTTTACTTGGTGGAATTGACAGTTACAGGGGGGCGTTTATAGGAGGATTGTTGACAGGGCTAGCGGAGATAATGTTAGTCACCTGGGGTCAGCGTATCATAGGGGTGTGGGTAGGTGGGTTTAGAATTCTTGTACCCATCATCGTTATTGTTCTTGTGTTGTTGTTCGCCCCGAATGGGTTATTTGGATCGGATATAGCACAAGATGGCTTAGTATCAAGACACCTACTAAAGAGATCCAACAGGAAATATCTGATAATAGCATCAATTTTACTCATAGTAGGTGGATCACTGCTTACATATACCTGTAACGTGAATAAGGCAAAGGTGAGGGATGAGGTCATCCATGGGTTCTCTGGGTATGATTTAGAGGTTAGGGAAAGGGATCATAGTATAACAAGTTTCAATGTTGGTGATCTCACGGTCTTCAAAAACACTATTGATCGTTTGAATATTTCTAGGGTTTACATGGAACCTAATGGTGTAACGTTCTATTATATTCGAAATGATGTTTACTGGGTGACCAATGTTAAGTTTAAACGCATCGGGTTATGCAGATTCGAAGTAGCATAAGTTAGAAACACTCTTACCTAAACAATATAGGTCACGTTTCACCATCAATCATGACTGAGTGAGTATGCCCAGAAAAGTCTCAAGGGGAAAACACGGGGTATGTCCACGCATCAAAGAGTGTAAACGACCTATAACTAGACTGCATTTTAGTACTTTCTGCCTTGGAGGCAACTGGAAAAAATGTCACTGGTACAATAAGTGGGCGCGTACATTGAAAAGACCACTGGTACATCTCCAGAAGATGGCTGTAAGCCAAGCTCAAAAAGCAGAACAATTAGCCGAAAAAGACAACTAGCGAATTATAAACAGAAATAAAAAGTTCCAAGAAAATATTCAATGGATTATTGCCTTCTTACGGCAATGGCTCTTACTATATCAGCGGTATTCTCACACCAGTCTGCAATTGTCTCAAGAGCATCAAAGAACTCGTTTATCAGGATTAACTGACCAGTCTTAAACTCAGTTAGTTCATCTCTAGCGAAATAGAAACGAGCCTCACCATACAAATCATCTATGGTTTCCTCAAGCATCTCTACCTCATCAGCTAGACTCAATGCCTTATTGGAGTCTCGCGGTAATGCATCAATACTTTTGATTAATACCTTAACGCAATCCACGTTAGCTTTCACCATCTTGAAAGCAGAGTCCTTGAGGTTATCAGTCACCTTTTCAAAGGGAATCGTTCTCAGTATCCTTCCAGCCTCCTTTGACCAGTCGGCTATCCAGTCAACTGCCCTGACAAGCTCCATGAGATCATCCCTTTCTTCAGGATACATCTCACCATTGGTTAGCTCCTCTACCATATTTCGTCTAAGCTCGTCAGCCTCTTTCTCAAACCTGCTAATGTCTGAGAATATGTTGCTTCCTGATTCTTGTCCTTCTTCACTTGCTGCTTCTACCATGGTCTGGAGGCTTGTGACAGCTTTTTTTGTTAACTCTAGGTGTTTCTCCACCATCGCTAGTACGTTGGCTCCTCTGTTGGGCCCTAATCTTCCGAATAGTCTTCTCGCCATTTTCTACACACCTCAAATTTTTTTAACATTAGATCGCTCTAAGCGCTATAGCTCTAGCGATGTCAGCCGAGTTTTCACACCAGTCAGATGCTTCTTCGATGGTCTCTACGAGTTCATTAACCAGTATCAAGGCGCTTCTAGTGAGTTCCCCTTCATCCATCATTACTAATTGATTTCTAGCCTCACCGAATAGATCATCCATATCTTCTTCCAATAACTCGACCTGGTCAGCTAGATCAAGCGCTTTTTGCGGGTTCATTGATAACTCGTGTATACACTGGGATAATACCTTTACAGTTGCATAGTTTGCTCTACACATATTTTCTACTGATTCCCTAAAAATATCCTGCAATTTTTCGAAGGGGATAATCACTAAAAGTCTGCTCGCTTCCCTCGATAGATCTGCGATCCAGTCGACAGCTCTGACTAGTTCTATCAAGTCATCGCGTTCATTGGGATAAAGATCTCTTTTGCTTAGCTCGTTTACCATGTCTCTTCTTATTCTGTCTGCTTGCATCTCATAACGGCTAATTGACTCATAATGTGGTTTCTTTCTTTCAGGCTCCTCGACAATATTCTGTACCATCTCATACAGCTTATAAACTGCCTTAGTGGTCAACTCAAGATGCTCATAGGTCATCTCAAGGACTTTTTCATTTCTTCGGTCCCCGAACCATCTTAGAATTCTTTCACTCACAATGTACACCTACAATAAATAGATTATAAGAATTGGCACCACAAAGAAAACCCCGACAACCCAGGCAAGTAATGCGAAGGCAACATTCTGGTTTTCAGTTATTTTAGCGCCTAACCACTCAGCGATTGCTACAGGTACAAATCTCAAGGGAGATATCAACCAAAGAGTCATAGCCATGAGATTAAGTAAAACGTGAGCACTCCCCAGAATCATACCTGTGACGCCGCCAGCCATATACCCATAGATCTGAGAAAGGTCTACTGCGGTTGCCACGTTAGTACCAACAAGATATGGATACGCGGTCTTGAGATCAACAACCTTGGTAGCGAGGAAGGGTATCACTAGACTGCTACCGATGCTACTACTTCCCACAAGGAAAGTGACAGCAAACCCGGTGAAGAAACCTCTCACTGGGTTATTGAAGGCTGCTTTTACCCGGTTTTCCCATTCCAGCTCAATCATTGTCTCAAGGTTCTTGGTTATCATGTTCATAGAAAAGATGATGACTATGAACCATACTATGAATAACAATATTCCACCTGCCCTATCTCCTAGTAAATTGACCATTATTTCTTTGATTGGGCTTATAATCGGTTTTTTTACTATGACATCAATAAGACTGTCCTCAAAACTCGCGAAGAAACTCTCTAGTTTGAGTACATTAGTATAAAATTCTCCTAGTCTTAAAACTATTTTACTGATTAATCCAAAAGTGAGTTCTAAGGCGAAGAAAATTGTAATTGTAAGAGCTTCATATACGTCATCAACAATTACACCAGGAATAGTTTCCTTGAATTCCTCCATAGTCATTCCCCGCTCTATTCCGAAGGCGACAATTGTGTTTGTTACCGTGGTTCCGATATTTGCGCCTAATACCATGGGTACTCCAAATTTTATCGCACTTTCAAGAGGTAATCCTCCTGTAACCATTCCAGACATACTCACCATTGTAGTGGCTACTACTGCGCTACTGCTCTGGACTAGTGCGGTTCCTAAGATTCCAAGAGCTAATCCGGTTACCGCGGCTGTTTCAGAGGTCACCATTCCTAGGATACTGACTTGCCATTCAGCGAAAATGAGTTTAAAACCAGACTTTACTCCTTCAAGGCCTGAGATAAAGAAGAATACACTTAGAAAGAGTGAAACAGCAACACGTACGCGTTTATCAGAGAATATCGGGATACCGCCATACCATTTTTTAGTCTTAAACATATATAATCCCCATAGATTCTATAGATCGCTATCCAACTAGGCTAAAAACCATACATTTTACAATAAATAACTTGGTACAATAAAGTATATTGAAAAATATAGTCACAATAAAATATATAGTTAAAAAGGGGTTCTATCTAAAAAAAGACAATGAACCCGGGATTTAGTCTGTGTATGGACAATTTCCGTTGTAGTGATTGCCTCTAGCTCCGCCCCTACGATACTGGCTGCCTCTACCTGTGCCATCACGGAACATATTACCATGGGGGCCAGATTCACCGTTGTGTGGTCCACGCCAAAGTGGAGCCTCAATACCCCACTCAGCCAGCATTTTTGCTTTCATCTCCCGGATCTCTTCAGGAGTTGCACCACTATCTAGCATGGATTGAGCCTCATCATAAAGAGCATCTCTCTGCTCTTCCGTTAGTTGACCCCAGAACCCGTTACCGTTTAAAAGACTCTGAGGGCCTGTACCCAGACATGTTATCTCGTCGGTTGAATTCGTTTGTGCTAATACAAAACTGATTCCACCTAAAGCTATGGCGACCAGGACTAGTAAGCCGAGTGCTTTCATGTTTCTCTTACTCATTTCTTTATTCATCTCTACTCAAAGCATCTAAACGGTGTATTTAATCAATTTTCCAAGGTTGGTCCCAAGTTATTCCCAAATCTTTATTGAATTACCTCTGAATCAGTGTAGGATATATCGAAGGGTTTTTTGTCACCTGAACAGATTAGAGAATATATTGACGCCGCCAAGAAAGAATTATTTCAACTATATTATTCAGTGGATTATAGGTGGAACAAGAGGCGGCTTGAACCGGGCACGGATAATTAACACCCTATCTGAAGCCCCCATGAACGCGCATCAACTAAGTCAAGAGCTAGAACTGGATTATAGCACCATAAGGCATCATCTTGAGGTATTGGAGAAGAATAAGATGGTTACAACCCTAGGGGAGGGATATGGTATGGCGTATCTTTTGACTAATGAGTTACTGGAGAATTATGATTACTTTGAGGAGATTTGGGAGAAAATTGGGAATAAAGGTAAAAAGGATAACGAGGAGGATGCTTTAGATGAAGGAGAATAAATCTCTATCTAAGATAATCCTATTAACACTAATAGTCGGAGTTATTGCATATTACATCGCGTCCCAGACCGGATATACCATGGGACATGGTATGGGTGAACACCGGCTAGGGGATTACAGGATATACTACGAGATTAAAGCTGTATTAGCCAGCGTAAACGCATTCCTGTTGATAACCTTGTCCTCGATCTACTGGAAGGTATACTCGGACACAGGGCTAGAGTTCAGCCTCGGATTAGTAATATTTTCAATCGCCTTGCTATTATACGCATTAACCTCAAACCCGTTACTAATCGGAGTCGCCGGCTATAGGGCATCAGGTCTAGGACCCTTCGCCATGCTACCTGATTTCTTCACATGCATTGCCTCATTCACGCTAATATACATCAGCAGATAACCGTTAGCTCTAATCACATAGAAGTGAGGGTAGGGGAAAAAGCGGGAAAAATATCCCAAAACCCCTTCCTCAAACCCAATATCATAAACAGGTATAAGAATACATCAGTTACACAAACTCAAATTAATTTCAAAGCCACCACCCAGAGAAAAACACATAAAGTTCCCACCAGCTGCCGCCAAAACAGTCAAGGATTAAATACCAAAACACAGCCTATCAAAGACATCAAGGTAAACACTATGAACACCGAAGACAGAACCATTGTAACCATCTCAGCAAGCCACGGCATAATGCACGCCTACCTAGTACTATTACCCGCGATGATCCCCATCCTAGGCGGAGAACTAGGAGACATAGCCACAGTAGGAATGCTAGCAAGCCTAGTATCACTTTTCTATGGATGGTTAAGCCTACCAGTAGGATTCATAGCAGACCGCTATAGTAAAAAAACTCTCATAATGTTGAGCATGCTACTCTGTGGAGGATCAAGCATCCTCATAGGCATCAGCCCCAATATACCAATAGCAGCTATCGGACTCATTACACTGGGAATGGGAGCAAGCTTATACCATCCATGCGGGTACGCGCATATGAGTCTAGTCAGCGATGAGAGTCGCGGCAGATACATGGGTATACAGGGATTAGGAGGCGACATGGGAATGGCCATCAGTTACCTAACTTCAAGTATACTTGGATCCAGATTTGGCTGGAGAGCCACATTCATCATCTGGGGGGCAATCGGTCTCACTATGGCAGCAATAGACTACTTTGTAGCAGAAGATATACCATATCCAACCCCAGAAGGAGGTCACGCAGGACCAATAGAAACACTACGTAGAATGTTCGGTACCACAGATAAATCAACACTAATCATTACACTAGGAATCGTAGTGCTCAGCGGAATGCTCTGGACAGGGGTAAGCAGCTTCATCGTGGCTTTCATGGAAGAACAAAAAGGAGTATCATTCGTGATAGCTGGAGGACTAAGTACCCTCAAATACACAGTAGGAGCATTCGCCCAGATACTCGGAGGAGAACTAAGCGACAAACTAGGAAGAAAAAGACTCCTCCTCTTCGGTTACGCAGGATTCGCCCTAACCCTAATAGGCTTTGTGTTATCACCTAGTAGCCTACCACTACTAATCCTAATCGTAGTAATCCTTGGCTTCACGTTCTTCGTAACCCAGAGCCCCATGAACGCATTATTAGGAGACGTAGCCAGAAAAGACACGGTAGGAGTAACCTACGGAGTAAACTTCACGCTAAAATACGGTATCGGGTTCTTTACGCCAGCAATAGCAGGATATTTAGCCCAGTACTATGGATACTCCAGCGTATTCTACTTCTTCGCACTCCTCAGCGGCCTAGCGTTCGGAATTACCCTCTTAATAAGAGAGGATTAGAGAATACTGGACACTATTTCACTAACTTCTTTATAGAAATCAGTTTCAGAGAGCTTATCCACGTTTCCTATAGATGCCTCAAGATGGGCATCAAAGTCTATGGAACCCAAATAAGTTAGACCCATTTCTTCTACATCGGGTTGTACATAGTCTGATTCATTCATAACCATATTCTCCAAGACGCCTGTAATAGTTATCCCCATATCCTGTAATAATAGGATCAATCTTCTTACCGATTGATATGCCACCACGCTTGGAGTAGTTACTATGATAAACTCCAATGTGGGCATCAACCTAATAGTATCCAGAGTAGCGTCACCTATACCAGGAGGCATATCCACTACAATATAATCAAGCTCACCCCACCTAATTATTGCCAGAAGCTCAATTATGGCGTTACTAACATCCTCTCCTCGTAGAGGTGCTGGTTCATCCAAGCTATAATGTGTGATACTCATATAACGAAGACCATGAGCTAATGGAGGTATTATTCCATACTCCTCTTCGGGGTACAAGCCCTCTACGCCAAGTATTACATGTGTAGCGGGACTCGTGAAGTCCAGGTCCAGTAGCCCTACTTTGTAACCCTTATCGCGTAGATTCAAGGCTAGACTCGTTGCTACCATGCTCTTTCCTACCCCACCTTTGCCGCTGCTTACAGCAATAACCTTACCTACGTCTTCGAATCGTTTCTCGATGATGTCTAGTCTCGGATCACTCATTCTTCTCACCCTTAATTGTCGCTAACCAGACTCCTCTCCCTTCTATTACCTCAAAGTCGGGGCTTTCGCATTCACCACATTTTAAGTAGACATGCGCCATCTCAGGTACAAAATGTATGGCCTCTGATACTTCCTCTGTCATACCCTGAGCCTTAAAAGTCCACTCGTGACCGCAGTTGCGGCACTTGAATTTTGCTGGCTGTGACTTTAATATGAATTCCGCGTCCTCAAATAAAGGGGTCTTTAGTTGTTCGAAGGCGAACTCTAGTACATCGTGTTCTACTTGTTGTAATTCCCCTATCATGATTACTACTTCTGTTACCTTTGTGAGATCGTTTTCTAGGGCGAATTTCCTCGCTGTTGATAGTACTCCCTCTGCTAGTGCCCATTCATGCATGGGGTTTTCTCCAAGCTGGTGAAATATAGGTGTTATTACGGGGTGAAGCTGGTGATAATTATTATTAGTATTACGTAGAGTCGTTTTAGTAATATTTTTAATCGATGTCGGAGGTGAGGGGTTATGAAACTACTCGTAGGCGGTAAGGGGGGGCGGGTAAGTCCGCTGTATCCATTTTAATTACTAGAGAACTATCCAAACACGGTAAAGCGATTTTGATGGATGCTGATGAATCCAATAGGCTCTTACCAAAAAGTCTGGGCGTTGAATCTGTGGATACTATTGCAAATTATTTAGGAGGTAGATCACAGGTGCGAGAGGGGTTAGAAGATCATGTTAGGGTACACATGAGTAAGATCCCTGAGGAGTATATTTCAAAGACCAGCGACGGGATTACGTATGTAGCAGTGGGTAAGATCGAGGAGTATGGCGAAGGCTGTGCTTGTCCCTATGGATTTCTTTCCAAAGAATTGTTAAAAAGAATAGAGCTTGAATCAGATGAGTATTTGATAGTTGATGCTGAGGCGGGTATTGAACATCTGGGTAGAGGCATTGAAGAAGGAATAGATAGAATAATTGTAGTCATTGATCCTACTGCAGAGGGAGTCGCCATAGCTAAGAAGCTGGCGTCTGAAGCAGACCGAATTGGTAAACCCATCCATCTCATATTAAACAAGATGACACCAGAGGTCGAGAAGGTTATGATGGAGAAACTCGTGTCTGAGGAACTTAAACCGGATGCTGTTATTGGTTATGACTCTAAGATATTTCAGTCTAGTTTAAGGGGTGGAGAGTTAAAAGCTGGTGTTGCATCAGAAGCGATATCAAGCTTCGTTGACTCAATTCTCTGAGTTGTGAAAGTATGACAAGTGGAGTCTCAAGAATAAGCGTATCAATAGACCCCGATCTGCTGACCGAATTTGATGAGCTTGTGCAGAGGATTGGATATAATCGTTCTAGTGCAGTACAACTGGCTATGAGGGGTTTCTTGACGGAACATAAGTGGAAGGATCTTGAAGGCGTATTAGCCGGTGTAATAACAATGATTTACGATCACCATACTGGGGGCGTGATGGAAGAGTTAACCCATCTCCAACACGATTATACGGATATTATCAGTTCCTCGACGCATATACACTTGGATCATCATAATTGTCTTGAGATCTTGGCTGTGAAAGGGAAAGCATCCCAGATAAAAAAGTTGGCTAACTCATTGGAGGTTACTCGTGGGCTTAAGCAGATAAGGGTATCAATGATGCAGTAACTCGGTTAATTTCTTTTTGGTTAATATAATTGAAAAATACCGGGTTATATTAGATAATATGAAGATCGGGTTCAACTGGTTTACGTTTAACTTTGTTATCGCGATTACGCTTACAGTTTTCACTGAGATATTGTTCTTTAATTATTTTATTTCTAGACAGGGGTATATTGTTGCTTATTGCTATCTTTTATGGGTGCTTGTAGCTTGGTATTATTTGATGCATAAGAGAATAAAAACAGTATTCAAAGACATGATAGAAAACAATAGATAAAAATCACCGCCGTTATGATTTTGCGATCAGATGAAGAAATATCTAAGAGCACTTGAGGACACAGGAAATAGTCTAATGGTGTATAAGGAAGGAGAGCTTATTTTTGAGAGTAAACTAGCAGGCATTAGACCCCATTTAGTGGCGATTGATGAATTTGGTGAGGAATTAGAGGGAACCCTTATGGTGGATAAGATCCTAGGGAGAGCTGCTGCGTTTCTTGTTATCTATAGTAAGGCAGCAGAAGCAATCGGGGCTATTGTGAGTACTCCTGGTAAACAGGTGCTAGAGGAATACGGCGTGAAACTTGTTTATAACCAAGAGGTTCCACATATCAAAATGGATAATGGCGTTATCTATTGTCCATTTGAACGAATGGTTCAGGGCATTGTAGATCCTGTTGAGGCGTATAATTCTATTCTGGAGAAGATGAAGAGTTATCAGGATTCTTCCTCATAGAGTATAAAGCGGGTAGTACTCCTAGGTTGAGTAAAGACCCTAGAAGAAATATACTGCTATAGGGCAGGAATACGGTTAGTATTCCTGATGCTATGCTACCCAATGTGCTTCCTAGACTGAAGATACTGGAGAGGTAGCTTATGCTTATGGTCTTGATCTCAGGTTCCACGAGATCTGTGAGGAAAGCCCACTCTGATACGGCTCTTGTTCCCCAACAGAGCCCATATAGCGCCATGGATATAGCTAACATGGTTATGTTTCCTGTGGTTGATATGATTATGAAGCTGACAACTAGTAAACTGTATGCCGCGTATAGTAGTGGGCGTCTACCTATCTTGTCGCTGATGTTTCCGGCTGGGAACCGTGCTAGGGTGTTTGAGAATCCTCTTATGGTGAATAGTAGGGCTATTTTGGAGTCGCTTAACCCTAGTCTGTTGGCGGCATATATGCTGAATAGTGCTAGGAATATGGCTTGGGCGGTGCTAAAGCTTACACGGCAGTAGCTTAGGAGGCGTATGTTTCGATTTTTGAGTATCATATTCATGGACTCTCTTAGGGGTATGGTAGGTGTGTCAGTTTTCTCCTGTTCCCTGATTTCCTGTGGAGCCATGAAGACTAAGAGGAGTATGCCTATAGTGGGTACTGCTCCAGCTACTAGGAATAGGTTTGTGTATCCTAAGGGTTCTACTAGCCATGAGCATAGGGCTGGGCCCAGAAGCATTCCAAGACCGAGAAAGGTTAGATATCTTCCCATAGCGTCGCCTTGTCTGTGTTGTGGGGCTGCATCACTTACTGTGCTCATGGCGGTCTGATTGAAGCTGCTGGATGATATACTGTTGAATATGATTACAAGCAGTAGGTGGGTGTAGGTTTGGGCTGGTATGAAGAGCAGTGTTCCTAGGCCGCTTATTATTAGGCTTATTATTAGGCTGCGTATTCGGCCGATTCGTTCTATTAAGCCACTTATGGGGATTCTAAGTATTAAGGGAATGAAGTTTTGGACACTGAGGAGAACTCCTAGCTGGACCACGGTTATCCCTTTGCCAGTAAGGAATAGACGGTATATGGGCTGAGTAAGTGTGAAGTTTAGTACAAAGGTGGTTGCTGAGCGCATAAGGGCGTATAGACGTGTGGTATAGCCGCTCGTTGTTTTCACCTTTTCTCTTGTTGCTGTCTATCGGGGGATAAATATTGTGGGGTCGATGGTTTTAAGAGTCTGGGCGTTGATTTTTTTGGATTCGTGGCGTGGTGTCTGATTTGTTTGATGAGGTGATTAAATATACGGAGTTGATTGGGGATAAAGAATTACGTAGAAAGGTGTTAAGATTTCTAAGAGATCCCCCTTCGGATATTGATGCACCATGTTTGTCGTTGAGTGTTTGTCCTGCGGGGGCTTATCAACATCATAGCTATGCGGGTGGTCTTCTTGAGCACACTGCGTCTGTTGTACGTATCTCGTTGACTTTGTGTGATTTAGTTGAGGAATATTATGGTGGGGCGGTTGACCGGGATACTGTGGTCGCTGGCGCGGTTTTGCATGATCTAATGAAATGTTATTGTTATGAGAAAGATGATCGGGGGGGTTTCCGTACAAGTGATTTCGGGGGTAAAGTAGATCACTTGTCTTTGATGGTGGGGGAATTAATGAAGCGTGGTTTCCCTTTGGATGTGGTCCATGTGGTGGCTGGGCATCACGGTGATGTGGGGGCTACGAGGCCTAAGAGTTTGGAGGCTCTGGTGGTCTCTTTGGCTGATCTTGTAGACAGTGAGTTGAATAATAAGTTGTTACGGGCTGCGGAGTATTTGCTTCGTCGTTGTGGTGTGGAACGGCCTAGAATGGGTAGTGGTAGAGAGGCTGTTAGGGTGGTCTCGGTGAAGGATCGTCAGGGTTGGGACGGTGTTAGGCGGCTAGTTGAAAAGTAAGCTCCTGTTAATAGGTAATAACAGGGTTTTCCAGGGGAAAGGGTTAATTGGTGGTTTGTTTGGTTTTTTGTGGGCAGCCGTGACAGAGTGGTGATTGTGCTGGTCTCGAAAACCAGTGGCCTTTGAGCCTCATGGGTTCGAATCCCATCGGCTGCG
>CAZLHA010000001.1:23018-44913 GCA_964559155.1 uncultured Candidatus Bathyarchaeia archaeon | reverse complement strand
ATTCATCATAGTGTTCTAGCATCCTCTGGTAGCTTTTGATGAAAGTGGGTATATCTCCACCGTTAAGGTATGTGTAGATTCCACCCGTGTAGAACATATCGCCTGTGAAGAGGAGCCTGTCCTCTTTGTCTAGGAGGCATATGCTATCAGGTGTATGACCAGGTGTATGCATGACCTCAAGGGTTCTGTTACCCAGGTCCAAGATTTCGCCGTCTTCAAGCCAGCGTGTTACCTTGAAACCGGGCACCACATAGTTATCAGGGTCGAACTCTTCTGGCAGTGGCTTCCAGAGCATCCCATCTGCTATCAGATGAGCCATCTCGCTGTTAGGTAGTCCTTCCTGCGCTTCATGGCTCCACGGGTGGTCCAGCATGGCTATTTCATCGAACTGATAGTTTTGTGCTATGTGGTCGTTATGTGCGTGGGTGTTTAAAACCATGACAGGCATATCGGTTACTTCTTCTACTGCCTCTCTGATGTTACCGATTCCACAACCGGTGTCGATGAGCAATGCTTTTTCCTCCCCTAGTATTAGTGTGCTGATGGCTTCCTCGTACTGGTAGGGTTCGTAGAAGACGTAGATATCAGATAAGACCTTGTAGACTTGGAACCAGTCCTGTGATATATCTACTCTTTCTAGTGATGAGTATATCTTCCGTGGGAGTTTATCCCACCAACGGTCTGCGATTAGTAGTTTTCTATCCTCTGGAGCTGACATACCTTTAGGGGTACAGAGGCTGCTTATTTCATTTACTTGATGCTGGATGCGTGTTTATTTAATCTAAGATCTCTTCACGGAATAACCGTTTGATGATTTTTCTATCATTGGCTAGACTAAGTTTATCCAGTTAATTTTTTGTTAAGTATAGTATCTCCTCAGCTTCAGTTGCTTTTGGTTCTCCAATCCAGTCTTCGCAGATATACCAGCTGTTCAACTGGTACTCGGTGTCTGATTTGCATAGCATTCGCTCATAATACCTGAGCTTGTTGCATTGGATTCCTAGTTCTTCGTTTAGCTCTCTTTTCACTGCATCCACGTGAGACTCCCCGGGTTCAATATGCCCACCGGGAACCACCAATGCTCCGGGGTCATTAACTCGGTCTATTCTTCTTCGCTCCACCAAGATTTTATCCTCACGGAGTAGGATGAATGAGACGGTCTCAACGGTCTTCAACTGGTTCTTCTACCGTAGCGGCTGGTGCTTGTTTTGTTCTGGTAGTAGTCGTGTATCAGGGAGACTATTTGTTTGAGGGTTTCACGAGTCATGTAGCCGTTCCGGTCCCATGCTGGTATATGACTTGCCATAACAGTTACAATGTAGGGTTTCTCAGCGTAGACGATCCCGGAGTCGCATTGGACTCCTCCCATCCAGCCGCTCTTATCCGCTACCATGTAGTCCTCGGGGAGGGCCTCAAAGATTATTCCATCCTTGTAACTTTTTAAAACATCCAGGGTCTTCTCGCAGACCTTCTCATCCAAGCCATCATGACCAAGGATCATCCCCATGAGCCGGGAGAACTCCCTAGGAGTAGTGAGGTTCTCCACCTTATCCGGGTCAACGCTTGCCTGCATCTTACGCACCAGTCTAGTTTTCTTAAACCCCAGTTTTTCCAGGAGTTCATTCACCTCTGTCATACCCACCACGTCGATCATATGATTAGTAGCCGTGTTATCGCTTAGGTTGATCATTAGAAGCGCCCAGTCCTCTAGTGTTACCTGGGTTCTGGTACTCATATACTGGAGTACACCGCTTCCACCTACCTTAACGTCTTCATTTAGAGTATGAATCTCCTCGGGGTCAAGCACCCCGGATGAGACCTGGTTATAGAACTCTAGTAGTATCGGGACCTTTATGATGCTAGCCGTGGGGAATAACATATCCGCGTTCACAGTGAACTCAAGATCAGGCTCCATTGGGTCAAATGCGTGGACCCCTATTACTCCTGTAGCCTCACCTGCTAATGTATCCAGTGTGCTCTGGGTTTTCTCAAATAGTAAACTCATACAGTGAATGAAGGCATCTACGTGATTAAATTTTTTATCACTTGGAAAGAAGTGCTTTGGGGCTTAGAATTCAAGGAATATATTATATTTGACCGTTTAACTCTCGATCATGGAGATTAAAATGAATAAGAAAGCATCCATACTAGCTGAAGAACTGGAGTGGGGAATAGGTAGCCTTGAAAGAGCATGCGAAAACTTGACAGAAGAAGAGTACAAGTTTAAGCCTACACCGGTCTCCAACAGTGTCCAGTGGCAGTTAAACCATATCTCAAGAATCGTCAACGTATCATTACCACGCCTCATAAAGGGAGTAACTGACTATACGCCAGATGGGTGGCCTGAAGACTATCGAGAACAAGACTACTCCTTGGAAAAACTCTTGGAAGATATCAGAGGAGGTGTCGAGAAAGCCGTTCCAATGATGGAGAAGCTGTCAGACGAGGATCTAGAGGAAGAGATACCTCTCTGGGGTGGAACACGTAAGAGAAAAATCGGGTTATTCGCTTATATCGGCGAGGTCTATCATCATAAAGGTCAGCTGACTTACGTCAGGGGCACGTATAAACGCCTCAACGAATAAACCCCTTTCCCACCCATTCATATAAGTAGACCCGTTTGAATCACTGTTATACGTATTCAAGGTGAAAGAAAATGGCAAAAAGTGACGTTATAAAAGAATTCGCGGAACTAGGCTTCACGAGACTCGATGGAGCCCTCAAAGATTTAACCGAGGAACAACTGGACTGGAAGAGTTGCTCGGAAGCAAACACGATCAGAAATATTTTGACCCACCTCATAAGCGAGTGGTATGGATTCATCCCCAAGATCATCGCCGGGGACAAAGACGCAGAGGTCAAAGGGGTACCAGAAGACTATGTTGGAAACAAGGATCTGAGCCTCAAGCGACTCATGGAGGACTATGAGAAAGGCAAGAAACACCTCCTAGCAATGCTGGATAAAGTAGAGGACGCTGATCTAGGTAAAGAGATGGACTGGTTCATGGGGAAGAAACAGAGAGGATTCTACCTTATGCTGGGAGTAAGCGAGATCATCCACCATGAGGGACAGATCGCAGCCATCCGCGGAGTAAACAAACGTCTACAGGACAATTAATCCCATCTATTTTTATTCAACCCTTTTTTCTGAATAAATTAACTTGAAGATAGGCATAACATGTTACCCCACAGTGGGGGGAAGCGGTATACTCGCGACAAGGCTCGGCGTAGAACTAGCTAAAAAAGGCCACGATGTCCACTTTATCACGTATCAACGCCCGGTGGCTATACAGGGATACGATCTACCTAACGTGACAATGCACCATGTCTCAGTCGTGGAGTATCCCCTTTTCAAGTACCCACCGTACACCATCGCTTTAGCCTCAGAGATGGCCAGGGTCACTAAAAGAGAAAACCTTGACCTGCTTAACGTTCACTATGCGTTACCCCACGCTACGGCGGCTCAGCTAGCCCGTGAGATAACGGGGAAACCATACGTAACAACCCTGCATGGAAGCGATGTAACCATTCTGGGTAGTGACCCCAGCTACGAGCCCACAAACACCATGAGCATAGAGTCCAGCGATGCCGTGACCACCGTAAGCGAGTACATGAAGAGAGAAGCGGAGAAAACTCTGGGTATAAAGAAAGAGATTACTGTGATACCTAATTTTGTTGATCATGAAGAGTTTCAACCTGCTCCCTGCCAGATAATTGATGATCCCCGGCCAAGGGGGATAACTCTCGTGCATGTAAGTAATTTTCGTCCGGTAAAACGGGTTGATGATCTGGTTTACAGTATGTGTGTTATCACCAAGAAGGAGCCTAACGCTCAGTTAATACTCGTAGGTGATGGACCTGAACGGCATAGAGTAGAACGACTCGTCGATAGACTGGATCTCGGGAAGAACGTTAGTTTAACTGGTTATAGAAGCGACGTAGCCGATATTATGAACTGTGCGGATGTTCTTGTTTTGTGTAGTGAGACGGAGAATGCTCCCTTGACCATTTTGGAGGGTATGAGCTGTGGTCTTCCCATAATCGCCACAAATGTGGGGGGTATACCTGAGCTTGTTCAGGATGGGGAAAACGGCTTCATTGTGCCCCTGAAGCATCCTGAGGAGATAGCGGAAGCCGCCTTGGAGCTTAACGCTGATACGGACCTTTTATCCAGGATGGGTGTGAACGCCCGTAAGACGGTGCTTGAGAGGTACACAAAAGACCATGTGCTTCCCCAGTATCTTGAAGTATACGAGGACCTAGCATAGAACCTATAACTCGCCATCTAGATAACGGGTTATGTCAAAACCCACATACTATGATAAGAGGGCTGATTTCTGGAGAAAACACTACGAGATGGCCCAACCCTATAATGAGTTTATTAAAACTGATCCAGGGAAGGCTCAACGCTGGATAGAGTTTGAGCAGAGAATCCCTGAACTAGCTCCTGGACAGAGAAAACGTGTACAGGGCTACAATCGTGAGATCAATATACTGGCGTATGTGGGTATCTGGTGCGGAGACTGTGCCCGGCAGGTCCCCATGGTGAAGAAAATAGCGGAGGCAGCTGGTGAAAAAGTCACCTTGAGACTGATTGACCGTGAGGAAAGCCCCGAGCTAAAAGAGGAACTGCGTATACTGGGGGCTACGAGGGTTCCTGTCTTTGTGTTTCTTACTGAGGATTTCTGGGAGATAGATCGCGTGGGGGATCGTTTGTTACCGGTTTACAGGGCGAAGGCGTCCCGGGAACTTGGGATGGATTATGACGCCGGTATAATGACTCCAGGCGCATTAGCTGAAGAATTTGAGGCGTGGATAGGTGTCTTCGAGAGAGTCCTATTGATGACTCGGCTCTCCCCGCCGCTTAGGCAGAGATATGACGACTAGGTGATGTTTACGAAGTACATGGAGCTATTCGGTGTATCATGGTTGTACTGCCTGAGATAGGCTCCCATGGTGTCATCTACTCCTGCCGCTGCAGCCAGGTCCAGCCAGAGCCAGTTAACCTCCTGGCCAAACTTTTCGGGGCTAAACCTGCCATAAACCCAGCTCAGATAGTTATCGACTAACTGAGCCTCACTCTGTAGCTCCTTCATCTCCTCGATTAATGGCTGCCTGTCTCCGGGTTCTCTGAGTTTCTCTTTGATGTGCTCTATCTCGGCTTCGAGTCTGGTTGATTTATCCACAAGTTGATTAAACGTGGTTCTGATGCTCTTCTCTATTCCCTGATGGGCCTCCCACATGAGCTCAGTGTCATCATTGTTTCGGGCCTGCACCCAGTCGCTTAGATTATTAAACAGGTCATCACTGGTGATCACTGGGAGTTCTTTCTGTATGTTATCTGCCATTTGCTCATTCCAGGGCGTGTTATAGAATGTCCGGGTGTAGCGCATGAATATGGGGAAAGGTAGATCGAGTGCATGTGCGGCTGAGATGACTTCCGCGTAGTAGCTTGTCTCCCCGGGTCCACCGATATGGGCGACTATGGGTATGACCGAGTCTACTATGAACTGCCTTGAATCCACCCGTGGTGTGATCCAGTCAATGATATCAGTTAGATCCGGTTCAGAGGATTTTACTGTGAAACCGTATTTTTCTTCGCAGACGGGGCAGGTTCCCTTTAATGTCGCCTTATCTGCGTCCTTCTCGCGTCTGTACTTTAACTCAACTCTGTATCTACGGCAATCCGGGTTCATGCATTCAAGAAAGAATGGAACATAATCCTCTTCTCTTAGCCCTATCTGGCTTTTATAGCCGGCTGCCTCCACTTTCTCCGCTGCTTTGTTTGTTGCCTCTATAAACTGGGATCGGTTAGGTTCCTTGAGTAGTAATTCGTATCCTTCTATGAATAATGGTCTGGTCTCGGGCATGCTGAACCAGTAGATTGGTGTTCCTAGCTGGGCTTCGATGTTAATCAGTGAACCCAGTATCTTGGTGGAGAACTCTGAGACATTGGCTGTAGAGTAGTATGCGTGTTTAATTATCGAGTATATGCGGCTTAGATTCTGCTGTATCTTCTCGCGTTTCCGTGTCTCAATGTCTCCCAGTATGCCGCGGTAATTGCTGTCGATCTTCTCCATGACCCCTTTGAACCAGTTCTCATCTGGCATCTTTACCTCGTAGATGGCTAGATTATCGTCACGTGGCCCCGTCGGGTAACTCAGGTGAAGGCCATTACTGCTGGGGCTCGGTAGACGCATGTTGGTGAGTTCGGGTTGGACTCCGTCATAGTCCGCTACATAGAATAAAGGTACCATACTGGCCTCAGCTGCAAGAGATGTAGCGTAGGCGACTTTGTTGAGGATAAGACTTGGTCCACCCATAAGCATGGGCTGCTGTCCGGCCTCTACCACTCCCCGGTGCATCCTATCTATGGCATCAGAGGTCTTTCCCGTTAATAACCCGTGTTTCCTGAGGTCTTTCTTCATAGCCTTTTTCAGAGGGTCTAGCTGGGGTAGTTCCCCGTATTGTTTGGCTATCTTGGGTAATTGATCGGCGGCGTCTCCCAGAGTGTATGGTATTTTTCCCCATAGCTGTGAAGCGAGTCCATCTTTTTTCCTTGATTTGATGTAGTCCGAGTAGATTATATGGGCCGGCGGACGGTTATTCTGTTTCTTCAAAACATGCACCCTGGATATGAGTAAAACAAGTGAGGACTAGATAAAAACAATTAGTCTATAATCTGAGGAGCTCCATGGCGTTATCATGGAATATCCGGTGAATGCTCTCCTCGGGGAGTCCCAGGTCGTAGCAGGCTTTCAGCTGTTCCCTTAGGTACTCTACGGCGAACCCCCGTGGGAAATAACTGCTATCGGTGCCGAATATGAGGCGCTCGTCGCCGATGGTCTCATACGCTTTCTTGAAGAGGTCCTTTATGCTGAGATCATAGGGCATCCACCTTATCCACTGGTTGCTCCCAGAGGTGTCCACGTAGACGTTGGGGCACTGCCAGCAGAGCTGTAATAGTTCCCGCCAGTAACATGCACCGAAGTGGGGGACCACCACTTTCAAGGTGGGGAAGTCGCTGCACACTTTCCAGAAAGATAACGGGTTCAGGTTACGCAGTTCTCTTGAGGGTCCACCGCCCCCACCTAGGACACCGAAATGAATCAACACGGGTATGCCTAGCTTTTCAGCAGTCTCCCACACCGGGTAAGCCTCCTCGCTGTCAATGGGTTTGCTCTGCCCTGACCCGATAACCTTGTATCCTTTTAGTCCTAGCTCGGTGACTGCGCGCTCAAGCTCCTCTGCAGCGTCCTCGTCGAAGGGTGAGTGGTGAGCGAAGCCCGTGAATCTCT
This sequence comes from uncultured Candidatus Bathyarchaeia archaeon, assembly GCA_964559155.1. Lineage (GTDB taxonomy): Archaea > Thermoproteota > Bathyarchaeia > TCS64 > TCS64 > RBG-16-57-9. The sequence continues at coordinate 37,615 of CAZLHA010000001.1, read as the reverse complement.
CCGCGTACATGTTCACTATCTCGGCTAGGTTATCGTTTCCACCTCCCATGACGAAGTTTACTCTTTCGAGACCCTTCCTGTCCATGTCTTCAACCCATCTTTTAGCTTGTTCCTCGTCGCTGTGGATGGACTCCTCGGGTGGCTCGAATGCCCACATGCGTCTCCACTTGTTCCTGTACATACGTGAGTTCTCAAGGATTATATCGGCTCGTTCCTCGCCGTAACGCTCAACGAGTCTTTTTCTCCAGTTTCTTCCACCTGGGCGTTGTATGGGGAAATGGCTGTGGAAATCTATTACTTTCAAGCCGTAGAGATTCATATACCGTAGTTGGTTGATGTGGGTTGTTAAATATTTAGACCAGTAGGTCGCTGACTTTTTCCCGGTAGAAGGGGCCGTCAGTGGGTAGGGATTCCTCTATGAATGCTTCGGCGTATTCGACGTTACATTGGACGCCTCTTAGTTCTGCTTTCTTGGTGTTTATTCTTTGATAGTATTTCCATGGGAACTTTTTTAGTTGTGTGGTGTATTGGTTGATTGCCTTCATCTTCTTTGTGAATGTATCTGATATGTCTAGGAGTACGCTGGGGGTGGGTATCAGTGTGTTTACCTCCATCAGTAGGAGGCTTTTGGTTTGCCAGGCGTCCGTGTACATGGTGGTGTGAGCCGCCCATTCTATCGCCTCTTTCACGGCTTCGTAGCAGAGTTTGTGTTCGCGGTGGTAGTCAAATGGAAGATGGGTGATAACCGTCTTGGGATGTGTCTCGTCTATGTGGTCAGCTATTCTCTTGATGAGATCAGGGTTAAGGTTTAGTGTCTTATTCATCCAGATGGTGGATTCTATACCAAGTTCCTTAGTAGCTGCCGTGAATTCTTTTTTGCGGTACTCTGGGTTACAGGAAAGGCATAACACACTGGTGTCTATGCCTGATTCGGCGTGTTTTGCTAGTGTTCCTCCGCATCCGAAGGTTTCGTCATCGGGGTGGGAGACTATGGCGAGTAAGCTGTTTTCCATAGTATAGTTTGGGTTCTTGTTTGTATGAAGTTTTCTATCGTTATAGTTTAATTTGGGTGTAGAGAGAACAATAATATGGATCTATAATACATATTAAGGAAATAGTTGAATATAGTATCATGTTATTAAGATGACGGTCTATTAATGTGGATTAATGTTCTATGTTAATCATATAGAAAATCAATAGATGACATGTGTGCATATTCCTTTTATAAATAACAGCCTGTTAACCGGGTAAGGAGGTTAAGAGAGAGAAATGAATCCTCAAAAACGTAAAGCTGTGAGCCCAGTAATCGCCACGGTCATCCTAGTAGCAGTAGCCATAACCGTCGCAGTAGGAGTATCCTACTGGATGGGAGGCATCAGCAGCCAGTACACACAATTCGAAAAAGTCGAAATACAAACGGGGTATGCGACATATGACTCGAACAATGCAGCATGGACAATTACCATGGTGGTAAAAAATACAGGATCAGCAGATGCAACAATCAATCTGCCCTTCCTTAACGATATACCATGTGAAGACACTGAATATGGTCTGACCGGAATCGGTGATCTAACTGCTGGCTATTGGGGGGTAAGCTTTGACACAGATGGAGTTACTCTACAACCAGGTGAAGATACACCCGTCTACATATACATTGACAACCCATGTGACAACGTAGAAGGTCTAGCTAACCTGAGCGCAGGAACGACAGTCAACGTTAAGCTACACAGCGCAGGCGGCATGGATTACATAAAGCTAATCAAACTGCCCTAAGCACACCCCTTCCTCTTTTTATTTTCAATTAATTAAGGCGGCTTGATAAATGAGTCTCGTGGAATGGTTAAAAGACAAGGTACAGCAAAAAGAAGATGAAACCGAGATCGAGAAAGTTCATACAAGAAAAGTCAAGCCAGAGTACAAGATCATAGACGAATACGAAGTAAACCCCCCGAATTCTAAGGTTAAGATAGTGTCCTCATCGGAACTGGGTGAAGGCTTGTACTATTTCGTGGAGGAAGTAGAGCTCACTCAGGAACAATATGATACTTATCAAAAAATTGTTCGTATACTAAGCAAGGAGTTTACATCTCCTACGGAGGAGCATATTGATCCGACTGAGTATGTTTATGAGCAGGCTGAGGTAATCGCTGAAAAATATCATAAAAGTCTCGGAAAATTCACGATAGAGCAATGGGATAGTATCTTTTACTACGTTGTAAGAGATCTGACGGGGTATGGTCCTATGCAGGTGATCATGGAGGACCCCATGATAGAGGACATAAGCTGCAACGGACTGGACATGCCCGTATACATATGGCATAGAAAATACGAAAGTATCCCAACTAATATCACATTCAAGAGTACCCAGACCCTGAACGACTTTATCGTAAAACTCGCACATAAATCAGGGAAACACATCAGCAGCGCCCAACCCGTACTGGACGCCATGCTCCCCGAAAAACATAGGCTGGCTGCCACTTTCATGAACGAGGTGAGCGTAAAAGGTAGCACCTTCTGTATCAGGAAATTCAGAGCCGAACCACTCAGTATACTAGACCTCATTAACTTTGGTACAATAAGCGCACGAATCGCGGCCTACTTCTGGTTAATACTTGAACACAAGAAAAGCTTCATGATAGTAGGAGGTACAGGCTCAGGAAAAACCACCATGCTAAACGCCCTACTGAGTCTGCTAAGTCAAAACGATAAGATAGTGACCGCGGAAGAGGTACCAGAGCTAAGCCCTCCTGTCTCTAACTGGACCCAGTTAAACAGCAGAGAAAGCTTCACCTCCACAGAAGGACAGGGAGACATCACCCTATTCGACTTAATCAAGGTAAGCCTCAGATACCGACCAGACTATGTAATCGTCGGCGAGGTACGAGGAGAAGAAGCATACGTACTATTCCAGGCACTAGCAACAGGCCACGGTGGCCTCTGTACCATGCACGCGGACAGCATTGACAGAGTAGTAAAAAGACTCACCTCACCACCGATGAATGTAAGCGAGGTCTATATCCCGTTAATGAACATCGCACTCTACATACAGAGAGTAGAACTCCCAAACAAAAAAGAAGGACTAAGCTTCGGGAGAAGGGTGAGAAGCGTCTCAGAGATACTGGAGTACGAGAACTATCTCGAGGTATCTAGATGGGATCCCAGGACCGACACATTTACCACCATGTTCAAAGACAGCTACATCCTTCAACAGGTCAGCGTCAGCAGCGGAAAAACCATGGAAGAGCTAATGGTGGAGCTTGATCGACGTGAAAAATACATCCAGAACATGATTGATAGCGGCATAGATAATCAACGAGAAGTAGCGGAGAAAATACTTGGCTACTATAATCAGCAGAGAGAGGATAAAGAAAACGGTAAACCGGAAGAAGAGCTACCCGCGGTTCTAGACGAACTGGAGAAGGATGATTTACCGAGTTCTCAAGAATTATTAGAGCTAGCGATGGAGGAGAAAGAGTCCATCGAGGAATCCACTGATAACTGGGATAATATCGATCATCTTTTGAACACGGTTAAGGAGGAGGACGATTGATCAATCAGAACAATATCGGTTTGATCCTCCGCGACTATTGTTATTTCTATTTTGGGGATGCAGGTAAACTACTATCCTGGGTTTTCAAGAACGTGGAAGGCGACCTAGAGTCCGCCTGCATGAACATGCACTCCGAGGTCTATTTCAGCTTGGTGAGTTTCTACGCGCTGCTCGCAAGCAGTATTCCGTTAACTATCCTGATACTATCCTTGCTAAACGTAATTCCGCTTCAAGAACTGGTAGGGATCTCACCCGTCATAATGATTCCAATAACCATAGCAGTACCTGTTGCAGTAATCCTATTCAGCACAGTAATACCCTCAGCTAAGGCAAGCACCCGCATGAGTGAACTCGAGATAGAGATACCCTACGCCTCAATGTACATCAGCGTCATGGTCAGCGGCGGATTAAGCCCCTTCGAGAGCTTCCTGCGAATGAAGAAAATGAATCTCCTGCCCAAGATGAAAGAGGAGATAGAAAGAATAGAGACCATAGTGATGTCCACAGGCGTCGATCCATTAACGGCCATGGAGAAAGCGGCTAGAGCCGTCGGAATTAAGGATTATAAAGAATTATTACTGGGGTACGCTTCAAGCGTCCGAACAGGCGGAGACACGCTCCACTATCTTTACAATCAGACTCATAACATGTTTAGAAAACTCACCATCTCAGTGAAGGCGAAGGGTGAAACGGCGGCCATGCTCATGGAAGCCTATACCATTATCGGCATACTCGGCGTATTGGGGATATTCCTCGTGTTCGTAGTGGGTATGAGTCTACCAACCGCCGGGGTAAGCATCACCCCGTCACAGTTCTTCCTATTCAGCTTCATAGTCATGCCCGCGTTATCCTTCTTATTCCTATACGTCGCGGATATGGTTCAGTTTAACTACCCTAAATCAAACTGGAAAGCATACTACGTCCTGTTTGCAACGATCCCCCTAGGAGCTTTACTAGCAACACAAATAGTATTACCCTTCTTCAGCGGCTCCTTTCTCCGGATTCCCGCTTTAAAAAACATGATAATCTGGATTAGAGAATCCCTGAACTTTGGAGAAGGAACCGAGGCCGCCATAGGCGTGACGCTTACACTCATCTTTGTTGCTTTCCCAGGATGGATCGCGGACTATTATACCGCGGGCAGGGAGGGAACACTGCAAGACGGGATCACACAGTTCCTACGAGACTTGGTCGAAGTACGGAAGAGCGGTTTAACTCCCGAGAAAAGTCTTGAAGCATTAGCTCGAAGAGACTACCGTGGCTTCAGCAGTTATCTAAAAGATATCAGCACCAAGATTAACTGGGGTTATCCCCTGAGACAGATCTATGATGAATTTGAGTCAGGGGTATCAAACTGGCTCGCTCTTGTTAATATCTATCTACTGATCGACACCATGGAGGTCGGTGGAGGCTCAGAGCAGAGCATAGAGAGCCTAGCAGAGTTCAGCGAGTCCTCTCAACAATTAGAGCAAGAGAAAAGAGCAGTATTAATGCCCCTGATAATCGTCCCGTATATCGGCGCAGCGCTATTAACCGGAACCACAGTAATGTTCCTAGGGTTCTTCACAGGTTCAAACCTCGGGGTAAGCGTACCTCAGGCAATGCTCTTTAAAACCCTGTTAACCCCGTTAGCAATTCATAGCTTCACTCTTGGATTGGTGACGGGGAAAATCGTTGGGGGAAGAGTATCCAGCGGATTCAAACACGCGATATTCCTGAGCCTAGTCTCTCTCGGAGGTATATGGGCTGTATCAAACCTGAATCTAGGAGGCGGACTAATATGAGAAAAGGATTATCACCAGTAATAGCATCTGTGATTCTATCTGGTATGGTACTTGTTATTGGAGCTGGAGTGTGGTCTTATAGTTATGGAGCAGCTTCGACGATGGCCAATGATTACTCGGATGAGACAATAGACATGGTTCATACAATAATTGAAAGGTTTACCATAGAGAAAGTAGATTACGATAGCTCTGCTGAAAACATTTCAATATATGTGTATAATTATGGAGATGTAAGTATTGATGTTGATACTACAATTAAAATAAATGAAACCTCTTATTATGATTATGATAAAGTAATTGATCCCAAAAACTTTGAAAAAATTTGTATAGACGTTAGTGGTGAAGGTGGATTATCATCTTTACAAAAAGTAAGTATAGACTTACGTACAAAACGTGAAAACAGGGAGTATATGACCTATTATGTGCAATAGAAAAGGAATATCTAGTATATTAGGAACTCTAGTATTTATAGGTATATTATTTAGTTCTGTTATGCCTATGTTTTTAATGATGAGACAAGCAGATGTGTACTATGAGCAAAGAAAACTTGAAGTAAATAGATTAGATGAAGAGAAGGCTCTTGAAGACTTAGCAGTATATGTTACTCCCTATTCCGCCAATTTTACAGTTACTTTAATCAATAGTGGTGATGTCGCAACCAAAGCAATACGGGTATGGGAAAACAGCAATAATCATTCGATTGAAGAGACCATCTTAACTCAAAACACTACTACCCTTGATCCTATAGATTTCAGTGACACTCCGGAAGTAAATGATACTTATGATATTCGTGTAACAACCGAGCGAGGAAATACATTCATAAATAAAAATGGAATCATGACTTATGGTTCAGAGGGGTGGGAAGTGGAAAAGTTCTATATCAATATTCACGCTGGTGGATTATTTTTGCATGTGAAGGTAACTTACAACAGCACTGGTGAAGTTATCTTTGATCGGTGGGATACAGTAGGGGCTGGATATGAAGTTGAAGTTCCTTCTGGTGGAACCTATCATGTATTAATTGAAGAGAAAATTTTCTGGTGGACTAATACTAAATTTGATGATGATGTAACAATAAATTGGCCTCCCGAAACCTCAGTGGATGTTTATCCTTAACCTGATGTGTGTTATATGTATCAATTAACTATATCAAAACATCATAATCTCTATAACAAAAAAACGAGTTCTAGTTTCAAATCACCTAGGTTGAGGTATACCCTATGTATAACAGATATAAGGATTGGAAGTCGATAATATGAATATATGTAAGTCTCAACAAGATTATGGCCTTCAACTTTTGAAAAACAAGTGTTTTATCTTTTTAATTCTATCTTTCTTATTAGTTATACAATTTAGTTTCGTCAATGGAGCTTTTGCTTATGTGCAGATTGAGCCTTTTGAGCCACAAATTATTAAAAAGGATGATATTCGTTTAAGGTTATATAATAATCCTGATTCCAAGGAGTATAGATGTTATTTAGAAGAGGGCCACAAATATCACATATTCCTAGTTGGAGACTGGGTCACAAATAATACTGAAAGTGCTACAGACTATGATATTGAGGTAACTTATCCGAGCAATGCTTTCTCTCAAACATTTACCATGTCAGCAGGGATCCCCGAACAAGTAGCGAATGATGAGAAACATCAATACTTTGTTCCCCCTCAAACTGGAGACTACCGTTTTGTCATTTACAACGATCCAAGAGACAGCAAAGGAGCAGAGCCAGCTGTTTTCATGATCATCGAACATCTAGAATTGAATACAAGATATAGAAAAGAACTAGTAGGAAAACCCTATGTTGGCGCAGAATATCTAGAAGGCTATAAGGTTGGATACGAGTTTAACACGTCTAAACCAGATTTCTTGCTCCACATTGATGTACCTGACCCTGTACCTGCAGAAGGTATCAAAGGTCTTGATATGTATGAGGCTCGGGTATTTCCAATGGGTAATCCCTCAGCCAATGTTGGATACACTATACAAGATGTCGAATTACCTAAAGGTGAACTGCTAAATGGAGGTCTCTTGGATAGAGGAGGAACTAACGTAACAAAAGAAAGTGTCCTTAACGATGAATCCTATGGAGAAGTATATGGTGGTTATAATTTAACAATCCCCGGTTTTAGCTTCCCCAATATGAAGATCAGCTGTGAAACAGCTGGTGTGGATATGATAAAAAAGTTCAACTCACCGAGCGCCAGTGGGAACTCCACCGAGGAAAACGTGTTTTACTACCTGGTTCTCCTAGCTGAGTATTTTGAGGGTGAGATAGAGTTCTATATAAAAACCGATTATCGTCCTGTTAACCTCACTTTACTGGATCCACCTGAAGTAGGTTATACTAATGAAACTACCTTGATCAAGGTTGAATCAGAGTCCGCTGCAGCGGTAGAATCCATGTGGATCGAATACACCACTGATAACTGGAAAAACACTAAATCCATTGATCTTATCGACAAGGATGATTACTGGTTAGCAGTACTGCCCTCCTTTAACCTGCATGACGATGTGGAGTACAGGATCCACGCCGTTGATGAGATTGACAACAGAGGCCTCATCGAGGGAAGCTTCACCGTAATGAACAAGGTGGAAATAGACTTCGGTCTCTCAGGAAAAGTAATTCAAGGAGGACAGACCGTTAAAATAACCGGCGCAGCCACCAAGCCCTCCATAAACCTGAAGCTAAACCTTGAACACGGTGGAAACACCGAGTCCATCAACGTACAGACAGACGGCGACGGTATATTCACCTACGACTATAAACCTAGGAAAATCGGTGAATACGATGTTACCCTAACCTACGCTGGTGACGAGGACTACCACAGCGCATCCTCCCGCGAGAAAAGTTTCCGAGTAGACAAGAGAAAACTAGAGCTAAGCTGCGAGATAAAGACAAACCCAATCAAAATACATAGACCAATGACCATCAAGGGAAAAATAACTCCTTCTGTCAGTGGACTGGAAGTAGAGACCATTTTCGTCTCACCCGAGACAAGCTTCACGGAAACCAAGACCACTGATAGAAACGGAGCATTCAGCATCACCATAACCCCCGAGGTTCTGGGAACCTGGGATATGCTCCCCCAGTTAAAGGTCTCCGAGCTATATGATGCGTCACAGGGATCCATGCAGTCCTTCACTGTAGAGAAACTATCGCCCGTTGATATCGTAAAATATCAGGCGTTAAAATTCACCGAGCCACCTCTACTATACGCTGCCATTGGACTGGGCGTAGTACTAGTTGTGGTTATAATCCAAAAAACCGGGATAATAGATAAAATTAGAAACAGGGAAGGATCGGAAGAGGAAGATGAACAGGAAGAGGCGGGAACAGTGACCTCCTATAAACGTAGAAGCGATAGGTAGCCTAGATAAAGCTATTTGACAGAGTCATCCTATCCTCAAGACTCATCTCCCATCCCAGAGAATCCATAAACCCCATTAAATGAATCGGGTTACTTGACTTCGGGACAGCTACCACGTTTTCATGACTGGTAACCCAGTTGAGAGCAACCTGAGCCCTCGTTTTATCATATTTCTCTGCAATACTGGACAATACGTCACGGTCCAGATTGGGTAGTATCCCTCTCCCCAGTGGGCTGTAAGCTATGAGAGTTCGCTCGGTCTCCTGCATATATGGTAGTAGATTTGTTCTGGGTTTCTGCTCCAGTAAACTGAACTCAACTTGATTAGCCACGAGATAATTATCCTCAAGAAATGTCTGAGCCTCATTTAATAGATTGGCAGAATAGTTGCTGACCCCAATATACCTGGTGTATCCCTCCCTCACACATTCTTCAAGGGCTCTCATGGTCTCCTCCAATGGCACCCTATAGTTTGGCCAATGAACGAGGAAAAGATCCACATAATCCTGCCCTAATCTACGGAGACTACTTTTCATACTTTTAATCAAGTCCCCATGGTGGAGGTGGGTTCGCCACACCTTGGTGGTTAAAAAAATTGAGTCACGTGGATAAAACTGGATAGCTTCGCCGACCAGTTCCTCGCAGTGACCGGCTCCATAGTATTCCGCCGTATCAATATGAGTTAAACCTAGGTCTATAGCCATCTTGATGGCCATAACCTGTTCTTCGTCCCATCTTCTGTCTTCAATCTGTTTTCCACCCATGCCCCAGGTTCCTAACCCTATTTTGGGTATATCTACGCCTGGGGCTATCTGTTGGTACTTCAAGGCTTTTCATTAGAAATGGGGTTTTGGGGTTGATAGGTTTATTGAAAAAAGAGAGGTTACTCAACTAGTTTTTTCATAAACTCCGTGTAATTGCTGCGTTCTATAGTGGGGTTGAAGTCTTTGATGATTTTTTCAGCTGATTTCGCATCATCGTATAATAGGTCTATAACTGTTACCGCTATGGCTTTAGCTGGAACTATGTATTGTTTCACTGGGTCTGTTATCTTGAAGTGTCTGCTATGCCCGGCGCCTTCTGTTCCACTCATACCGATGCTGGTTGTGGGCATTATACAGCTGAAATCACCCATATCTGTGCTGCCCGTACTATGACCACGGTGTTTGATCTCATCTTCTTCGTATAGGTCTGTCACCGAGTTTACGAGTACTTTCTCAAGGCTCTCATCACGTGTATAGGGCATGTACCCGGGGTGATCTGTTATCTCTACTTCTGCTCCTACTGACAATGCACCGGCTTGGAGCGCCCTATTTACCTTGGTGTTAGCGTCCTTGATGGCTTCAACGGTTTTTCCCCTCACATAGCTCTCCATGGTTACATCCGCGGGCACGTTATTCACTATCTCACCACCCTTGGTGATAATTGGATGCACCCTTATCGTATCCTCGTCCTTGAAGGTCTCCCTGTTAGCGTGTATTCCCATGAGCCCCATCATAGCCGCGTTGAGGGCGTTGATCCCTTTATGAGATGATCCCCCTGCGTGGGCTTCCTTACCGATGTAATGAACTAGTTTTCCTACGAATCCGTTATTGCTACCACCTACGCCAACTAGCTCTGTTTGATCCATGGCGCTATGGCTTCCAATACATAGATCTATGTCATCCATGGCTTCCAGTCTGATGAATTCCTGTTTGCCGCCGAAGAACTCTAGTTTACCCTCCCCTCGTAGCTTATTCCGGTAATCAATTTCTATGTATTCCTCGGCTGGCACCGCCACCATGACGATATCCCCCTGTAGATGTTCTTTAACCACGTCTAAGCCGTAGCCGACTCCAAGCATTGCCGCCATCTGGCTGTGATGCCCACAGGCGTGGATGTTTCCTGTTGCTTGATGAGCCTCAGGGTGAGCTGGTATATGTAATGCATCTAACTCCCCAACTATCCCGATCTTTGGCCCTGTTCTGTCTCCCTTTAGGTAAGCTTTACTTCCCGTGATGGCTATCTTGTTCTCGTATTCCCATTCCATCTCCTCGTATTTCCGCTCGGTTAATTCGGCTGTCTTGAATTCTTTGAAACCCAGCTCAGGGTACTTCCATATGGCTTGGGCGTATTGGATTATCTCTTCTGCTCTTCGATCTATCTCGGCTAGAGCATTCTTTTTCAGCTCTTTTTTATCCATATCTATTCGAGTATTCTCTGTGTATCAAGGATTTAAGAGAGGTGATTAAATCCGTTTAGCTATCATTCCTTGTAGATAAAACACTAGATAAGCGCCGAAGACTATGCCCGAAATAAACGATAACAAGTACATTAAAAAGAAGACTGATGGAGGAAAAGTCAGTCTTATGATAAAATGCATAAACAATACATTGCTCAGAGCCGATACTCCACATCCTAATACAAAACCTAACCGGGACTCGTCCAAAACCTCATAATAAAAGCATCAATGACTAAACCCTTAACAGCGCTCATAGCAATAACAACCACGCCGTGATAACTGAATGACACTGCTTCAACCAATTCTTTGAGCAACCCTGTGATCGTCGCTGTTCCAGTTTTTCGGATCCATTCCGCGGCTAATCCTATCATAATTAAGTGGAAACCAGCTAAAACCTGTCCAGTTCCCATAGGCAGAATTGGAATAGTCTTAAGATAATTCCCCAGATATCCTATGGGTACACTGAATAAAGCACCAATAGATGTGAACACTATACTTGTAGATAACTCTCTTGTAGTAAATTTCAAGAAAGATCACTTTTCAAATGAATTGAGTTCTATATTCCTATAAGTTTTAGTTTCCACCTATAACTTTCCGAATATTACCCCAGAACCAATATTAGCTCCATAACCATATTGAGTGGTATTAGGTGAAGATGATGAAGCTTCTAGAATATGAAGCTAAGGAGTACTTCAAGAAATACGGTATACCCACCCCGGAGGGCCAAATGGTTGAGTCTCCAGAAGATGCAGGAAAATATGTTGAATCCTTGGGTAAACCCGTAGTAATTAAAGTACAGCTTCCAGTAGGTGGGCGAGGAAAAGCCGGCGGCGTTAAATTCGCTGATACAACAGACGAGGCAGCGTCCGTGGCGAAGGAACTTTTAAACAAGAAAATCAAGGACCTCAAAGTCGAGAAACTATACGTGGAAGAAAAAATCGATATAATAAACGAGGTCTATCTCGGAGTCACCATTGACCGTAATAAGAGGAAACATGTTATTCTAGCCTCAAGTGAAGGGGGCATGGATATTGAAGAGATAGCTGAGAAGACCCCTGAAAAAATTGTGAGGTTTTACGTCGACCCCCTCACAGGGTTAAGGAGTTATCACGCTAACTATATCGCATCCAAGATGGGGTACAGTGATGGTATCATGAGAGGCTTCGCCTCTTTCGTATCCAAGCTATATGAACTCGCAGTAGATATGGACGCCGAACTAACTGAGATAAACCCCCTCGCAGAGATAAAAGACGGATTCATAGCAACCGATGCCCGACTCAATGTTGATAATAACTCTCTTTTCCGTCACAAAGAACTTGCAGAACGTCAGCTTGAGAGCTACCAGGGAGAACTAACCGAAAGGGAGATGGAAGCAAGATCCAAGGGACTCACATACGTTGAGCTTGATGGAGATATCGGCATAATAGGTAACGGAGCAGGGTTAACCATGGCTACACTTGATACAGTAATGCTACAGGGTGGAAAAGCCGCCAACTTCCTTGATCTAGGTGGAGGCGCTACACCTGATAGGATAGAGAAAGCAGTGAAATTCGTTTTACAGGATAAACGTACCAGAGCATTATTTGTTAATGTACTAGGCGGCATTACTCGTTGTGATTATACTGCAGAGGGCATAGTAGCAGCCCGCGAAGAATTAGGAGTAAAGAAACCCATTGTGGTCCGGATGATGGGCACCAATGAGGAGGAAGGGAAACAGATACTCAGGGATAATGGTATCGATTCACTAGACTCCATGGAGGAAGCGGCTGAAAAAGCCGTGAAACTAGCGGGAGGAGAAAAATAATGGTACGTTTCATAGATAAAGACACCAGAGTAGTTGTACAGGGAATCACAGGCAGTCAAGGAGAGTTTCACACAAAACTGATGAAAGAGTACGGTACAAAGATAGTAGCCGGTGTCACACCTGGAAGAGGTGGACAGGAGGTTGAAAAAACACCTGTCTATAACACCATACTTGAAGCCAAGGAAAACCATGAAATTGACGCTAGCATAATTTTTGTTCCCGCGCCTTTCGCGTTGGATGCTGCCTTTGAAGCGCTTGAAGCTGAACTTGACCCCGTTGTGGTGATTACTGAGGGTGTTCCAGTAAACGATAGCATAAAGATCGTTGCTAAGGCTAAACAGTTGGACACGACACTCGTTGGACCAAACACACCTGGTGTAATCAAAGCCGGTGAATCAAAAATGGGTATAATGCCTGCTAAGGTCTTCAAGAAAGGAAATATTGGTATAGTAAGTCGTAGCGGCACCCTCTTCTATGAGATCGCTTCCCAGATAACACAGAATGGTATTGGTCAGAGTACCTGCGTGGGCTTAGGAGGTGACCCAGTAGTAGGTCTGGACTATATTGACATGTTAGAATGGTTCCAAGAAGACCCAGAGACCGAAGCTGTTGCATTGATTGGTGAGATCGGTGGTGACGCCGAGGAGCGAGCAGCCCGATACATCGATGAAGAAGGCTTCACTAAACCAGTTGCAGCTTACATCGCTGGCCGTGCAGCTATACCCGGTAAAAGAATGGGACACGCTGGAGCTATTATTCAAGGGTCAACTGGAACTGCTGAGAGTAAGATTACTGCTCTACGTGAGGCTGGTGTAGCTGTAGGAGAATTACCTGGACAGGTTGCTGAGGAATTGAAGAACCTTATCTAATCTAATAGTTTCAATAGTTTTTCTATCATTCTGAATGTTAGCCCCCAGACTGTCTCTCCTTGGACCTCGAAAACAGGTCCCTCCCACCCTTTAACCACTGCATAGTTTTTCCCTTTCTTTATCTCGCTGAGTGGCGCCCAGATATATTTAGTCAATTCATAGTTCAACGTAACCTCTGGGTAATCATCAAAACGGAAAACCATTGGTTGAACTGCTAATGTCTTTCTTACAGCTGAATAGGCTGGTTCCATGAATCCTATGACTTTTTTGTTGCTCAGGTCAATACTTGTTTCTTCAAGAACTTCTCTTACTGCGGTGTCTATGAGGGTGTTATCTTGGAGGTTTTTCTTTCCACCAGGGAACGCCATATCTCCGCTCCATGGATCATCATCTACTTCGGCTCTCTTGACTAGGAAGAATTCTAAATCATTTTTCTTGGGCTTGACTAGTATAGCTACGGCTGCTTGTGCATTACTCCATGGTTTTGGAGCTAACTTTTCTGTTAGTTTTTCTATTATTCCATCGGGGGTCAAGCTTATACCAATCTCATCTCTTCGTTACTTATCTAAAATGTTATGTTTTCTAATATACTTTAGAATTATCTATTCACGTTGGATCACCTAAGGGTTATGGGAAATATATCATAATTGTTGGAGAAAAGAATCTTTTATACCCAAATTTAGAAGCCTTTATGTGCATCACCTCATATATTATTCGATTTAAGCTAGGCTAAAAGAGGAAACACCTTGACTCAAAACAAAGATGTAGAAAATCCGTTGGAGAAACAACAGAAGGAAATGGAAGCCATCAAACAGAGAATGGGCCATGTCAAACACAAGATCGCAGTAATAAGCGGTAAGGGTGGCGTTGGGAAGACACTTGTAACAGTTAATCTTGCTACAGCCTTGTCAAATAATGGTAACCAAGTAGGGGTATTTGACGCTGACTTAACTGGACCTTGTGTACCTAAGATGCTTGGACTAAAAGGGAATAAACTTCA
>CAZLHA010000001.1:0-23008 GCA_964559155.1 uncultured Candidatus Bathyarchaeia archaeon | reverse complement strand
GAATAGGTCCAGCTGAAGGCCCACTGGGCATAAAAACAGTATCAATGGATTTCCTCTTACCCAACGATGAGAGCCCTGTAGTATGGAGAGGACCACTAAAAATGGGTGCCATCCGACAATTTCTCGGTGAAGTTAACTGGGGTAAACTCGACTATCTATTAGTAGACTTACCGCCAGGAACCGGTGATGAGAGTTTAAGTATCTTACAATTGCTTCCTGAGATGGATGGCGTAATAATTGTTACAATCCCCAGCGAGGTGAGTCAGGGCGTTGTCAAGAAGGCAGTTACATTCGCGCGGAAAATGAATGTACCAATATTGGGCATAGTGGAGAATATGACTGATATGATATGTCCTCACTGTGGCAAGAGCATAGAAGTATTCAGCAAAGGTGGAGGCGCCAAGATAAGCGAAGAGATGGATGTAGATCTGCTGGGAAGTATACCTATGGACCCCAGAATAGCAACTGCGAGCGACTTGGGAACCCCATTCGTAAAAAGTCACCCAGATACACCGGCCGCCAAGGAGTTTTCTCAGATAGTCAGCAAGATTGAAAAGAGGATAAAGAAATGAAAATAGCAGTAACGTCGACAGGAAATAGTATGGAATCACAGGTTGATCCAAGATTTGGAAGATGCACCACATTTTTAATCGTGGATACTGAGACCATGCAAGCAGAACCTGTTCCAAACAACAGTGTTTCAGCAGCTCACGGAGCTGGAATAGGTGCAGCTCAAAAAGTAGCTTCTCTTGGAGTAAACGCTGTGATAACAGGCCATGTAGGCCCAAACGCTCATATGGCTTTATCTGGAGCAGGTTTAGACATCTATACCGCTCCTGATGGAACTGTAAGAGAAGCAGTTGAAAAACTAAAAAGGGGTGAACTTGTCAAAGTGAGCTCCCCCACGGTGGGAGGACATTTTGGTCAAGGACGCGGAAGAGGACGAGGTAATCGCCTAAGAGATTAAGGTGAATGATAATGGTAAAAGTTGTAATACCCGTAGCAGATGAGAAAGGTGATAGAGTATCCGCCCACTTTGGTCGGGCGCCATACTTCGCATGGTTTGATGTAGAATCAGGAGAAATCGTTGATAAGGGAATTGCCCCTAATGATAGCAGTCATTTCGGTGGACAGGGTCTCCCCCCTGAGAGGATGATGGCCTTGGGTGCAGATATCGTTATCTCTGCAGGTATGGGGATGAAGGCTATTCAGATGTTCCAGAACAGTACTGTAGCTGTCCTACAAGCAGTCAATGAGAGCACAGAGCAGAGTATCAAAGACTATGTCGAAGGAAATCTACAGGAGCTAACTGAGGGATGCCTACACGCTGAAGAACATGAACACTAATAGACCTCTTAAAATAGCAGTAGCTAGTGGCAAAGGCGGTACAGGTAAAACACTTGTAGCCATAAACTTGGCGCTTTCTGTTAAAGCCGACCAGTTACTGGATTGTGACGTTGAGGAACCCAATGATCACCTCTTCCTAATTCTTACAGAGTTAAAAAATGAAGCAGTCAAGATACTCGTACCCGAGATAGATGAAGAAAAATGTACTTATTGTAGGAAATGCGCCGAGTTTTGCCAATTTAATGCACTGTTTGTGGCAGGTGAATCAGCTATGGTATTTAATGAACTATGCCACAGCTGCGGAGGATGCAAATTAATCTGTCCCGAAGGTGCAATCACTGAGAAACAAAGGACACTTGGTAACCTATTCATTGGTAAGGCAGATGAGATGGAGCTCGTATACGGTGAACTAAATATAGGAGAAGCCATTGCTGTTCCAATCATATCCGCCGTCAAAAAACATTCTAAAGAGAAAGGCTTGGTGGTTTTGGACTCTCCCCCAGGTTCAGCCTGTCCTGTTGTTGAGTCCGTCTTGGACTCTGATTACGTTATTATGGTTACTGAACCCACACCATTTGGCTTACACGACCTAGAGGTAGCTACAGAAGTAGTTAAGCAACTAGATATCCCCCTCGGCGTTGTTGTTAACTTTGCTGGAATAGGAGATAGGAGTGTATACGAGTTCTGTGAGGATAATGATTTACCGATAATTATGGAGATACTCTATGACAGAAAAATAGCTGAACTCTACTCTCGTGGTATTCCCTTCACAGATGAAATGACTGAGTGGCGAAAAAAATTCCAAGACCTGCTTAAGACAATAGAGGATCAGATAAAATGAAGCAAGTAACGATTCTAAGCGGCAAAGGCGGAACAGGTAAAACCACGATTACTGCTAGTTTTTCAGCATTAAGTGAGAACGCAGTGTTTGCTGACTGTGACGTGGATGCTAGCAACTTGCATCTACTTCTTAATCCGGCGGTGAGAGAGACCATCGAGTTTAAGGGATTGAATGTTGCTATGATAAACACGGACAAATGCATAGAATGCGGTAAATGTATGGAGCTATGCAGGTTTAACGCTATACATGACTTCAAGGTTGATCCTATTCACTGTGAAGGATGCAAATTATGCGTGGTTAATTGCCCCGTGGAGGCAATAGCTTTCAATGAGCGGATATGTGGTCATGCTTACATCAGCGACACAGAGTATGGCCCAATGAGTCATGCAAGATTAACTCCAGGAATGGAGAACAGTGGAAAACTAGTTACCCTAGTTAGACAAAATGCTAGTAAACTAGCTGAAGAACAGGATAAAGATCTTGTTCTAGTAGATGGGTCTCCTGGAATCGGGTGTCCAGTAATAGCCAGTATAGCGGATATTGATGCATCGATCGTAGTTGTAGAACCAACTTTGAGTGGAATTCATGATCTTAACCGGGCAATACAGTTGCTTGACCATTTTGAAGTGAAACCACTTGTTGTGATCAACAAATACGATATCAACGATGAAAACAGTGAAGAACTGGAAAAATATTGCAGTGAAAACGATCTGCCTCTATTAGGGAAAGTACATTTTGATCCCTCTGTAACAGAGGCTATGGTTCAGGGTGTACCTATAGTCGAATATGATCCAGATACTTTGGCTTCTAAAGCAATTAAGGTGGCTTGGAATAAATTTAATGAAATAGTATTATCCTGACTCAATGTAGGGGGATACTACTTCTTTCACACTTTTTCCTTGTTCCACTAATTTTATCTCAATATCTAGGGCGTCTAAGATGTTCTTGGCTCCAGGCCCCATCTCTCCAGTTAGGACTAGATCCACGTTGTTCTCCTTGAGTACCCTTGCTGCTAAGGGACCCGCTCCCCTCTCTGGTGTTTCTCCTGGGTTGGATATTATTTCTACAGAATCTATCTTTGAATCTTTTATGGTAACTATGGTAAATTTTGATGCGCGTGAAAAAGTGTTTGCTACTTTATTGCTGAGTTTCCTTTTTCCCTCCGTGGGTACTGCGATTCTCATATTGATCACATAAAAAGGTTAGAGGTTTATT
Organism: uncultured Candidatus Bathyarchaeia archaeon; assembly: GCA_964559155.1. Taxonomy (GTDB): domain Archaea; phylum Thermoproteota; class Bathyarchaeia; order TCS64; family TCS64; genus RBG-16-57-9. The sequence goes on along the minus strand of CAZLHA010000001.1, from coordinate 19,605 downwards.
TGTCCTCTGTTTCCCCGTCGAGTTCGGTCAATCTTTTCTTTATCTGCTCCATTTCCGCATTCAAGTATTGAAGTTGGTTTTCAAGGTATTCTTTTTCTGACGCGGGTGCTGCTGTTGGTGCAGCTGGCATCGTGAATGGGTCAATTTCTTCCTGATTTGCCCACCACCATCTTGGTAACCATGGGAATCTGGCGCATCTTGTTGGATCTGTTCCACTGAATCCTCGTCCGCCTCCATATTGGAATCCTGGACGCTGATTGGGTGGTAGATCTCTGAATGGTCCGTTTCCGGGGTATCTATTTCTTCTTCCGTTTCTCATTTTATTTATTCACCTTTATGTGCATTTGCACATATTATTATTGTGTGTTATTGCACGGAATTATTTAAATATTGTGATAATGCACATAGCCATATGAAGCGTGGAAGAAGACGACGGGGAAGATTCGGAAGAATGCCCCACCCAGTATACATTGGCCACACGCCACCAACCAGAGCCTTCAACCCAGTGCCAGAAGCCCACGGAGAACCAATCAACATAGAGCCAGCAGAACTCGAAGCTATAAGACTCACAGACCTTGAGAACCTAAATCAGGAAGAAGTAGGGGAGAGAATGGGCGTAAGCCGTGGAACAATCTGGCGTTTACTAAAGAGAGGAAGAACAAAGATCGCCAAAGCCCTAGTTGAAGGAAGACGAATAGAGATAAGAGAACCACCAGAATGACTCGCTAGTGTTATAACAATAAAAAAGTAGATTATTGGTGAATTGGCGCCTATAATAAATCAATTTTTTCCCGGATTGGAGGAGATACCATGGACCCGTCTCGGTGAGTACCCCACCGGTATAGATAAATTGAAGAATATGGGGGAGGCAAGAGGTTTTTCAAATCTCTATATTAAGCGGGATGATCGAGCGAACCCTGTTTATGGTGGAAATAAGGTTAGAAAATTAGAGTATGTATTAGCTGATGCCAGAGAAAAAGGGAAAAAAACGTTGATAACTCTAGGAGCAGCTGGCAGTAATCAGGTTCTTGCCACAGGTATATTCGGTAAAGAGCTTGGTTTTGATGCGGTGGGTGTTATGATGGATCAACCTAACGCAGAGTATGTTCGGAAAAACCTGTTACTTGACAAATGTTATGATATACGATTGATTTACACAAAAGATACCCTAACTGAGATAACCACTTTCGCGTCAGAGTACATCAAACTCCTACTCAATGGATCTAAACCATATTTTGTCACAGCAGGAGCGAGCAGCGAGATAGGGAACATGGGATTTGTTAACGCTGCATACGAGTTAAAAGAACAAGTAGAGAATGGTGCCCCTGAACCTGATTATATTATTGTTGCATGCGGGTCAATTGGAACATCCGCAGGATTATACCTTGGATGTAAGCTTGCTGGACTCAAAACCAAGGTGGTTGGTGTAAGAGTTGCCATGCCCTGGTTAGTGACAAAGTGGCGCATGAAACGAATGATACGTGACATCAACCAGTTTATGCAGGGTCATGACTCCTTAGTACCACTGGTCGACATCAGGGATAACGATCTAATGCTCCTTGAGGACTACCTGGGTGAAGACTACGCCTATTTCACTGACTGTGGGTGTGACTGCGTTGATGATATGAGGAAACTGGAGAATATACCTCTAGAACACACATACACGGGAAAAGCACTTGGAGGCGGATTGGATTGGTTAAAGAAACAGGGTGAAACAGATTCAACTATATTATTCTGGAATACTTACAACTCTAGAGACCTAACGGAAAAAGCAGCCACCATTGACTATAAGACCCTACCAAAAGACTTCCACAAATACTTCAATGAACTCCTGCAGGAAGAGACCTGGGAGGGCTAGAGTTCAACCTCTTCCCCTGATTCTCTAGGCTCCCAATCCTTAATGTGTTTGAACGCTGCGTCCACACCATTTCTCAGGAATGCTGTATCCGCGTTAACTGCGCAGAAAAGGAATCCCCTTTCTATTGCTTCATTGATATTGGTTGGCCCAGGTGTAGTGAAACAATGCATACCTGGTGCTACACCTGCGTCTCTTCCGGCTTCAACTATCCTATCAAGGGTCTTCAAGAACTCTGGGTTTGTGTAATCCTTGTGTATACCCATGTCTAGGCTCAAGTCGCTTGGGCCAACGAAGCAGGCGTTTACTCCCTCAACGCTGAATATTTCCTCTATGTTTTCAACTCCCTTAGCTGTCTCGATCATCACTACGCAGAGTGTTTCCTCGTTGGCAGTCTTGAAGTAATCCGGATCTCTGAAGGCTGCTAGTCTAGGCCCGGCGCCGCGTTCACCCCATGGTGGATACTTCATTAATCTAACCATATCTTCTGCCTGTTCCTTGGTCTCTATCCTGGGGCTTACTATACCAGTGGCTCCAGCGTCCATGACTTTCTTTGTCCATATCAAGTCTGTCCACGGTATTCTGCACATGGGCATACATTGTTTACGCGCATAGAGCATGCTCTGTACCATGAAGTGGTAGGTTTCTGGACCATAGGCACTGTGCTCCATATCGCAGACCAGCCAATCCCATCCCATATCAGCTAGATACATGGTCATATCAGGGTGACCAATAGTAACCCAGGTTCCTAGGGCAGGTTTTCCGGCTTTGAGTTTTCTCTTTACTAGGTTCTTCATACCTTTGGATCCACGTTCTGGAGATAAAACAATGTCGCGGAACCAGAAGATTTGAATCACATTAGATTATGTGAGGTATGGTGAGTAATTTGGAGGGCTGGGTTTACGCTTTGCTTGCGGTTGTTTGCTGGGGGTTTGAGGCAATAATAGTGAAGGCCGCCGGTGATGGCGTTGATTCAATGACGGGTACAGGTATAGGGTGTATAGCAGCTGGGTTAGTATTTCTTATCTATCTAGGTGGAACGGGTAGATTAACAGGTATAGTGGTGAATAAATCTGGGGTGCTTTATGCCAGTGCTGGAATAGTTAGCTTCGCTGTAGGTCATTACCTGTACTATACTGCTATAACAAAAACTGGTGCTTCCCTTAGCGCGAGCTTGGTGGCTACATACCCGTTATTAACCATAGTGATAGCTGCGTTATTCTTCGGTGAACCCCTAACCATACGAAGCGCAATAGGTACTTTGTTTATAGTAATAGGTGGGTTAGTTTTACTGGTTTAAGCCTTATCCCGCCATTGTGAGTATATCAAAGTTAAAGAAGATTTTAACAACATAAAGCACTATCACGGCTACGAGGTTTTGAACCGCGAATCTGTAATAATCAGGATCTTCCCTGCTGAAATATAATGCTCCAAGGATTGGTGGAACGACTAAAAAAAACCAAAAAGTCCAGTAAACAATAAACATAGTATTCACCAAGGAAATCAAAGTAAACTCAAGCAATCCCTGCATTGATGGAAACAGGGTTTTCGTAAAATAAAGAATCAAGGCTGAAATTATAGAAATAACGGTAAGAACTAGGTTAAGAAGTGTCCACTTTGGTAACATTCGTTTAAATAGATTTTCTAAATCCATCAGGGATACCTATTGTTGTACCTGGTTTATTGAGCTTCCTGTTCTGCTGGTTCCGGGTCTATCCAACTAAACTTCTTTTCAAGGGTTTTACTGTAATAGTTGCGCCAATCATATTCCACCTTTTTACCCCAGTCAAGGAAGACACGTGGGTCCACGTAACTTTTCAAACTGGTGTTAAGATTATAGTCCTTTGTAAGCTCTTTAACTTCAATCCTGAGCTTTGTTTTCTCTATCAGTTCTTTGTCTTTCTGTTTGCGGTTTTCTAATCGTTCCTTTAACTTGGCTATTCTTTCCCTATGCTTAGCCTTGGTGTCTCGGATGCGTTTTCTACCGTTTCTGATTACTCTTCGTTTTGATCTTATCCTGTTTTTTATGCCTTTAGTGGCTCTTCCTTCTTTTTCACGCCACTCTAATTCCTTTTTATATTCCTCAAGTTTTTCTTTATCTGCGATTAGCTTCGCCTCGTATTTGGCGATCCGTTCCTCATATCTGCGATTGGTTTCCAGTATACGTTCCTTGTATTTGATAATATTATTACGCGCCCTCTCTTTACGCTCTTTTAGACGCTCTTTCTGCCTCTCCAAGCTTTTCTTCCATGAAGAAGATATGGTTTTTTTATGGTTACAGGTTACGGCTGCTTCAAGGTTAGCTATTGTCGCTACATGTTTTTTCACGTACTCTGGGGCACATGGGTCTAGCTCTATTTCTTTGAGTTTTTCCTCTACTGCTTCTGTTGCGTGACATGTTCTGAAGACTTTGGCTGTAATACCTTCCATAACCTCGTCTAGGAACTCGCTTACCACGCTGCTGTTTACCTCATCGAATAGTGTGTTGCCGTCGCTGTCTTTCATGAACTCTTTTAGGTTCTCAATGACTAATTCATCCAGTTTCGCTGTTTGTACTAGTCTGACACTATCCTTTCCTAGGAAGTCGAATGTTACTGTCCCATCCCCGTTTATGGTTATATGCTCGGCTCTTAGGCTTGATGCTCCTACGGTATCTGCTTCCTCTTCTTCGTCTTTCTCGTCTCCTACCCTGAAGTTTAACTCGTTAATCAAGTAGCATACTGTGGCTGTCTTCCGTCTCTTCAAATCTTGGTGGTTTAGATTATTGTGGATGAATTTCTCTACCTTTTCAAGGTTCTCTTTGAGCTCTATCGCCTTGTTGAATTTCTCAATCTCTTTTCTCTGCTTAATAGGGCTACTATCATGGGGCCAAACATACTTCATCTTACCGGATAGCTTGTCTCGCCACCTAGCGATCCATATGCTTTCTGGATCCCATATGATGTCTTTCCAATTTCCTTCTGGTATCTCCGCGTCTGGGCTTAGATTCAGCTCGATATCTTCATGTGTGGGTCCCTCTTTCCATTTTCCTCTCAGTGGGTGCTGACCTCTTCCCATGAATATGCTGCTAGGTTCCACCATATAATTGCCAAGCTCACATCTCTCTCCATCGATGGTAGCCCAGCCATATTTCTCTTTATTAGCCTCACGAACCTTTTTTCGCTCTTCTCGGCGTTTCTTTTTTTCTTCCCTGCTGAGATTTTTTTTGCGTTTGCGCTCAGCTACAATCATCTTGTGTATTGGAGTGTAGTCAATATCACCAGGCTTCACCTCCATTCCCATTAACTCGCTGAGATCGCCGTGAAAGTTCCAAGCGAAAACAGGGTCTTCAACGTATGGGGTCCCAATTTTTGCTGCCCAAGCGACTACCCTTTCCTCTTCTTCGGGTGTTAGTTTATGCCATTCGCCCTTGATTTTTACGGATAGCCCTTTTGCTTCATAATTTGGGGGCACCATGACGCCGTTATGATGCATTGACTTCATGTTGTAGCCTCTGACTTTTTCACATAAGCCTTGGGTATATTTTAAAGATTTACCAAAAACGTTCTTAGTAATCATAATATGGTACGGATACAAGAGAATTTTGATGACCGGGTCGAAACCTATTAAACGGGATGAAATCACGGGGATATTAATTCTCATTCTATTCTTCATCTCTGTCATAGGTGGACGTGAAGTCGGTAATTATTACGCAAATTATCAGGAGATGACTGAGCTAAAGATACTTTTTGAGGTCTCTGAAGAGGAGTTATCTAGATATATCTTAGACTTAATTGAAGGTGGAGACCCAGACCTTGAGATTGGCTTGATTATAACTTCCTCTAGTGCAGATAACGCTGCAGATATTGTAACTAGTACCCCAGATTATGTAAATAGATGGCTTATCGGTTTGACTGTCAGCCCTGTTGTTGTAAACCAGCCCGAAGCCTCTGGCATGGAACTCAACATGTATCTAGAAGATAACCTCGTAGAACAAGCGAGTTATCATTTCGATAAACAAAAAATAAGCTATATCAGCTATACTAAGCGATCATTTAGTCTAGATATAGAAGACCTTGAAGAATTTAGACGACTCGTGGAGGAATCCTCCAAGGCCCATAGTGGAGAGGTTAAAGTAATATTTCAGGGGAGAGTTCACGTACACCTTCTCTTTTTAGATACTTGGCTTCCGTATACCGTAACCCGTTATCCTCTTGTTAGTTCCCCTAAGCTTGATTATGTGGATTCAGTTTGGAGAAGTTATACCGAAGAATCCATATCGAGTCTTAAGATAAATGAGCCGGGATATGTTCTGGTGGAGTTCAGAAACCCAATGCGTTTACATAGTCTAGTAGAAAACGTGACATGCAGCATACTCAAAGATGACAAAATAGAGATGAACATCACTAAGAATGTAAAGATTCCACCCGATTCAACGGGGCAATACATTTTCCCCTTCAATTTAACTAAACCAGGAAACTACACCTACAGAATAGTTTCTAAGGCAATATTTCTCGCAAAGGGGGATAGGCCTCTTTCAGTCATTCCGTGATGGATACCACTATTTTATCTATACGATCCCCAATAATCATAGACAAGAATATCTCCCATAAGTGAGTCACATTGCTCAGATCAGAAGCTAGAAAAAAGTCAAATCTTGAACAATTAGCGTTAAACATATTTCAACTTCTGAACCGAGCAGAGACACAGTTTGAAGCAATTGATCGGATATTAAAGGAGATAAAAGATGTTTTAGATGTATCCGCTACAGCGATTCGTCTTGAAGATAGGGGAGATTATCCCTATTATTTCTTCGACGGGTTTAGTGATACCCATATTGAGATGGAGAACTCACTATGCAACGAAATTATTGATGGAGTGCCACAACTTGCGTGCATGTGCGGTAGAGTGCTCATGGAAAACACGGATCCCGATTTGCCTTTTTTTACAGAAGGCGGGAGCTTTTGGACCAATAATACCAATAAGTTACTAGAAGTCACAACCCTCGAAGATATTGGAGAAACAAGAGACGTATGTAACACAGAGGGGTATCTCTCAGTAGCATTAATCCCGTTAAAAAGTTCTGATGGGGTAATCGGTCTCCTTCAGTTGAACGATGAATCTCAGGGTAAATTCTCGGAGGCCCTTATTACCTGTCTTGAGGGTATCGGAGAGAGTATAGGTATAGCCCTTGCTCGATTGGAGGAAGAGGATAGGAGAAAGGAGCTCGAAAAAAAGCAGGAAAAACTACTTTATCATTACCAACTCAGGATCAGAGAACTTGACTGCTTATACCGGATCAGTAAACTACAGGAAAACCAAGATCTATCAATAGATGATATATTAAACCTAATAGTAGATATCTTAACCGATTCAACCCAGTACCCTGATGTAACCGTTGTAAGATTAACCGTCGAGAATCATGTATATGACTCGAAGGATTACAAGTCTCCTTCTCAAAGTTACAGCGCTATGGTTCAAAACTATGGTCTCGTTGTAGGCAGGCTCACCATTGGATACATTGAAGATAGACCAACGGCTTTCAAAGGGCCTTTCTTGGAGGAAGAGATCAAATTGTTCAATTTGGTCTCAGAGACAGTTTCTCGGATGATTGAACGTAAAAAAACTGGGGATTGGAGAAAGAGTTTCGACAAATACGCTCTCATATTAGACGATGATGAGATGCGTCACTTGACCAAGCTTGTTTTAGAGGACTTGGCTATAAGCGAGATGGATCGGGAGGAGTTCAATATATCCGATCTACCAGATGACTCTACCCAGAGTTTTGACTCATATATGTCACTACAGTATAATCTAGAACTGAATAGAAAATTAATAATCAAGTTTCAGAATCTTTTCAGGGGAGAAGAAATTCTATAAATCCATAACATATCTAACCCCTATGACTATCCCAGATGATTTATGCGCTGATCTGGCGTTCATAAACGGTAAAGTAATAACACTTAATGATGATAATGATGTTCACGAAGCAGTGTCGGTTAAAGGTGGTAAAATTCTCCGAGCTGGTAAAAACGCGTTCATACAAGAGACGGTTGGCAACAGAACAAAAATAATCAACCTAGATGGGAAAACACTTCTTCCCGGGTTAATAGACAGTCACATGCATCCCGGGGGTAGCTGGGGCGCTTATCTTGTAAGAGGCGTTGCCTGCGGACCGGATCTTGAATCCGTAGAAGATATGCTTCAAGCTGTCGCCGCGAAAGTGGATGAGACTCCTGAAGGTAACTGGATTCTAGGCTACAGAATGGATGATGTCAAGATGGGTAGATACCCTACCCTAGAGGAACTGGATGAAGTGGCTCCGGATAATCCATTATACATTCAGAGAAGAGACGGTCACAATGGAGTAGCTAATAGTTTAGCCCTGGAAAAAGCAGGCATTACAAAAGATACACCTGATCCCCATCACGGCAAGATAGAACATGATGAAAAAGGTGAGTTAACCGGGTTACTTCGTGAATCAGCGAAAGACTTGGTTTATCACAAGATGCCTCCTTATAGTTTTGAAGAGTTCTACAAGGGCTTGGAGATGGTGTTTGATGAGTGTCTGAAGCTTGGGTTAACAAGTATTCATGCAAGCATGGTGAGTCCAATCGAGTTCAAGGCAATGCAGGCTTTAAACCGGGATGGAAAACTCAAAGTCAGAGTTGCAGTCCATCTGAGTGGTAGAGACGAGGGAATGGTGGAGGGTGCTATAGCTGCGGGCATAGAGACTCCTTTCGGTGATGAGTGGCTTAAGATCACGGAGGCTGAATGGGTTTTTGATACTAGTACTAGTGGAAGAACAGCGGCTTATTATGAATCCTATGTGGGTGAACCGGATAACACTGGTATTCTTCTTTTTGATCAGGATGATATTACTGAGAGAGTCTGGCAGGCTCATAAAGCAGGTATTAGAGTGGGGTTGGATGGTGTCGGGGATAGGGGCATCGATAGATCTCTGGACGCCATTGAGAATGCATTAAAGAGACAACCTAGAGATGACCATAGACACAGGATAGAACACTGTTGTTATGTGACTCCTCCTATACAGGAAAGATTACTAGAACTAGGGGTGATTGACGCATCAGCAACAGCCTTCCTACATGACTTGGGAGATGCATACAAGCAAAACAGAGGCGAAGAAGCAATGAAGTATATGTGGCCTCACAGAAGCCTCATTGATAAAGGAATACCTGCTCCAGGTCACAGCGATGCAAGTATATGTGACCCAAATCCTTGGCTAGGCATTTATAGTATGGTTACGAGAAAAACCAGCAGTGGACAAGTCTTGTATGCCCCAGAGGGGGTGACTCCAGCAGAGGCTATCAAGGCTTACTCCATTGATGGTGCTTATGCTGCTTGGGAGGAGGAAATTAAGGGAACAATAGAGACCGGTAAATTAGCTGATCTCGTGGTTGTTGACCGGGATCCCTTAACCATTGACCATGATGATTTGAACAAGGTAGAAACATTGATGACTGTGGTTGATGGTGAAATAGTGTTCAAACGCTGATTTTTTATCATTACTTTGTGATAATTATTCTATGGCCTGACCTTTGCCGTAAGATAAAGGTTTAAAAACGGCGCTAATTACCCTCGTTGAGTCTCCCTGAGTTAGATGTCAATCATTGATTGCCATTGTTTTCCTTCCACACAGGGAGACTCATAACTTATTTCGTTTATCCTCAATTAAACAATGTTTTCTATTGTCTCTAAACTAGGTAGTTTGGACAAGTTTAATTGGCGCTCGAATTTTTACTTTAACCTTACTGTTTTAAAAACACTCATACTACTTGTTCAAAGATATTATCTCCTAAGTGGTTAACACTGTGAATATTAGTGGTGTCTTCATTTGAGTACTGGGGCAGTGACCTAAGCCATAGTTCCCATCGACCCCCCTCGGACGTAGAAATGGGCTTCAGAGCCGGATGTGAAACAGTCTACCTCTTAACAGGGCACGGTCTAAGACACTAGCACGAGCTAGAAGAATCCAGCATAGAACCAACCATAATATCCCCGACTTCTAGATGCAGCACAGGATCAAAGAACATAAAAACCAGGGTACTTAAAATCGACCCCCAAAAGCCCTCACAGCCTAGCATTTTCTGGTATTCCCTACAGACGAAAGAGTTAATAAACGCCAAGCAACCTTACCCGAAATTAAATACCACAAACAACAAAGGAAGAAAATCGATGCTTCTAGACATAGCACTAATCGCTGGGGCGGGGTTAATCTCTGGAACCATAGCGGAGAGACTAAAACTACCACGCCTCATAGGCATGATCATATGCGGCATAACTATAGGACCCTATGCGCTAAACCTCCTCTCACCAGAATTCATCCATCTAGGAAGCGCCATCCGAACACTCGCCCTCATAATCATCCTCACCAAAGCAGGACTAGGACTAGACCTCCGACAGATCATGGAACAAGGATCCGTCACCCTCCGGCTCGGAGTCCTTCCAGTCGCCATGGAGGCAACCATACTAGCTATAAGCACTCAACTGTTACTCGGATGGGACTGGCTAAGCTGCTGGATACTAGGCTGGATCATCTGCGCAGAATCCCCCGCCGTCATCGTTCCCAGCATGCTCAAACTAAAAAGCGAGGGATGGGGAGAGAAACATGGTGTACCCGACCTCATTTTAGCAGGCGGAACCCTCACAGACGTAGTCGCAATCACTATATTCGGCGTCCTTATAGAACTCGCAACTGCAGGAGCCAAAAGCATCTGGCCCCAATTGTGGAGCCTACCGATACAAATCATCGGGGGCATCGTCACCGGGTATCTGGGCGGACGCTTAATTTACATACTCACAAGCAAATCTAGGCTGACATCCAGTCCTGTTCAAGACACCCTACTAGCCCTTGTTGTAGCCGTCGCCCTCGTTGTGGGCGGCGAGCACCTCGGCTACTCGGGTTACTTGTCTGCCATGACCCTAGGGTTCACCATCCAAGAGTCCAGCCTCGTATCCACGAGACGGGTAAGAACTGAACTTGAACGCGCGTGGGTCATGGCTGAGATCTTCCTATTCGTGCTCATCGGTGCAGTGGTGGATACACGAGTCATCTTTGGGGTGGGTATGACAGGACTGATCATTCTAGCGATCGGTGCTATATTGGGTAAGGTAACGGGAGTAGTATTATCGACTCTGGGGTCTAAGCTGACATTGAAGGAGCGGGTGTTCATGGTCGTGGGTACAAGCCCTAAGGCCACCGTCCAGGCAGCCATCGGGGCCATTCCCTTGACGCTGGGGCTTCCCTACGGGGAGATCATCTTAGCGATGACGGTGCTATCGATACTCGTTACAGCGCCCATTGGAGCTCTGGGGATATCTTGGGCAGCACCGAGGCTGCTGGAGAAGGGACGAGTTGACCCTACGAAGGTGACTGTTAACAAGGAGTTCCGGTTTCTGGTGGCTCTGAGTGATACTCCGAACTCTATGAACGTCCTTCAGGAGGCCACTGAGATAGCGAGGAAAGTCGACGCCAAGCTTTGCATTCTTAATGTACGTGAAGGTGAGTCCAAGACGAATTACTATGATCTTAATAGCTGTTTGGAGGGTGTCGGAGACCTTGAACATGATGCAGTGGTTCATAAGGGTAACCCTTCTGAGCTTATCATCGAGGAAGCTGAGAGAGTGGGAGCAGATTATATATTCTTGGGTAAGGGGAGGAACTCGGGTCTACGGAAGATCATTTTGGGTGACATAGCGGAGCAGGTCGTCGTGAACTCTAGAATACCGGTGATACTCGTCGACTACAATGGTGACAATAAGATCGAATAAGACAGATAGCCTGTTGCCCTTTTTCAATGTTCCTCGAGGGTCCTATGTGTATTAATCCCTCTACAAGGGTACGGGTTTGAAAATATTATTTCAACTGTTTTCTTTATTACTAGACATGGCTTAGTATAATTCTCTACTACGTTTTCGGTGTCATCTGGTTCTCAGTCTGGTATGGAACTCAGTTAGATTCACCTCTTCTCTAGTGCTAGGTATAAAGAATATATTACTTGATAAGGGCGTCATAAGATATGTCCGTTATCTCGCTACCTAGTACAACACCTTTAATGAAATTCACTGGACGAATTAACTTTAAAATACGAATGATGCTCGTACTGGCTTGTTTTTTATTTTCCTCGCTAATTAACTTTCTTCATAGTGATGAACCTATTTCAAACAGGTGGGTCTCTATATTTCTTCGATTGATCCCCTGGGCTACGATTGATATTCATCATATTGTGTTAAACGTCTTCAGCTTCTAACTCAGCGAATATTCGCTCTACTATCTCCTGTTCTCGACGTTTCTTCAGGATCTCGTGCCAGTATAGTTGGCTGCTCGCTGTGAGGAGGGCTCCCATTATGCTAATCTCAGTGATGAAGTCGCTTACAGCCGCCATACTGGGGCCAGCGTCTGTAAATATTGGATGTACTTGTTCAAAAGTTGTCATCACCAACCCGAATGCGAATACTACGTTCAATAGTATTAGTCCCCCTGTTATGAAGAAACCTATCTTTGACTTAGCCCAGTTTGTTAGATATATTCCTATTAGAATTGTAGATAGTAGAATGTAGACTAGGCCGAAGAAACCCATTTTCCTAGGTGGAACTCTTACAATGTTGAGTACTATGAATAAGCCCTGTGTGATGCTATTATAGTAGCTTAGAAACTGAAATGGCTCCGGCTCGTTTCTCCATAAATAAAGCCAGCTGAAACAGATAGTGAGGGGGATTAACCCGAAACTGATTATCTTGAGATATATGTATACCCATACGTTGCTCAGGTTTAGGTTAAAAATAGTGAAATATGATGTAATTATTCCGAAACCAAGTATAGCAGCTGATCTTCGAAGATAATCCATTCGCACATGAAGAATTAAGATTTGGAGATAATAAGATGTTACCTTTAGAGACGAGATGCTGTTATTTTAACAGCTATTTCAAGGGCATTCGCTGAGTCAGAGAGATTCATTGAGGGGTTCCTTGATCCGACAGTGTTCTCTGGTAACCTTGGCACATGAATGAAGCCAGCTGGGGTTTCCAGATTCTTCGAATTTATGTAATCTAATAGATGATAGAAAACTAAGTTGCATCCCTGAGTACCAGCGCTGTTACTTATCCGTGCGGGTATTCCAACCGCGTTAATCTCATTTACTATGTCCCTGATGGGTAGTGTTGACCAGTACGCTGCTGGGCCATCCGGGTTAAGCACCTGATCAAGTTTATCGAAGCCGAAATTGGGTCCTCCATCAGCGCTCCCAATGTTAATGGCTACACGTTCCACACATATATCCGGGGCCATACTGGAGACCCCTGTGGCTATTACCGCTGATGGCTGGTGTTCATCAATAATATGCTCCACAAGGTTTCTAATCTCCTTATATTTCATTGGGAGTTCTTCAACAATCACCTTGTAGCCATTGTATGTGTTGTCTTCAATTACCCTGCACGCCTCAATGCTAGGGTTGCGTTCAAAGTCTAGAAACGGTTCATATCCTGTGAGAAGTATTTTCTTCAATTTGGATAAAATTGTGGCTTAGGCCATATATGGGTTGCTTATGGTAAACTTCTTTAACTTCTTAATTATGATGTTTTCCATGCAGTATGGTAACATAATCGGATTAGTGTTGGTGGGCATCTTTGTACAGGCGCCGGCTCTCTGGCTAGCTGGTAGGTTCATTGTTGGCTCCGAAAAAGCGAAATTTATGGACGCTGTCTGGATCACAATTTTGGGTGCAGTAATAAACGCTGTAATAGCTGCGTTTATAGGTGGTGAGATAGCAGGTTTGGTACAGCTTGTCGCTTACCTGTATCTCGTTAAGCAATACTATGAGACAGGCTGGGTTCAAGCTGCAATCGTCTCGGTTTTGATGGTTGTGATACTGGTTGTAGCCTTATTTGCTCTAGCTTTAGTTGGAGTAGGTATAGGAGGCCCAAGTATGTATGGCCTCGTATAACACCTTTTTTAGTTTATTTTAAATCGTCAATCTTCTATTTATTTTTGATTACATTGGTTTTCAATGAAAAACTAGTTGATGAATGGGTAGAGATATGGAACAATTTCAACCTTAACAGGGTGAGGAAACTATTTCTCGATGATGAACGTGTAACCTAGTTCAGCAGTGAGAAAGAAGGGCTCATTAAGGGTATAGATAACCTTGTGGAGCATCATAGAGAGTTCGGCTTCAAAGAAGACGGAAAGGAGACAGGTAACAAGCTCTGGTTAGAGGATTTAGCCATAGAAGAGTTTGAATCCTGTGTAGTAGTGAAAGCTGACTGGGTTTTCCAGAGACAAGGATCGGATAATCAGCAGAGAGGTCCGGTTACCATCGTATACGTTGAAGATGATGGCTACAGGATCGCTCACGCGCACTTCAGTAACTACTAAGCATCAAAGATTGGGAGCGGGTAATAATATCCCACCTCTTTCAGGTGAAACGTATCATTCAAGCGCTCTATCACATGTTCACTGAACACCGATTCCGTTAATACTGTTATCCCTGTTGGCGCAACACCAAAGCCACATCTAGCCATATGCTCTGGCTCAAGGTCTAACCACCATGAAACTATATGATGAACCGTACCCCCATGAGCAAATATTACCTTTATTTTCTCATGATCGCGAATTAATAGATCCATGAACGTGCTCACCCGGTTATAAAAACTACCCCAAGTCTCCGCTTCTGGATACGGACACCAGTCGAGGATTGGATCACAAGGAGGATTATAGAGATGCTCCACCTCACTACGACGTTTCCCGGTTGCTACCCCATTATTTATCTCTCGTAGCTCTCGATGTTTCGCTATCTCTTCACAGACGAGTTCCCCGAAAGGCTGGGCGGTCTGAACCGCCCTTAACAAGTCACTGGAGTGTATCTCAACCTCTTGATCCCCGATCAACGTATGGAGATATTCAGCTGCACTCATAGCCTGCTTATGCCCTAGCTCAGTGAGCAATGTATCAGACCAGCCTCCCGTTATATCTGAAACAAGGTGTTCAGCTTCTCCATGACGTACAACTATTATAGGAGGTATACTCGTACTGCTTCTCCGTGGTAATGGTTTAACCTTGATCAAAGTATTCTTGAATACTAGACGTGTCTTTTATCTCCACCGCTAAGGTAGGATAAATAATCCTGTCTATTATTAATAGGTGAGAATAATGCAGAAAATCAGACTAGGCTCAACAAAGGTCAAAGTATCACGGCTAATCTACGGTACCGAGCCATTCAACTTCAAGAAAGGACCCGATGGAAATCGTACACAGGGAGATAAAAGCCCTGAAGAGGCAGCAGAGATACTCAAGAAGTCACTAGAGCTGGGAGTGAACACTTGGGATACCAGCGATGATTATGGAACCCATCCCCACGTGGCGGAGGGCTTGAAACTTGTTGATCGAGAAAACGTGGTTATTGTAGACAAGTCCAACGCCCTCTCTGAGGAAGATGGCTGGAAGGCACTGGATTACAGCAGGAAATCACTTGGTACAGATTATGTTGACATCATGTTTCTTCACGTAGTTCCATCAGAGCCCATGAATAGGAAGGATGCCTTGGATAGGCCATACTATTCTGGGACACTAGATGAGCGGATGGGTGCGCTGGATGCCTGGATGGAGGCAAAAGAATCAGGCATAATCCACGCAACCGGGTTAAGCACACATAGCACAAAGGTGTTACAGCAAGTCTTGGACGTACCCGAGATCGATGTAGTATGTACGACCCTGAATAAGACTGGGGCCGTAATGGATGATGGCACCCTTGAGGAAAGGATTGAAGCCATCAGAGCATTGAAAGAAGATGGAAGAGGCGTTTATGTCATAAAACTGTTGAATGCAGGGCGGCTAAGGGATAGAGGTGATGAGGTGATAGAGTGGTGTCTCCAGTTCAAAGATTTCATCGATGCATGGAACATAGGCATGTACGATGTCCGGGAGGTTAAACACAACATAGACTTATTCATCAAACATCTCTAATTTCGCTTATTTTTTATCACAGAACACCCTTTACAGTTTCGGTTTTATTGGAGCGAGTAACCAGGTTCCTAGCCTTAGAGGGTAACATTCGTGTCCTTGCTGCCCAAACTCTTCTGGGTCAGATAGGTCTAGGAATGTTCTATGTTATTTGGCAACCCTATATTCTAAGCACAGGTGTAACTCTGCCCCAACTTGGGGTTGTTCAGACAATGATCAATATCAGCACAGGTTTGGGGTTATTCTTCTGGGGGTATATCAGTGACAGATATGGGAGAAAACCAGTAATCGTAGTCACCATTATCTCAAGGATAGTATCAATCCTGTTTTTACTCCTATCTGATAGCTTCTGGGCTTTTCTCTGCTTCGGGTTTTTCATGGGTTTTACCGCAATGTTCATGATTGGAAACCCAGCTCGAAACGCCCTAATAACCGAGTCAGTTGATAGCACTCAGAGAGCCACCGCTTTAAGTACCCTAGTTACTATAGCCCAAGGAACCAGCACAATTGTGGCCACCTTAGGCGGTTACATAGCATTAAGACTAGGTTATTCACCCATTTTTCTACTCATGGTGGCAGGAGATACTCTAGGCTCACTTGTATGCATCAGATATCTAAAAGAGACTCTTGAGAAAAAAGAACCCCTCCCTGAGAAGAAAACTATACGCGAGCGGATAAGGCATTCCTTTGTACCAGAGAAACCTCTGGTTAGACTATACCTAGCATTATTGTGCATGGGGTTCAGCTATTCGGTTGCTTATAGTCTGTTATATGGTGCCCTCAGTGAGACCTTTGGATTTACAACTGTACAGTTGGGGTTTCTCTCAACAGCCTTCAATCTCACCTGGGCTATTGGTTCTATCCCGCTGGGAAAACTCGTGGATAAGATAGGTAGAAAGAAAGGACTTCTAATGAGTATGGTTATGGCTTTAGTAACTCCCGTAGGGTTCCTTTTTTCGGAGAGGGTAGAGCATTTTATTTTCTTCTACGCCTTCTCAGCTATTGACATTAGTTTCTGGATGCCTTCATACACCAGTTACATCACTGAGACAGTTAAACCCGAGAAACGAAGCACTGTTTTTGGGAAAGTTGATGCATATGGTAAGATAGGCAGTCTTCCAGCTGCATGGGTTTCAGGGTTACTCTATGAGAACTATGGATTCCCTGCTCCAATGTATGTTCAAATCGCCGTGATCTTAATCATAACTCTCTTGGTTTTTGGTCTTGAAGAGCCAGAGCGTGTCTAACTTCTTTATGGATTTCCTTACTTTGTCTATCTCCGTTTAGGGTTATCCACTCAGGTCTATTTGCGAGAGAAGTAATCTTGGTGTAAGTTTTCTTTAGCTTCTCTAGGCTCTCAAACATTTCTTTCTTATCTCTATTTTCCTCTATCCGGTTATAAGCTTCATCTGGGCTTGTGTTTATGAAGAACATGTATGGGCTGCTGGGTACCATTTTCAGGAAGAATAAATACCCTAGTTTGTAGAGGGATTTGGGTAGGTACGCTGTACCCATCAAATATCTTACAAACACCACGTAATCAACTCTTCTCCAGTTATAAAACAAAATTGAACGAATAACATCTAGTAGATAAAATAAACTGGCCGAGATTCTTGCCTTTTTCCCTTCCCTGAACAGGTATTCTCTGCTTTTTTTCCCGAAAAAATTATCACCGGATGGGTGGGCCCTAAGAATCCAGGTCTTATCCCGTGTTTCTAGATATTTGCATAGTAGTAGTGCTTGTGTGCTCTTACCGGATCCGTCTAAGCCATCAAATACTATGAGCACTAGGCTCCACCTCCAGCCAATATGAATGTAGCTGCGCCAAGTATTGGAACCGCAATGTTATCTAATCCGCTTGGACATAGGAACTCGATGATTGTTGTTACTATAGCCACCAGTATTATCGGGATGATCTGAGTAGATATACTGAATCCGTAAATTGATGAGAAATACATCATCCCCGCAAGCAGACTGATGAGACTACCTAGGAACATACCCGCGCTTCCCTCAAAACTCTTATCCCAAAACCGTCTATACCCATACCTCATTCCGAGTAAAGCAGCGGAGCTATCCCCATAAGCCATAGGGAATATGCCTGCCGCTACAATGTATGGTTTAAGTCCATAGAGATACGCTAGAATAGTGTAGCTTATGGCGTAGAGAACAAGTCCAGTTTGGTGTCCCTCTCCTGTGATATCGGTTAAGCCGCTGAGTTTCTTGCTAAGCCAAGGCGTAGGGCTGTATGGTGTGGCGAGGAATGTTATTATGATAAACGGGCTGGCTACTAGGAATGGGAATATGCTCTGGGTGAAGAATGGCATGATTAATGGAAGATTTCCTATCATGGAGTGGAGGAATTTTCTACTGGCAATAGGGCTAAGTATACCTCGTTTAAGGTAACTTGCTACCAGTATAACCACGATAATATACAGGTAACATACAGTCATAACTACAAGATTACCCTGCAGCTCAGTCATATCAGATTATGCTAACACTAGGGGTATTAAAGAATAAATCCCCTAGAATGAGATATCTCTTTGTTCAGGAACGATATTAGGCGGCTTTTTTCCCATTAGGAAATCTTTTACGTTTCCCACGGAGCGTATAGCCATCTTTCTACGAGTCTCCCATGTAGCTGAAGCACAATGTGGTGAGAGCACCACGTTATCCATACCAAATAATGGGTTGTCCAGTGGAATTGGCTCTTCCTCAAAGACATCCAGTGCCGCTCCCTTAATTTTTCCCTCTTTCAGGGCTTTGATTAGGGCTTTTTCATCTATAACTGGTCCTCTGCTGGTGTTGACTATTAGTGCAGTTTTTTTCATCTTGCTGAGGGCTTTTCCATCGATTAAGCCTTTAGTGGTGTCTGTCAGGGCTGTGTGTATTGTAAGGATATCGCTTCTTCTAAGCAACTCCTCCAATGAGACATATTTCACACCGTACTTTTTCTCGATCTCCGTTTTACGGATAATATCATAGTATATGGTCTTAACCGGGAAACCCTGAGCACGTTTCAAGACCTCTAAACCTATCCTCCCTAATCCCAGTATCCCAAGAATTTTTCCCTCTGTATCCCAACCAAAGGGAATGTATCCTTCACGTTTACCCCACTTCTCTCGTGTATAAGAGTCCGCAAAGGGAATATGTCTGCTGAATCCAAGGATCAAAGCCCAAGTATGATCAGCTACTCCACTGCTTAGCACACCAGGCGTGTGGGTTACAGTTATTCCCCTCTTGATACATTCATCTACATCTACAGAATCGTATCCTACGCCGAACCTAGCCACAAGCTTCAGATTTGGGGCTTTATCCAAGTACTCTGCGTTTATTGGCTCTGTTCCTACTAGCACAGCATAGGCGTTCTCAAGTTGATCATGGTAGGGTCTTTTTACGTACTTAACCTCTGCATGCTCTCTGAGAACACTGGATATATCTTCTGCTACGTTTTTTGTGTCTGGGCTGATTAATACAAGGGGTTTCATGGATATCTATTAATGCGCAAGTTATTTGAAGTCACCGAGAAATGATCACGAAGATTACTTGGTCACCTTCCCTAGTCTCATTGAATGAGCCTAGTATCCTTATACCTCTAGATACTGTCAGAATCATCGTGAATATAATTACTTTCTTCGCTTAACACGATAACATAGAAACTTATGATGTGTAAGGTTAGGTATTTCAGTTCTTCATTCTATTTTCTTCAACTCATAATTATGCATAAAAAATAAAAGATTCGTACGTGTTTAGCTCATCAACGTCCTTATATACATGGTATAAACATGTTTATACA